>JAFAZC010000187.1 GCA_019239965.1 Kutzneria sp. | reverse complement strand
CGCGTACTCCAAGCGCGGCACAGGATCTCGGTATCGGAGTACCTCGCCCTTGCCGCCCTTGCTTACTCCGACGACGACGGACACCTACGGCAGCAGGCGCTCGCCGAGGCGATACCGCTCAACCACAGTTCGGTCAGCCGACTGGTCGGCCGCCTCGAGCGCGCCGGACTGAGCGAGCGCTACCTGTGCGAGTTCGACCGGCGCGGGGTCTACACCCAGATCACCGCTCAGGGGCGACGGCTGGTCAGAGCGGCCCGCGAAACATACCTGGAGGTGCTTGGCGCGGTTCTGCGCGACGTACGCTCGGATCCCGAGCTCGCGCCCTACGCGGCCTACCTGCGCCGCGCCGCGCGCGAGGATCGGGTCTAGACGGGAATGACCTGGACGATCGAGTCGAGTCCGACGAAGTCCTTGGGATTGCGGGTCAGGAGTGGCAAGTCATTGGCGACCGCCGTTGCGGCGATCATCAGGTCGACAAGGCGGCCGCGGGGCTTGCGTCCTCCTGCGAGAACGAGCGCATACGCATGGCCGTAATGGCGTGCCGCCTCCGTGCTGAAGGGAAGGACATCGAAGGTGTTTTCCGCCCACTGAAGCCGCTGCTGGCGTTCGGCCCGCTTGACCGGATCATGTGTCGCGTGTGGTCCAGTCGCCAGTTCGGCCAGAGTGATCGCGCTTATCGCGGCTTCGGTGATCAGCGCGGCGACGGTGGGGTTGGGCAGATCGATGACGACGGAGGTGTCGAGCAGTCCGCGCTTGTAGTCAGGCATTGTGTCCGCGTCGTTCGTAGGGATCGTCGAGGTAGGGATCGACCACGGCGTCGAGATCGGCGCGGAATTCGTCGAAATCGATCCGTGGCAGATGGGCGGTGAGTCGCATGAGCTCATCAACTGGTACGAAGGTGTGCCGGCGGATGGGGCGCACCTCGGCGATCGGGGTGCCGTTGCGGGTCAGGATGAAGTCCTCCCCGTTCTCGACGGCCCGCAGGATCGCCGCGCTGTCGTTGCGCAGTTCCCGTTGAGTGATGTGCCGGGTCATGTGATCAGTATAGCGCTCATGCTACAGAAAGCTACGATAGACCCACGGGTGCGCCGGTCGCCGTGGTCGTTACCCTGGTCGGGGTGAGCGTCGAGTCCGTCTTCCCCGCACTCGAGACCCTGCTGCCCAGGGTGTCCAAGCCGGTGCAGTACGTCGGCGGTGAACTCAACGCGACGGTCAAGGACTGGGACTCCACCACCGTCCGGTGGTGCCTGATGTATCCGGACGCTTACGAGGTCGGGCTGCCCAACCAGGGCATCATGATCCTCTACGAGATCCTCAACGAGCTGCCCGACGTGCTCGCCGAGCGCACGTACACGGTGTGGCCCGACCTCGAGGCACTCATGCGCGAACATCACGTGCCCCAGTTCACGGTCGACGCCCACCGGCCCGTCGGCGCCTTCGACGTGCTGGGCGTCAGCTTCGCCACCGAACTGGGCTACACCAACCTGCTCACCGCGCTCGACCTGGCCGGCATCCCGCTGCGCGCACGCGACCGCACCACCGACCATCCGATCGTGCTCGCCGGCGGCCACGCCGCCTTCAACCCGGAGCCGATCGCCGACTTCGTCGACGCCGCCGTGCTCGGTGACGGTGAGCAGGCCGTCCTGGAGATCACCGACATCATTCGGGAGTGGAAGGAGCAGGGCTGCCCCGGCGGCCGGGACGAGGTGCTCACCCGGCTCGCCGAGACCGGCGGCGTGTACATCCCCCGCTTCTACGATGTGGAGTACCTGCCCGATGGCAGGATCCAGCGAGTGGTGCCCAACCGCGACCGGGTGCCGTACCGGGTGTTCAAGCGCACCACGATGGACCTTGACGAGTGGCCGTATCCCAAACAGCCGTTGGTGCCGTTGGCCGAGAGCGTGCACGAGCGGATGAGTGTGGAGATTTTCCGCGGCTGCACACGCGGATGCCGCTTCTGCCAGGCCGGAATGATCACGCGCCCCGTTCGGGAGCGTTCCATCGAGGGCATCGGCGCGATGGTGCGGCGGGGCCTGGAGGCCACCGGCTTCGAAGAGGTCGGGCTGCTGTCGCTGTCCAGCGCTGACCACTCCGAGATCGCCGAGATCACCAAGGGGCTCGCCGATCGCTACCAGGGTACGAACACGGGCCTTTCCCTGCCCAGCACCAGGGTCGACGCGTTCAACATCGACTTGGCCAACGAACTGTCCCGCAACGGCCGGCGCTCGGGACTGACCTTCGCGCCGGAAGGGGGCAGCGAGCGGATTCGCCGCGTCATCAACAAGATGGTCTCCGAGTCCGATCTCATCCGCACCGTCAGTGCCGCCTACGCGGCCGGCTGGCGGCAGGTGAAGCTGTACTTCATGTGTGGGCTGCCCACCGAGACCGACGAGGACGTGCTGCAGATCGCCAGGATGGCCAAGGAGGTCATCAGAGCCGGCCGAGAGGCGAGCGGCCGCAAGGACATCCGGTGCACGATTTCGATCGGCGGGTTCGTCCCCAAACCGCACACGCCCTTCCAGTGGGCGGCCCAGTGCCATCCGGACACCGTCGACGACCGGCTGCGCCAACTTCGGGAGGCGGTCAACGCCGACCGCGGTCTCGGCCGCAATATCGGAATGCGTTACCACGACGGGAAACCGTCATTGATCGAAGGCCTGCTGTCCCGGGGTGACCGCAGGGTGGGGCGCGTGGTCGAACGGGTGTGGCGCGACGGTGGCCGTCTGGACGGGTGGAGCGAGCACTTCTCCTACGACCGCTGGGTACGGGCGTGCGAAACCGAACTGGAGCCGCTCGGCGTGAGCCTGGCCTGGTTCACGACCCGGGAACGCACCGAAACCGAAGTCCTCGCCTGGGACCATCTGGACTCTGGGCTGGACAAGGAATGGTTGTGGGCGGACTGGCAGGACGCGCTCGGCGAACAGGAACAGGACGACTGTCGTTGGACGCCGTGTTTCGACTGTGGGGTCTGTCCCGCCATGGGCACCGACATCCAGATCGGCCCGACCGGCCGGACCCTGTTGCCGCTCACCCCGGTCGGCGGTGACTCGCCGGTCCGGTGAGCGTGGTCAGGGATGGGGCGTGGCCGCGCCCGTCCCGTCCACGGCGGCGAGCGCGTTGACCAGTCCGTGACCGTAGAAGCCGTTGTAGGAGACGTATCCCGAGCAGTACGCGTCCTGGGCGCCGGTGTTGTTCAGGTCGTAGTCGTCTGGACACTGCACCGGCTGCGCCTGCTGGTCGAGCAGCCCGGTCAACTGCGCGGGCGTCGAGTCCGGATGGACAGAGGCGAGCAGGGCGGCAACGCCAGTGGCGTGTGGGGCCGCCATGGAGGTGCCGCAGTAGTAGCCGTAACCGTTCGGGACGGTGGACAGCACGCAGGGTTGCTCGTCGGCGGCGGACTGGTCGTTCCTCTTGGGGTGCTGGCGGGTGTCGCCGCCCGGTGCGGTGACGTCGACGGCGCCGAGTCCGTACGAGCTGTATCCGGCCTTCACCTGATCCGCCCCGACCGAGGACACGGCGATGACTCCGGGCAGCTGCGCGGGCAGTATCGCGCAGTCGTCACTGGCCTCCGTCGACTGGGCGGAACCGCCCTCGGGCGTGGGCGAGTCGATGCCGGCGTGGGTGAGGTCGGATCCCCGGTTGGTCAGGGCGGCGATGTTGAGCGCACCGCGGGCGGTCGCGTAGGCCACCGCACGCCGCATCGCCTCGGTCACCACCGACTGTCCCCCGTGGCCGGGGCAGCCGTACTCCCACGGATCGACGACGAAGCTGCTGTTGGTGACCGTCATGCCGTGCTCAGCGGCCCACATATACCCGCACACCGCGTACTCGGGGTAGATGTGGCCCTCGTCGTCGACGACCTTCACCGAAGCGATCCGCACGCTGGGCGCGACCCCGGTGATGCCCTTGCCGTCGTCGGCGGCCGCGATAATGCCGGCCACGTGAGTTCCGTGCGGGGAACTCGTCGGTTCCCATGCGGTCGCCGCCGTGTCGGCCCTTCCGGTCAGGCAGCCCGCCGACAGTGCCGGGTCCAGCGCCCGTTGCAGGTCCGGGTGGTGGGGATCCACACCGGAATCCAGCACACCGACCACGACGCGGGGATCGCCTTCGGTGATCCGGTGCGCCTGGGGGGCCTTGATCAGATCCATGTCCCATTGTTCGCCGCGGCGGTCGGTCTCGGCGCTGAGCGGCGTCACGGCCGGGGGCATGGTCTCGTCGACCCTGTTCCGCCTCGCCTTCCGTTGGTCCTGGTCGATCTCGGCCTGCGCGCTGTAGGCCCGGTCACGGCCGAGGTGGTCGCCGAAGCCGGGATCCGGCGAGGTCGCCACCGCGACGGCGATCTCGGGGTAGTAGACAACTGTGCCGCCACAGGCCGCCGTGATCTGCCGGTCCGCGTCCTCGTCCGCGGTGCCGGGATCGAAGACGACGAGGTAGCGCAGGACAGGCCCTGGCTGAACGCAGCCGCCGAGCGCCGGTTCCTCGGCGACGGCGACCGGAGCGGCCGACACGCAGCCCACTGCCAGCAGCGTCGCGCCGAGCGCCGCCACGCTGGCCCTGCCGAGCAGAGGCACGGGTGACCTCCATCACTGTGGTGGGCTGTCGGCGACGACCCACATCACCGATCAGGCCGGACGGTAGCCACGCCACGCCCGGTCGACAAGCGCAGGCCCTGCCCCGGCCGCCGGGTACGGTCTCCTCACGACCTGTCCAACGACCTCGAGGGGGCAATGCTGAGCCGGCAAGAGCAGCCCAACCCGTCCGCCGCGGCAGTGCAGAAGCTCAGGCTACGCTATGCCAAACGCGGCAGGCTGCGGTTTACCTCCCATCGAGACATCGCCCGCGCCTTCGAGCGGTCGCTGCGGCGGGCGGGGGTGCCGATGGCGTACTCACAAGGGTTCAGTCCTCACCCGAAGGTGTCGTGGGTGGGTGCTGCTCCCACCGGGGTCGCCAGCGAGGCCGAGTACGTCGAGGTGCAGGTGGTTCGGCGGGTCGATCCGGACACGCTGCGCCATGCCCTCGACGCCGCCCTGCCGGCCGGGCTGGATGTGCTCGAGGCCGTCGAGGCCGGTCCTGGAACGCTCGCCGAGCGGATCGACGCGAGCCGGTGGCGGATCGAGCTTCCCCTCGTCCCGGCCGGGCGGCTGCGGGCGGCGGTGCGGGCGTTGCTCGCGGCGGAGACCGTGCCCGTGCAGCGGCTGGCCAAGGATGGCAGGAAGACCCTTGACGTGCGCCCGGCGATCGTGGCTGCCGAGGTTCTCGAGGAGGAGCTGGACACGTCGTCCACGAGTGTGACCTTGCTCACCAGATCCGCGATGTCGTCGGAGGCGAGCACGACCGGTGAGGTGGACAATCTCCCGCAACGCCGTAAGGACGATTCGTCGGCGACGTCATCACGGTGTGGAATACTCATGGTGGTCGTGCGGCAGCTAACCCCTGCCGTGAGACCGGACGACGTGCTGAGCGCGCTTGGTGTCGTCGCCGACTTGGAGCCGCCGGTACCCGCGATGGCGATCCGGATGGAGCAGGGACGGCTCGACGACGGCAGCCGACTCATCGATCCGTTCGCCCTGGACAGACGTCTCATCGATCGAGCCCCGGTCGGCGAGTCTGACGGGGCCGACGGAGCCGAGGTAGCGCGTCGTTGACAGGCCTGCTGTCGGCGGTTCTGGCGAGGTGGCCAGGGCACCGGCGGCGTCGCGGTACAGGATTCCCGCCACCACCGGTGGCGGAGACAGAACAGAAATGGCCCCTGTGCGGCCGCGTCCTCGAGTGGACGCGCCCGGGGGCGGAGGAGTCGTATGCCAAACATGGAGACCCCGACCGGTGCCACCGGCCAGGATGTGCCCGCTATCCACAATCCCGCCTTGGACGATCTGCCCCCGAAGATGCGTGTGCACGCACTGGGCAAAGCGCTCGGTGTCGGCAGCAAGGTCATCCTCGCGGCGCTCGCCGAGTTGGGCGAGACCGCCCGCAGTCCGCAGTCCAGCGTGAGCCGAGACGTAGCGGTACGTGTCGCGCAGGTGCTCGCACCCGCTGATGCCGGCGAGCGGGAGACCGTTGACCAGGAGGTAACGGCCGACGCGGCCGGTGGGCCCGCGGTCCCGCTCACCCCGGTCTTCGCCCCGCCGACCGCGGTGTTCCTGCCACCGGCGGCCGACACCGTGCGGTCGCGGCCGGCGCCCGGCGGTGACCAGGTGGAGCCGGCCGATCCCGATCCTGATGTCGTCGAGGACGCCACCGAGGACGCCGAGCACCCGGACGAGGACAGTGCCGGCCGCCGCCGTCGGCGGCGTGGCCGCCGGGGCCGGGGCCGTGGCCGGGGCGGTCCGGGTGAGGACGGCGACGACGTCGTCGAGCTGCCAGAACAGAACGCGGAGGCGGATGCCGCCGAAGCCGACCAGGCGCAGCAGGCCGAGGCCGCCCCGGTGGACGAGGACGTCGCCGAGGAGGACCAGGGCGGTGGCAGTCGCCGCCGCAGGCGCCGCCGCCGCCGCAAGAGCGGTGATGCCGACGAGCCGGTGGCCAGTGAGGACGATCCGCCGAACACCGTCGTGCATGTCAGGACGGCGCCGGCGCGGGAGGAGAATGATCGCGACGAGGTGGGCGCGGCCCAGAGCGAGGTCCGCAGCGTCCGCGGTTCCACCCGTCTGGAAGCCAAGCGTCAACGCCGCAGGGACGGCAGGGAGGCCGGAAGACGTCGGGTCCCGATCCTGTCCGAGGCGGAGTTCCTCGCACGAAGGGAGGCCGTCGAGCGGACGATGGTCGTGCGCGAGCGCGGCGACCGAACCCAGATCGCGGTGCTGGAGGACGGTGTGCTCGTCGAGCACTTCGTGACCTCCGCGGGTAGCAGCTCCCTCGTGGGCAACGTCTATCTCGGCAGGGTGCAGAACGTGCTGCCCAGTATGGAGGCGGCCTTCGTCGACATCGGCCGTGGCCGCAACGCCGTGCTGTACGCGGGCGAGGTCGACTGGGATTCCGCCGGCCTGGAGGGCAAGGCCCGCAAGATCGAGCAGGCACTCGCCACCGGGGACAACGTGCTCGTCCAGGTCACCAAGGACCCCGTCGGTCACAAGGGTGCCCGGCTGACCACTCAGATCAGCCTGCCCGGCCGGTTCCTCGTCTACGTCCCCGGCGGCGGCGCCACCGGCATCAGCCGCAAATTGCCGGATACCGAGCGGCGGCGGCTCAAGGACATTCTCAAGCGCATCGTCTCCGAGGACGCCGGCGTGATCATCCGAACCGCCTCCGAGGGGATCCCCGAGGACGAACTCGGTCGGGACGTGCACCGGCTGCGGGCGCAGTGGGATGTCATCAAGGAGAAGGCCAAGGCAGCCGGCGGACACAAGAACACCGCGCCCCAGCTGCTCTACGAGGAGCCCGATCTGTTGATCAAGGTGGTGCGCGACCTGTTCACCGAGGACTTCGCCGCACTCCTCGTGCAGGGCGCCGACGCCTGGGACACCATCGAGGCCTACGTCCGCCACGTCGCGCCCGACCTGGCCGGTCGGCTACACCGCCACGTCGGCACCAGCGACGTCTTCGTCGAGCAGCGGATCGACGAGCAGATCACCAAGGCGCTGGACAGAAAGGTGTGGCTGCCCTCCGGCGGCTACCTGGTCATCGACCGCACCGAGGCGATGACCGTGATCGACGTCAACACGGGCAAGTTCACTGGATCAGGTGGCAACCTCGAGGAGACGGTCACCAGGAACAACCTGGAGGCGGCCGAGGAGATCGTCCGGCAGCTGAGACTGCGCGACATCGGCGGCATCATCGTGATCGACTTCATCGATATGGTCCTCGAGTCCAATCGGGACCTCGTGCTGCGTCGGCTGACTGAGTGCCTCGGCAGGGACCGCACCCGCCATCAGGTAGCCGAGGTGACCTCGCTCGGACTGGTCCAGATGACCCGCAAGAGGGTCGGCACCGGTCTACTCGAAGCATTCAGCACCCCCTGCGAACACTGCAGGGGGCGGGGCGTGGTGGTGTCGGTCGATCATCCGCACACCGAGACCGGCGGCGGTTCGACCAACGGCAGGAAGCAGCAGCACAGGGCCGACGCGGCCGATCAGCCAGACCCTGCGCCCGCCGCGGTGCCGGACAGTGCGGTGCCGGACAGTGCGGTGGACAGGGCCGGCGCCGAGGCAGAGCCCGAACGACGGCACGAGCCGCCGCCCGCCGCTGTGGCCGCGCTTGGAGTGGGCGGTGTCTCGGAGGTCTCCGTACCGTACGAGGTCCCCGTCCAGACGGTGACCGAGAACAACGGCCACCACCCCGCGCCGGCCAGCGGCCCGTCGGGGTCGTCCCCCAGCCGGCGTACGCGCCGGGTCGCCTCCCGACCGGCGGGCCCGCCGGTCAGTGGCGAGTGAGGACAGGGTGCCGGGATGACAGCCGAGCCGCCCGCCACCTCGGTGAGATGAGGCCGGTTTGACCTTCCCGGCACCCGGCCCGTAATCTCATGACTGGCCCACAGCCGGTGGGTCCTGTGGTGCGCGAACCCGGGCCAGCTCGATTCCCGGCGCCGATTCCGTTGGCGCCACTTTCCTCGGGGCTTTTCCGGTTCGGGTATGCGTGTGCCGTCACTGTCGAGTAGCAGGAGACTTCCCTCCCGATGTACGCGATCGTCAAGACCGGTGGCAAGCAGTACAAGGTGGCCGTCGGCGACGTCGTCCAGGTCGAGAAGCTCGACGGCGAGCCGGGCGCCGAGGTCAGCTTCGCGCCGTTGCTCGTCGTCGACGGCAGCGAGGTCATCGCTGACGCTGACTCCCTGGGCAAGGTCTCGGTGACCGGCAAGGTCGTCGAGCACACCAAGGGCCCCAAGATCCGAATCCACAAGTTCAAGAACAAGACCGGCTACCACAAGCGCCAGGGTCACCGCCAGCGGCTGACCCGCGTCGAGGTCGTCGGCATCGACAAGTGAGGACCTGACCAGCCATGGCACACAAGAAAGGTGCGTCCAGCTCCCGCAACGGCCGCGATTCCAACCCGCAGTACCTTGGGGTCAAGCGGTACGGCGGCCAGGTCGTCAAGGCCGGTGAGATTCTGGTCCGTCAGCGCGGCACCAAGTTCCACCCCGGGGTGAACGTCGGCCGCGGCAAGGACGACACGCTGTTCGCGCTGCAGGCCGGTGCCGTCCAATTCGGTGTCAAACGCGGTCGCAAGACCGTGAACATCGTCCCGACGCAGCCAGCGGCCTCCGTCGCCTGACGAGCGAACTTCCGACGACGTGTGTCCGCTCCCTCAGCGGACACACGTCGTTTGTTTTTCCTCCCACGACTGTTCCGGCCCACGGTGCGTCCTTGACCGCTAAGGAAACCTCGTGTCCCGCTTCGTTGACCGAGTGACGATCCACGTGGCCGCCGGCAACGGAGGCAACGGCTGTACCTCGGTGCACCGGGAGAAGTTCAAGCCCCTCGGCGGTCCCGATGGCGGCAATGGCGGTCGAGGCGGCGACGTCGTCCTCGTCGTGGATCCCAACGTGCACACTCTGCTCGACTTCCATTTCCGCCCGCACGCCCGTGCCACCAACGGCAGGCAGGGGCAGGGTGCCAACCGTGACGGCGCGGACGGCAGCGAGCTGCGACTGTCAGTGCCCGACGGCACGGTGGTCCTCGACCCGGACGGCGCCGTGCTCGCCGATCTGGTGGGGCAGGGGACCACGATGGTCGCCGCGCGAGGCGGCCGAGGGGGCCTCGGCAACGCGGCGCTGGCCTCCCGGGCTCGTCGCGCCCCCGGCTTCGCCCTGCTCGGTGAACCAGGAGAGACGAGGGACCTGGTACTCGAGCTGAAGTCCGTCGCCGACGTCGGGCTCGTCGGATTCCCCTCCGCGGGCAAGTCTTCCCTGATCTCTGTGCTGTCCTCGGCCCGGCCGAAGATCGCCGACTACCCCTTCACCACGCTCGCGCCCAACCTGGGGGTGGTCACCGCTGGGGAGACGGTCTTCACCGTCGCGGACGTGCCCGGCCTGATTCCGGGCGCCAGCGAGGGCAAGGGCCTTGGATTGGACTTCCTCCGTCACATCGAACGCTGTGCGGTGCTCGTACACGTGGTGGACTGCGCGACCTTCGAACCCGGTCGCGATCCACTGTCCGATGTGGACGCACTGGAGCGGGAGTTGGCCAACTACACGCCGTCACTCGGCGAGGAGCTGGCTTCGCGGCCGAGAATCATCGTGCTCAACAAGATGGACGTGCCCGACGCGAGGGAGTTGGCGGTGTTGGTTCGTCCGGACCTCCGGGCGCGGGGCCTGCCCGTGTTCGAGGTGTCCACCGCGAGCCGGGAAGGGCTGCGAGAGCTCACATTCGCGATGGCCAGGGCTGTCGAAGAGCACCGCGCCGCCCAACCCATCCTGGAGCCGACCAGGATCGTGCTGCGGCCCGCCGCTGTCGACGACGCCGGGTTCACCGTACAGCCCGACCCCGAGCAGGAGGGCGGATTCATCGTGTGGGGCGAACGTCCCGAACGATGGGTGCGCCAGACTCTGTTCTCCAACGACGAAGCTGTTGGCTATCTTGCCGATCGGCTTGCCCGGCTGGGCGTGGAGGAGGCGTTGGCCAAGGCCGGCGCGGTGCCGGGATGCCAGGTGACCATCGGGGGGATCTCCTTCGACTGGGAACCGTCGACGCCCGCGGGTGTCGCGGTGCTGATGACCGGACGCGGTCACGACGTCCGGCTGGGGCGGTCCACGCGAGTCGGCGCCGCCGAGCGCAAAGCCGCCAAGAAGGCGCGCCGACAAACGGGTTCCGACGATAGCCGGGATGATGCCGGTGACGATGAGCGCGGCGAGCCGGAGGAGTAGGCGTGTCCGAGACGCGACACGCGGTCGCGGGTGCCCGGTGCATAGTGGTCAAGGTCGGCTCGTCGTCGCTGACCACGGCTGCCGGTGGGCTTGACGGTGGCCGGCTCGACCGCCTCGTCGACGCCGTTGCCTCGCGACGCGGCAGCGGAGGCCAGGTCGTTCTGGTGTCCTCGGGTGCGATCGCGGCCGGTCTCGCCCCGCTGGGACTGCGTCGGCGACCACGCGACCTGGCCAGTCAGCAGGCGGCGGCGAGTGTCGGCCAGTTGGCGCTGGCCCATGCCTACGCGGCCTCCTTCGCCCGGTACGACCTGACCGTTGGCCAGGTGCTGCTCACCGCGGATGATGTGGCGCGGCGCGCGCATTACCGCAACGCCCAGCGGACACTGTCCCGGCTGCTCTCGCTCGGAGTCGTCCCGGTGGTCAACGAGAACGACACGGTGGCCACCGACGAGATCCGGTTCGGTGACAATGATCGGCTCGCCGCGTTGGTCGCCCACCTCGTCAGGGCGGACGGGCTCATCCTGCTGTCCGATGTGGACGGACTGTACGACGGCGATCCGCGCGGTCGTGACGCTCGGCGGATCGCCGAAGTCGCCAACGACGTCGATGTGGATGGGGTAAACGTGCACTCGCCGGGAGCGTCCGGGATCGGCACCGGAGGAATGGCGTCGAAGCTCGCCGCGGCACGGCTCGCCGCCTCGGCGGGAATACCGGTCCTGCTCGCCGGAGCGGCCGACGCGGCGCGTGCGCTGGGGACCGCCGAGGTCGGCACCGCGTTCGCGGTCACTGGTGCCCGACTGTCCGCGAGAAGGTTCTGGCTCGCCCACGCCGCCGATGCGACAGGCCGGCTCCGGCTCGACGACGGGGCGGTGGCCGCCGTGGCGCGCGACCGGCGGTCGCTGCTGGCGGCCGGCATCGCCGGTGTCGACGGCATCTTCGACGCCGGCGACGTGGTGGAGCTCACCGACTTGACTGGCAGGGTCGTGGCCCGTGGGGTGGTGGCCTATGACGCGGCGGAACTGCCCGACATGATTGGCCGTTCCAGCCAGCAGCTCGCGCCCGAGCGTCGCCGTGAGGTCGTGCACGCCGACGATCTGGTTCCGCTGCCGTACCGACGGTGAGGGGCCGAACCCGTTGCTCTGCGAGTGCGGCCCCTCACCGGTCTTTCGCGGTGTCCCTACTGCCGGCTGATGGTGAAGCTGTCCCCGTTCACCGGGCCGGGGTGGAACGTGCCGGACTTCTGGTCGTCGGCGTCGAGCGCCTGCGGATTCGTCGAGCCCAGCGCCTGTCCGTTGAACCGGACGCCGGTGAACGTCACGCCGCCGTTGATGGCGGGATACGAGTCCGTTGGCGACTCGATGATCGCCTCGGCCGAGGAGTGTTGTGCGGCAAGTGACTCGGTGTGGGTCTGTGTCCAGCCCTTCGTGGTGTCAGTGATGTCGAGCTTGTAACTGTTGCCGGTGCGGGTCACTGTCGCGGTGAAGTGGTCACCGGCGCTGATCGGGTTGCTGTAGTAGGACGGCGGCGCCGGGTACATCTCATACCAGGCTTGGTACACCGGGCTGCCGCTGGAGCAGTCGGTGGCGACACCGGTCTGCTCGACGGTGGTGGAGCCGTAGCCGTCGATGCCTACCCACGGGGCGAACAGGTCGTTGGTGGACCGGCAGGTGACCGACGGTTCGGTCCAGCTGGCGGTCGCCGTGGTCCAGTCACCCTGGCTGGCGTAGCCGCCCCAGTTGCCGCCGGCGAAGCTGGAGGAGCCGTGGCCGAACGTCGTGTGCGGAGCGAAGCCAGCCGGCGCGGCCGCCGCGGAACCGGTAGCCGCGCCCGCGATGGCGAGTGCCGACGCGACGAACGCGCGGGTCAGACGAGTGGTGAACATTTCCGATCCTTTCACCGGCGGATGCGAACGTTGGTCGACCTTGTGGTGCACCCGCAGGGTGATTCGAGGACGGGCAGGGAGTGGGGTGAGGCAAGCCGGTCGAGCAGACTCGTTGACCCCCACCAGAGGATCCTTCAGTCCCGCGTCGGACGCCGGTAGCTACTTTCGGCGCAATCTTCCGACGGCGCGGTACCGCGAACTCGGGACGCCCACAGGTCGGGAAGACCTTGCGGCTGGTTGGCGTTCGAGTCAGAGTGGACACGTGTCCGTCGATCGGATCGAAAGGACGAGGCGATGCGTTCTGCGCGGACGCTGACGGTTCTGACGCTGGCCGCGGTTTCTGTCGTATCGACGATGGCCGCCGCCGATACGGCGCCTGTGGACGCCAGCAGGCAGGTTGTCGTCCGTGACGGGGAAACCCAGCCGGTGTACGACTTCGCCACGGCGGTACGAGAGAAGGTCTACGTCCAGACACCGGTGGACACCGATCGTGACGGCAAGCCGGACAGGCTGTCCGTCTTCGTGACTCGTCCCAAGGAGACCGACGCCGGCCTGAAAGTCGCCGTGATCGTGGAGCCGAGTCCGTACTACGGCGGCACTCTGGACGCTCCGTACCACCCTGCCGACGTCACGGACGTGCCGGCTCTCGCACCATGGTCGCCGCCGACCGGCCCGTGGCCAGGCGTGAACTACAACCGGATGTACTACGACAACTACTTCGTCGCCCGCGGCTACGCCGTGCTGGCCGCCAGCACGTTGGGCACCGCCGATTCCGACGGCTGTCCCAGTGCGATCGGCGAGGGCGAGAAGATCGGCATGAAGACGGTGGTCGAGTGGTTGACCGGCAAGGCAAAGGCCTTCACCGCCGACGGCAAGGAGGTCAAGGCGAGCTGGTCGACCGGCAACGTGGCGATGGCCGGCAAGAGCTATGACGGGACGCTCCCCGTCGCGGTGGCCAGCACCGGAGTAGAAGGACTCAAGACGATCGTGTCCATCTCCGGCATCACCAGCTGGTACGACTACTACCGCGAGAATGGGGCTGTGGTAGCGCCGGGCGGGTATGTCGGGGAGGATGCCGACCTCCACGCGAAGATCGTGCTCACCAGGAAGAACCCGGAAATCTGCGAGAAGCCGATCCACGAGATGGAAAGCGCGATGGACCGGGTCAGTGGCGACTACAACGCGTTCTGGGACGAGCGCAACTTCGGCAAGGACCTCGGTGCCTTCAAGGGCAGCGTGTTCCAGGTCGCAGGAGTGAACGACTGGAACGTCAAACCCCGCAACTTCGCCGATTTGTGGACGGCTTTGGGGCAACACGGCATCCCACGCAAGCTCTGGCTGCATCAGGCAGGCCACGACGATCCGCTTGACGTTGCCGAGCAGTCCTGGCTGGATGTCGTGCATAAGTGGTTCGACCACTGGCTCTACGGGATCGACAACGACGTGATGAGCCAGCCGACGGTGCATTTCGAGACCGCGCCCGGAAGATGGACCGACTATCAGGACTGGCCGCAGCCCGGCACTCGTGACGTCACGTTCTGGTTCGGCGCGAACCGGACAACGGGCCAGCCGGGAGTGCTCGCGCCGTTGCCGGTGGCCGGATTCGGACAGCCTCAGAACTTTGTTGACGAACCGACTCGTACGGCCGATTCGCTCGTCGCCAGCGCGGACGCGGCCGACCCCAACCGCTTGCTCTACGTGTCCGCTCCACTTCGGAACGACGCGTGGGTCTCCGGGAGTCCGGAACTCACCGTCCAGGCGTCGACCAACGGACGTTCGCCGTACCTCAGCGCATTGCTCGTGGATTACGGGCGCGACAACCGGATCGCCGGCTTCGAGTCCACTCAGGACCAGTGGTGCTTCGGCGACAGCGTTCCTGGGGACTCGGGCTGTCGTCAGCGCTTCCAGTACGTCACTGCGGACAGCGACTACCAGGTGGTGAGCCGGGGCTGGATGGATGTGCGCAACCGCGTGTCGGCGAGTGTCACCGATCCGGTCGCGTCGGGTCGGACCTACACCTTTCACTGGACCATGCAGCCACGTCAGTACCAGCTGAAGGCCGGCCACCGGCTGGGGGTGCTGCTTTTCGTGACCGACCGGGACTACACGCTGCGATACCCGGCAGGAACGGAGGTTTCCGTGGTGCCGGGCCTGAGTAACATACGGATTCCGCTGCACAGCGAATGAAGGCCGCTGCCTGGATCCGGCCGGCCCGGCACTCGGATACGGGCGCGACCTCGCCGCCATGGCCTGAGGGCCTACCCCAGTCGATCACTCGGGCGCATGCGCGTTCTGTCGGCTTCTGAGCTCGATCCGCGAGCCTTGAGCACGATTCCTCAATATGAATCTTGTTCGCAATCGCGTTCCGTTGAGCTCGCCCCGGCTTCGAATGAAAATCTTCGGTCCATTCTCCTAAAAAACGGTTAACGGCAGGCACGGAGCAGGCGGGAAAGATCATGTGGGAGGCATCTTCGCAGCCCAGAGTAATCAGATGACCGCAATGTGCACACACTCGTCTGAGTTCACGGTTCACTCGACGGCTTGGAACGATGTCGCGGACATCTTGCGCCTCCCCAGTTCATGGTTTACCTTGTAGCTGCATTCGAGCAGTATCCCATGCCTGCGGTTGAAAACAGGGCACTGTGGCATGAGTGTGGTGCTGGTCGGGCCGAGGGGGGTTTCTCGCGCCATGACTATGAGGCGGCGGGCATTTCAATTTTGAGCTGAGCAGACCGCGGCTCAATAAGAACTGTATTTATCACGGAGGCAACGTGTTTATGGGGAAAATGGCGGACGCGTGGCGTAACCGTACGCCGCGTTCGGCTGGTTACGACAAGATGCCGTCCGCGCCAGCGGGGGCGTTGCAACTCGACGAGATCTACCTCGAAGCCCTTTCCGGTGGCGCGGCGGACAGCGTCGACGAGGCCATCAGCTTCGATTGTCACATTGACCCTCCGGGCGGCCGCACCAACCCGACGGCCTGGACCTGCTGTGCCTGATTTTCTGTGATTTACTGAGCGTGATCTAGGGGCGCTTCCTGTGCTGGCCCACGGGTACGACACAGGTGGCGCCCCTGCCTGTGCTCGACGTCGACAAGGTGTGGGGTGGTCATGGCTTGCCCGCTTCCGACCGACCCGGTTGCATCGCCGGAAACCACGTCGGGTTGTTTTTGCGTCGCCAATGTGACGCCGTGTGAGCCGCCGCCTGAACCGATTGAGCGGCACGACACGCCACTGCGGGAGCTCAGGCAAGCGTGGAGCGAACTGCCGCCTTTTCGAGACGTGGACGCGCACGCCCTGGATCTTCGGTTGACGCTTCCCGTGGGGGGCACATTCTCGTACTCGTCGAACCCTGAATCGGTCGAGAACAGAATTCGGCACCAGATGGGGGTGGCGGACTCGCCCGACACCATTGATGACTCGCGATTGCCTTGGTTGATCACGAGTCCAGAGATGTGGTCACTGGTTCCGTTCTGGCCTCTGCTGTGTGCCGCCGCCGAACTCATGCGACAACAGTGTCGTCCGCTCAACGACGCTGTCGCTCCCGACACCGTGTCTGAAACGATCGTGTCCGGTTATCTGGCCAGCATGAGTTCCACGCTCAAGACGATCGCAGCCAGGTCGGTCGCGCACTCTCTCGACGCGAACGCCGCCGGGAGCCCGTCGTCGGCAGGCGACCACGTCGACGCCGACGAGCGTGCCTGTGCCAGCCTGACGTTGCAGTACGGACACCGAGTGGCGGCGGTCGGCTTCATGGAGCGGTATCCGGCGCTGGTCCGCCAGGTGACTCATCTCCTCGCCAACTGTGTCTCGACACTTGGTCTCATGATCGAGCGCCTACTGGCGGATCGGCGCCTACTGGCGCAGCTCGGTATCTCGGACTCCGCCGAGCTGATCGGCGTGAAGGCTCTTGGCGACCTCCACCAGCACGGGGCCGTGCTGGCGCTCGAGTTCGATGACGACGCCGCGGTGGTCTACAAGCCCCGAGGGATGGCTCTGGAGGTTCAGCTCGCCAAACTCCTCGACTGGTTGGAAGAGTCCGACTTCGGTGTGGCGCCCCGTGTTCCCCCGTCACTGGACCGCGGCTCGTACGGCTGGCAAGCCTTTGTACGTTGGCAGGAGTCCGATTCCGATCACAGCGTTGCCTCCTTTTATCGGCGAATGGGCGGCCTCGTCGCCGTGGCCTACGTCCTGCGGGCAACCGATCTTCATTTCGAGAACATCATCTGCGACGGACAGGCCCCGGTCATCGTCGATCCGGAGTGCGCCTTCAGCGCCTCCGACTGGGCGACGGTCAGCGACAGGAACGAGCCGGAAGATCCCTACAAGGGCACCGTGCTCCACTCCGGGATCCTGCCGAACAGCATCGACCGTGATGCCAAGAACGGTCGCGTCGACTACTCCATCCTGGGCTGCTTCGGGGACCGCCAGCCTCCGAAGATGCGTCGCACGCTCGGGTTCGACGACACGGGTGCGGCATACTTCTCGTTCTCGGAGGTGCCCGCGTCACTGCCGGAGCATCTCCCTGGCCGCCATGGCGCGTCGGTGCCCACCGCGGGTTACGAGAGTCACCTTCTCGACGGTTTCACGAGCGTCTACAAGCGATTCCTGACGACCCAGGAACTACTGAACGACGACAGCGGACCGTTGGCCGGTTTCGCGTCCTGCCGCGTGCGCCATCTCTTCAGAGGAACGTCGTTCTACGGGAAAATACTGTGGGAGCTCGGCCATCCAGACGCGGCACAGTGTGGGATGAAACAGGACGAGGTCATCAATACCCTGTGGCCGCTGGACAGTGACGACCGCCCCGCCGCTGTGGGAGTCTTCCAGGCGGAACGACACGCGCTCCTGACAGGGTGCATCCCCAGCTTCGAGGGTGCCGCGTCAGGGGTCGACCTTGTCGCGGGGCGACAGCGGATCGACGGGGTCTTCACGCGCAGCGGCTTCGAGCTGGTGAAACAGCGGATCGCCGACCTGTCGACCGAGGACCTCGCCCTCCAACGGGAAATCATCAGAGTCACCCTGGGTATTCCTTTTATTCCACCGAATGCCCGTGCCACCACCAGCTACGCACCCGTCGAGGTCGACGCCCCGGTCGACAGGAGCGACGTACTTGACATGGCGAGGTCGATCCGAGACGCCCTGGACTGCAGCGCGATCCGACGGCACTCACCCGGAGTGTGGTGGCTGACGACCAACGGCCATGACGGCAAGTGGTACAGCGTCGTGCCGAACACGTCGGCGAAGTTCTATGACGGGCTCGCCGGAATCGCGTTGTTCGCTGGCTACTTCGACCTCGTGGCTGGCGAGCGAAGTCGCTTCGCGGACGAACTCGAGCGGGCCATGGTGGCTGAAGTCGAACGCGCTCTCGACCGCTTCTCCGTACCCACCCTCGCTCGGCAGCGAAGGCTCGGTGCGTTCGACGGATTGTGGGGCAGCGTTTATGTGGCGGCTTGTCTCGGTGCGAGCAAAGGAGATCATCGACTTCTCGCCTGGGCGCGAGACATGGCAGCGCAGCTCGACCAGGGTACGGAGCACATGCCTGGCTGGGATGTCATCGACGGCGCGTCCGGCGTGGCGGCACTGACCAGTGCCCTTGCTCTGAGGGTTGGCGGGGACACGTTCGAGCGAGCCGCACGCAACGCCCTGGAGACGACCGCGGACCGGCTGGAGCCCGTGCTCCGCCACGAACAGATCCCTGCGGGTATGGCGCACGGTCTGTCCGGCCCGGCGTTGGCCTTTCAACGCGGGGCTGTCCTGTTTCCGCATACGGACTCGCGGGCCGCGGTGGCTGTCGTACTGGAGGCTGAGCGCTCGCAATGCTACTGGGACGAGCGTGGCTGGAAGGACGTCCTGCTCGATGACGCGGACAACCCGGACACGCAGCGCGGCAAGAACGAGAGCTGGTGCCGGGGAGCCGTGGGAATCGGGCTTTCGCGAGCGGCGATCGCAGAGCTCATCCGCGGACAGGGCGACGGGAATGTCTCGAAGTCGGAACTGAGACTGCTCGCCGACGAGATCGAGCTGGCGACTCGAGTGACCAGACCCCGAGGCTTTGGCAGGAACCATTGTCTGTGTCACGGCGCGATGGGAGCTGTCGAGCTGTTCAGAGCCGTAGGAACCAATCCCGGCAGTGCCGATATGAGCACCCGTTTGTTCACCGGAGCGGTCACCGCCGGAAGAACGACTGGCTGGCTGACGGGATTCCCCGGAGACCTTCCCTCGCCCGGACTGATGGCCGGCATGGCGGGCATCGGATACGGGCTCCTGCGCTATCTCGAGCCCGACAGTGTGCCGAACCTCCTGATCCTCGACGCGCCGGTTCGAACAGGCATGCCCCCCATGAGCGACAAAGGCAGGGCAACATGAGGAGAACACGCGGCGACGCATTTCTCGCCGCCGAGAGGGAGGCACACCGCTGGGAGCCGGAAGCGATGAGCGGCCTCGCCGACGGGCGATCCCTTCGTCTGTTGTGGCTCGTGCTGGCCGCATGCATGGCCGTATTGGGAGTCTGCGCATTCGTGACGGTAGTATTCTTCGCGGCGCACGCGTGACGGGATTGGTGACATGGGCAAACCGCGTACCGTGTTGCAGATGGCCGAGACCGATTGTGGTGCGGCATGCCTGGCCATGATCAGCTCGGCGAACGGCGGAGCCGGCTCGCTCAAGTTCTGGCGGGATGCCCTGTCGTCCGGACGCAATGGGGTCTCCATCGCCCATCTGATCCGCACCGCGTCGGCCAACGGACTCCGGGCTCGGGCATTCGGAATCGGAGACGACCTGGGGACGGTCCTCCGCGGTACGGATCTGCCCGCGGTACTGCATGTCGACGGCAATCATTTTGTCGTGGTCACCGCGATTAGCCGACATCATGTGATCATCGTTGATCCTCGGATGGGGAAGCACCGTATCCGGCTCGACAAGCTCACGGAGCGCGACATCGGCGCAATTGTGGTGTTCGCGCGCGGTGGCCCGATCCGCGACTCGTTCCAGCCGAGCCAGTTCGCTCTGTCGGGCCTGATCTGGCGAAGCCTTCGGGGGCTTCGCCTGCAACTGGTTAGCGCGACAGCGCTGATGACGGTGGCCACGTTGGTTCCCGCCGCCTTGATCCAGCGAACGGTCGACCAAGTGATCCAGCCTACGACGGAATTTGGTGCACCCCCGCTGTTCCTGGCCATCACGGCGGGATGCTTGGCTATTCAGTTCCTGAGCTCGCTCCTCCAGTCGGGCCTGGTGCTGCGGCTGAAGACACGCATCGATCTGCGGCTCATGGCCACCTTCGTGCGCAGCCTACTGTCCAGGGACTTCGCGTTCCTGGAAGCGCGTGCGACAGGCGACGTGATGTCTCGAATCGCGTCGAACACCGCTTTGCAGAAGTCGCTGACATCGCTCCTGCTGTCGGGAGGCCTGTTCCTTCCGCTGACGATAATCTACTTGGTGGCGCTGGCCGCGACCTCAGGCTACCTGACCACGCTGCCGATTGCCGGCGCCCTTCTTCTTGTTGCCCTGAGCCGATTTTTTGGCACCAGGATAGAGAGCGCTCAGCGGGAGTCTCTTCGGGCAGACTCCGAACTGGCTATGCAGTCCATAGACGCCACAAGCAACTACGCCATCATCAAGTCGATGAACCTCGAGTCCGACGTGACGAACCAGTGGATGGCCGCATTTTCCAAGTCGCTGGCTTCCGGCCTGCGGAGGGATTCGCGTATTCAGTGGTCGCTGTCGGGAGCGACGGTGATCCAGGTGGCGATTCCGGTCCTGGTCGTCTTCGCGGGCGCGGCGTTGTATGCCGATGGGCTGATCCAGTTGGGCGCCGTGTTCGCGATGGTGACATTGACCGGAATCTTCCTCGGCAACGTAGGCCGGCTGACGGGCAGTATGCAGGACATCTATCTGATCAGGGCGCATCTGGAACGACTCTCCGACATCATCGAGTTGGAGACCGAGAGTCGTGAGGAGACGCCTCCGCCTCGGCGTAGGATCACCCGGAACGACGGGCCGATCGTGTCGATGCGGGCCAGAATTGTCTTGGATGACGTCTGCTTTCGATACGACGAGGGCTCGGACGATGTGCTGCGCGGCCTGTCATTGACAATCGAGCCCGGTGACATGGTCGGGCTCGGCGGACCCACCGGCTGTGGCAAGACCACGTTGGCGAACGTGCTTCTCGGCCTCTACGAACCTACGGCGGGGCGGCTCGTCAGGCAGGCGGTGGGCGAAGGACGCGACCCGGGATATGGCGAGATACGGCGTGCGTACATTCCGCAGGACCCCGAGCTGTTCACGGGTACAGTCCGCGACAACGTCCTAGCCTGGCGCCAGAACATCGCTGACAGCGCGGTGTGGGACGTGCTGGAGACGGTGGCGCTTCGCGGCGATGTCGAGAAGATGCCGCTCGGGCTGGACACGCCGATCGGCAACCGGGGTATCCATCTTTCGGGCGGCCAGCGACAGCGGCTTGCCATCGCCCGGGCGCTGTTGGGCTCACCAGGGCTGCTCATCGGCGATGAACCGACCAGTCATCTCGACCCTGGCACGGAAACAGTCGTCCTCGAGGCGTTGAGGTCGCTGTCGTGCACTCGTGTCGTCATCGCCCACAGCGACACGGTGCTGCGCGCGTGCGACCGCACCTTGGTGATGGCCAATGGCGAGTTGGCGTACGGCGGCCGATCGCACGCCGACAGCATACGTCCCGTGTCGACGGCCACGGCCAGCCGGGAGCGTGACTAGACCAGTGATGATCCGGTACGTGGTTGGTTACGTTCTTCTGGTGCTCATAGTCGGCTATACGCTGGTCATTCTGATGAGCTACTGCCCGCCGATCCGGCGTGCGACGACCTGGATACGCCTTGGCGGCCGGACATTTCGGCTGAGAGTTCCACACTGGGGCTTCTTCGCGCAGCGGTCGGGCATCTTCGATCTCGAGATTTGGTGGCGGGCGCAGGTTCGAGGCGGCTGGACAGACTGGGTGAAGCTGCTGCGGGCGGACCGAACGTGGTACTCGTTCATTTGGCGCCCCGAGCGCCGCAGCGACCAGACGTCCCAGGTACTGACCCGAAACGTCCTGGCGCAAGGTGGAATGGTCGGTGAACAGAGAGCGTTCGACTCGCTGGACTACCAACGGGTTCTCGAACGTGTGCGGGCAGAGGTCTCGGCCGTGTCGCCGCGGGCCGATCAGGTGGACAGTGTGCAGTTCCGCATCGAGGCGTCACGGGGATTCTGGACTCAGGAAAAGCCGAAAACCTTGTTCGTGTCGAGAGAGGAAGCCGCTCGCGGTGAGACTCTCGAGCCGGACGGCCCTGTGGAGGAGCAGCCGTGACGTCGCTGCCCGAGTTGTTCCTGTGGAGCGCGCGCATGGCCGGCGTCTCCATGGCCTGTGTCGGGTTCGAGCTGGTCAAGGAGCTGCCCAGGTTGGCGCTGTGGCGCAGCGGCGACAGACGGTTGAGCTTGGCGACCGTTCACGCGAACCAGTTGCTCGCGGCCTTTTTTGGTGTTCTCGGCCTGAGTTTCGTCGTCTGGCCTGACTCTCTGTTCCTTGGTGGAGCGTTCGTCGCTGTTCTCGTTGTCTTCTACTTCGTCGTTTTCTTCAGGCCGTTCGGTGACGGTTCCGACCTGATGCTGATCGTCGTGCTCACCTGCCTGGGGACGCTCCAGCTCATGCCCACCGCCTGGATGCGCCTTGTCGTCGAATGGTGTCTCGCCGGCAACGTCTGCTTCGCCTACTGGTGGAGCGGTGCCGCCAAAATGCGGTTGCGTGCGTGGCGGACGGGACGGCAGATCGCCCTGATCTGCAATTCGCCGCGAGTGGGCACCCGAGGGATCGCCTGGCAGCTTCTCGACCGCCCCGCCCTGCCATGGCTGGCGGCATGGGGAACGATGCTGCTCGAGGTGTCGTGCCCGCTGTTCCTCGCCGTCGGGGGATGGCCGTTCGTCGTCTGGGCCGCCGCCGCGTTCGTGATGCACCTCTCGATTGCGTTCATTATGGGCCTTGGCCGTTTCACCTGGTCCTTCGGAGCCGGATTGCTCGCGATGCTCGCGGTCCGGCTCTAGTATCCAGCCGGATCTCGACCGCCGGGGATCGCCGGCGCTGGCACCCGCGGCGAGCTGAACAGTGAGCGGCTCCGATGTGGGGCGGTTGCCGGTCTGGCCGAACTGCCCCAGGCCATCCGCGGCCGTAGTGCTCGCCACCACATCAGGTCCAGACCGACCACCGGCATGCGTGATCTGAATGTGGTAACTTTGATTCACGTAGATAAACTCGAGGTAGGGCGATGGGCAGGACATTCACCAACGAAGCGCGGCGTGCACAGATCGTGCAGGCCGCCATCGACACGATCGCGGATCTCGGCTATGCCAACGCGTCTTTCGCGCAGATCACCCAACGAGCCGGGTTGAGCAGCCCGCGCATGATCTCCTACCACTTCGCCGACAAGAGTGATCTGATCCACCAGATCCTCACCGAGGTGTTCACGGCGGGCGCCAAGTACATCAACGAACACGTGCTCGCGGCGGACACCGACGAGGGCCGGCTGCGCGCCTACCTGGAGGCCAACCTCCGGTTCCTGCGCGAACACCCCAAGGAAATCGCCGCGCTGACCGAAATCGGCCCGCACCTGCGCAACGAGGCCAACCAGGCCTACACGTCGACCAGTGCACAGCAGATCAGCGTGCAGAGTCTGGAGAAACTGCTCTCACAGGGTCAGGCCAGCGGCGAGTTCCGCAACTTCGACACCCGCTCGATGGCGATCATGATCCGCGGCGCGATCGACGGAGCGGGACGGCGCCTTCGCGAGGAACCCGATTTCGACTTCGACGCCTATACCCGCGAGGTCGTCGCCACCTTCACACTCGCAACCCAGGGGAGTTGATTCGCATGCCTGGCAGAACCACCATGACCGACCGAACCGACCGTGCCGCGCGTATGGCACTGAGCCGGGTCATGCTGGTCGAGATCCTGGCTCCGTTGGTGCTGTTCTACGGCTTGCGCTGGTTGGGCGCGAACCAGTTCGTGGCGTTGCTGGCCGGTGGTGCCATTCCGGCTCTCGGTTCGATTCGCGGTTTCGCGGCCAAACCACACGCCTCCGGAGGAGGTCGATCGCGGGTCTCCGGGGTTCGACTGTTCGTGCTCGGCGCCATGGCGGTGACCGTCGTCTCCTCGTTCATCAGCGGCAGCCCCCGGGCGTTGCTGTTGCGCGGCGCGTTATTGATGGTCGCCCTCGGCGTGTTCCTGCTCGCCAGCCTGCTCACCCGGCGCCCGTTCCTGTACGAGGCCGGCCGGGTCATGTTCGACGAGCGCAGGCAACGCGCCTGGTCACAGAACTGGGAGAGTTTCTCGCACTTCCGCACACTGTTGCGGCGAGTCAGCATGATCTGGGGAATCCTCTGCCTCGCCGACGCAGGACTGCGCGTGGCCATCGCGTTACTGATGCCGGTCGACGCCGTGCCGGCCCTCGACGACGGACTGCTCGCGGTGACCCTGCTCGTCCTGATGGTCGTCCAGCGCTGGTACGCCCGGGCCTTCCTGCGCCGCAACGGGTTGCGGTTCCAGGGCGTGCGGATCGTGCCCCTCGCGGAGGCGTGATACGCGGCCAGGACCTGCTCATCACCGGTGGCGCCAAGGAATCGGCGCGGCCGTCTCACACCGGTTCGCGGTCACGGGTGTCACAGTCGTAGCGGATTGCTGATGTCCGGCATGATGTGTGCGTGAGTGGGATTGAAGAGCTTTCGGTAATAGGGTGAGTCGTTGCGGGTGATTCGCCTTGCCTGGTAGGACAATGGTGGCGTGCCAGAACCATCAGGATCGGCCGGCCAACGCCGGAAAGCCCGTA
>JAFAZC010000104.1 GCA_019239965.1 Kutzneria sp. | reverse complement strand
GCGAACCTGTGCGAAACTTGCACTCGAAGTGCCCTCTCGAACTGGATGATTGTTGCCTCGACAACAGCAATCATTGCAGCTCAGAGGGCACTGTCCTGTCTATGACACCCAACGGCCGCCAGACCGTCGGTGGATCGAGGCTTAGTGTGGGTGCCGCGGCCGACTGCACGAACACGATCGAGGCCAACCTCGGTCACCTCCAGCATCGCCAGCTCGGTGAGAGCCTGCTCAACCCGCTGGCCGTCAAGAACATCGATCACGCCGACCCGCAGTGGAATCTCGCGGTGGACTGCCGTGACGATGTTGGCCCTGGTCCGGGTATGGCTGCCGTGGCGCCCGGTGATCGCATCATGCTCGGTAGCGTCGTCGGAGTAGTAGCTAGTCGCAAGTCGCACGCCAGGGCGCGCAAGAACCTCCCACATCTTGTTCGGCACGGCGACCAGGTTGCTGAACACCTCGACTCCCATGTCGTGCTCGAGGGCATGGTCGATCAGGGTGGACAGGGCCGGGTGGGTGGTCGGCTCGCCGCCGATGAACTGCACCATCCGTCCACCCATGCCGCTGATCTGGTCGATGACCCGCATCCAGTCCTCGGGGTTCATCAGCCCCGCTGATCCGTCGGGGCCCGAGTCGGCATAGCAGCGACTGCAGCGGAGTTGGCAGCGGCCGGTGATCTCCAACCAGGCGAACCGCACCTCGTCCATCACACACTCCCTGAGCTAGAAGTGATTAGGCGATTACTAGGACTGCTAGCGGATGCCGTTCTGCGTCTGCCGATCAGCATGTCGTGCAATGGCGGCGTAGGCCAGGGACGCGGAATGGTCGGCGACGTCGCTGGGCTGTTCCGGGTGCCATGCCGGCGGATGCACCACACCGGGCGGAACCGGCTCACCAAACACGCCAACCAGCGCATTGATCTGCTCGCGAGTGCGCAGATGCCCCGGAGTCTGGGTGCGCTGATAAACCTGCAAAGCCTGGCCCAGACCCGCCGAATAGTCCGAGGCCGGCGTCGCATGGGACAGCACCAGATAGCTGCCTGCGGGCACGGCATCCCGGTAGGTGGCGATCAACCGCTTGGGGTTGGTGTCATCCGGTACGAAGTGCAGCACCGCGCACATGATCACCGCGACCGGGGCAGTGACATCCAGCAGTCGCAGAGTGTCTGGATGCGCCAGCACCTGTTCGGGCCGCGTGATGTCAGCCAGAACACAAGCTACGTTCGGGTTTCCCTCCAGGATCAGCCGTCCGTAGCAGATCGCAACCGGGTCGCTGTCCACATACACCACACGACAGCCCGGCACGGCATGGTCGGCGATCTGGTGGGTGGCTCCCATCGTGGGCAGCCCCGCACCCAAGTCCAGAAACTGGCGAACCCCCTGGCTGAGGCAGTAACGCACAGCACGCCGGAGGAACGCCCGGTTCTCCCGGGCGAACACCCTGGCCTGGGGCAGGACCGCCAACACCTCCTTGGCTTTGGCCCGGTCCACCGCGAAGTGGCAACAGCCCCCCAAGTAGTAGTCATACATCCGGGCGGCACTGGCTCGGCGCATGTCCACGTCGACCGGAGCCCAATCCATGCCGATCGGCCAGTCGTCGGGGTCGCCGGTCACCATGTGCCTGCCAGATCCCCGGCATACGACGGCCACAGATCACGACGCCGCTGCTCCTCAAGGGCCGCGGCCGACAGCGGATCGGTCCGCAGCGTGCACACCACATACGGCCGCACCGGGCGAACCGGGAAGACGTAGTCGTTTTCCGGCCAGCGCCACAAGTCCTGCTCACCCGGACGAGGACGGCAGCGGCGCCACGTCACGGCAGCAGCAACGGACGGTTGTGTCGGCGCGGTGCCTCCATAGCGGGCCTGCACCCGTGCGGCGACGCGGGCGCGGCGCCTCTCGCCGTGCCAACTGCGACGCAACCACCCCGCACCCACAACCACAGGCGCGAACATCGCCAGCAGGGGCCACACCCAACCGAGGATCACGACTGCGGGCCCGACTGGATCCCGGTGGGCACAGCGGCCGGGAAAACCGCCGCGCTCACCGGGAGTGGAATCCGGTCGTCACGAGCGCCGGCGCGCTGACTCGGGACGACCGGAGACTGGGGAACGCGATGGGTAAGCCATGCCAGCAGGCGGGCACACCATCGAGATTGATCACGACGATCCGCGTTGTGCAGACGGTCGTGAGCTTGGAGGACAGCAATGCAGCGAGGACAGCACTCACCGTTCGGGGCAGTCAGCGGGGCAAGCAGCAGCACGGTGCCACACAGACCCCGCGGCTCCGGCCGACGAAGAGCGAACTCCTCATCCGTGACCGCATGATCCCTCCGGTCAACCATGCTCGTGAACCACGTCGTAAACAGCCGCAGCTGAGGCGGCAGACAAGCAGGCCCGGTCGGTGAGTCGTTCGCCGTCATCAGTGCCCTCCTGACATTCCGGCAGGGACCGCCGGGGACCAACGCCCGCGCTTGGCACTAGAAGACTAAAGGCAAGACTAGTCTCATGTCAACGGACTAGTCCTAAGTGTGAGACTAGTGGTAATTCGAAGAGCAAGGGGAACCATGTCAAAGACACTGTCGCGAGCACGCGACGGGCACCGTGCGTTATCGGCGTAGGCCAGGCGACATGGCGGATCGGATCAGCTCATGAGCACGCTGGCCAGTTACAGCAGCCTCACTGAGGTCGTCGAAGACGTGCCGGTAGCTGGTCAGGTTGCTGGTGTCGTTGAGCCAGAACTCATGACTGAGGGTCTCGACGAGCACTGCCGGATCATCAGGCACGTCGAAGATCGTGAAGCCGTTGAGGTACAGCGACGTCGCCTCGCTGTCGAACGGGATCACGCTGAGGCTGACGTTCGGCAGGGTCTCCAGCGACAGAAGCCGGTCCATTTGGGCGTGCATGAGTTCGTCTGGACCAGGCCGCCAGCGCAACGCGCCTTCAACCAAGACGAAGTCAAATTGCTTGTCCTGTTTGTAGAGGACCGTCTGCCGCTCCAGTCGATTGGCGACGGCAGTTGGGATGTCGCGCTGGCCGGATACGTCTGCAAGGGTGAGCACGCGGCGCGCATAGTCGGCTGTCTGGAGCAGGCCGGGGACGATGGCGGGTTGAAAATTGCGCAGATGCACGGTGGCGGCCTCGACATCGGCGATCTCGCGTTGCCGTT
This sequence comes from Kutzneria sp., assembly GCA_019239965.1. Lineage (GTDB taxonomy): Bacteria > Actinomycetota > Actinomycetes > Mycobacteriales > Pseudonocardiaceae > Kutzneria. The sequence goes on along the minus strand of JAFAZC010000104.1, from coordinate 20,243 downwards.
CCGCGAGTCCGGCTTCGTGTGCTGTTGACCAGCTCCGCGCTTCGTTGGCAACGCTCTGCGCCAGTTCCAGAAGTTCAGTCCGCCACTCTGGTGCGGCATTGGTCCTGTTGACCCACGTCGTGACGTCGTCGATTGATGGTTTGGTACGTCCATTCTCGATCTTTGAAACCTTGGACTGTGACCATCCGAGCGTGTGGCCAAACTGCTCCCCGGACAGACCCGCCTGACAGCGGAGATCTCTGAGCGCCTCCATCAGTCGGCGATGCTCAGGACTCACACGTGGCGCCATCCGCTCGTTCCTCCATCCATCACGATCATTCCATCCTAGTCTGAACAGCTCGACGCGAACGAGGTAAATCACGATTTCGCCAGACTAGTCCTGATTAAGTCTTCCCAAGTCGCGTCCTGGCGGCTAGCGTTGCGTCCGTGGACCAGAACGCCCCCAGTCGCGCACGGTACGCACAGTGACCGTGTTGTCAGCTGACGAGTTCGGCCGCCGGTTCGCTGAGCTGTTCGAACACTCAGCGTTCCGGCTGGAGCTGCTGGATTACTACGTCGCAGCGAACGAAGAAGAGCCGTTCAACCGCTTCCAAGCTGGCCAACCACAGGATCTACGGTGGCGCGAACCATGGAAAACCCTGGTTACCGGCGCCAAGCAGGCCGGTAAGCGGATGGAACGTGTCCACGTGGTCACGGAACCGCTCACTGACTATTTGTGGTTCGAACTGACGTGCGCATACCCATCAAACGTCCAAGCCGGTGAGGACGTACGGATTTTGCCGCGCAACCATGCCACGTCCCTAGATCTACCCGATCACGACTACTGGCTGTTCGACTCACGCCGAGCCGGGCGCATGATCTACGACTCAGACGGCGGTCTACTTCAGATCGAGCTGGTAGACGCTCCAGACACAATCGTTCGGTACTGCTACGGACGAGACGTTGCGCTGCATCACGCGGTGCCACTGACAACTTACGTCACCACTCGCGTTCACAGCTCGAGGCCGGCGGTCGACCCGCCGATTATGTAGAAAGGGATACCAGAGATGACGGACGATCGTTTCGCCACAGCGGTGTTTCGGAAGGCCTCAGGTAGTGGTGACGCTGGCTGCGTGGAGGTGGCCTTCTCCGGGGATGTGGTTGGGGTACGTGACTCCAAGCGCCGCGATAGCGATGTCCTGTGCTTCACGACCCACGGATGGGACGTCTTTCTCCTCGGGGTAAGGAACAACGAGTTCGAGCTTCCCGCATAATGCAGGTTCTAGGCGGAACGCGGATAAGCCTCTTCACAAATGTGATGAGTGACGAATTTCACCAGCATATCTGTACTTCCTGGCCATGTCGTCAGTGTCGCATCCGGTCTATACCGGACAGTCAGACGGCAATCATGATCAACCAGTAGACAGTTCCTCCGGTAAGGAGGCCGAGGGCTGCGCCGCTAACGACCTGTGGTGTGGTGTGGTCGCGGAGTTCGACCCGGGACCATGCCACCAGCACCACCAGCAGCCCCAGCGCCAGGAGCCATGGCCCGTAGGCGATCGCCAATATCACCGCGGCACCAGCGGACACCGCAGCATGCAGCGAAATCTTGAAGTGCGCGGCGAAGCCATGATCGGCGCCTAACGCTCGCTCGTCGCCCAGGCAGTCACCCAAGTGCGTCACTATCACAATGCCGGTCAGACCAGTCGTCAGAACGAGAATTGGCCACCAGAGCTAACCGCGCCACGATTAGCACGATGATCGACCGCTGTCTCAATGTCATCGAATGACGTGACCACACTGCGTCGAGAGGGTGCCGCACCGTGGGGTCTGGGGTCGCCCCAAAAAAATACGACAAGCGGGGTGTGGTCACGCGTTCCGTGACCACACCCCGCTCACTCGCGAGTGGACCTTGGGGGAACTTACTACAACACAAAACCCCAGGTAGAAGCCCTGGAGGCCCTGCTCCGGAAGCTACCCGACCCCACCGAACCGGCCCCGCCGCCCATCGAGCGACCCAAACCCCGACGGGCACGCCAACTCGACGCCGACCAGGTCCAGGACCTCATCGCCGGCTACCAGGCCGGAGCCACGGTGTACGAGCTGGGTACCCGGTTCGGCATCGAACGGCGGACGGTCAGCAACATCCTCCACCGCCACGAGGTCCCGATGCGGCGGCGCGGGCTGTCCCCGGAACAAGTCGACGACGCGATCCACCTCTACAACCTCGGCTGGTCCCTCGCGCGAGTCGGCGAGCACCTGGAAGTTGATCACACCACCGTACTCACCAAGCTCCGCGAACGCGGCGTCCCCACCCGCGACGCACACGGACGACCACGATCATGACGATGCCAGCAGGCCCACGGTGGGAGCCTGGCGCTGTCCGCCTGTCGGTCAGGTGTCGTGCGCGGCGTGGGGATGAAGGCTGAGCGGCGGGCTGCCCGGATAGTGTGCTGACGTGACTACTCACAGCCATGGGGAACAGGTCGGTCCAGTACCGATCCGTGCTGGATTAGCCTGGTCCGAGGAGGACACGGCGACATTGCTGGACGGGCTTCGTCGCGGGGTCGAGCTGGATGCGCTGGCAGCGCGCCTGCAGCGCACGACCCGCGCGCTGCAGGCGCGCTGCAACGCGATATTGCCGCTGGAGCTGCGGACAGCGAATCGGGCTGACGCCGAGGCGGTGTTGCGGAAGCACTTGGCGGCCAGCCCGGATTTTGACGCGGCGGCGAACCTGACCCCCAAATCTGGCCGACGCGGGAATCAAGTCCGTGGCGTGGCCGCCCGACAGGAAAGGCGGTCGTCCGCGTCGCAGCCCGCATCGCCTGTGCGGCTCAGCGACGAGCAACAGCGGATGATCGACGCGGTGCGGGCCGGCCGGGACGTGATCGTCGACGCGACAGTGGGATCAGGCAAGACCACGGCGATCCAAGCGTTATGCACTCAGATGGGCCGAGATCGGCGGGTGCTCTACCTGACATACAGCAGACTGTTGAAAGCCGACGCCCAACGCCGGGTTGAGCACGCGAAAGTGCAGAACTACCACGGCATCGTCTATCCATCGCTGGTGAGGGCGGGTATCCAGTGCGGGCTTGGGGAGTCGATCCGGCGTTTCAACACGGCGTTCACCAGCCTTTCGACAGGCTTCCCAAGATATGACCTGCTCGTGGTCGACGAGTACCAGGACATCACCGAGGAGTACGCACAGCTGCTACGGAACATCAAGTCGCTGAATCCGGAGATGCAGATCGTACTGGTCGGGGACCTCGCGCAGAAAGTGCGCTCGGACACCACGCTGGATGTCCAGCGTTTCACGCGGGAGTTCACCCAGCAGGCTACTCTGCTGCCGTTCACACAGTCATTCCGGATCGGCCCCGAGCTGGGCGCCCTGCTCGCCGAGGCGTGGAACAAGCCGGTTGTGGGCGTCAACCGCGCGCAGACGATCCGGTATGCCTCCTACAACGAGGCGCTGGAGTTCATGAGCGCGAACAGGCCAGGCGATCTGCTGTGCCTGGGCAAGCGCAACGGCCAGATGGCCGAGGCGCTCAACCACCTGGAACGCACGCATCCGGGCGTGTTCAACAAGAAGACCGTCTACGCCTCCATCCGGGACGGCGACACCTCGCTGACCTACGGCGACGACGCCGCAGTGTTCACGACGTTCGACTCGAGCAAGGGTCTGGAGCGGACGGCGAGTGTGGTGTTCGACTACGACGAGGCGATGTGGGACATCCGCTCCGGCTTCCCCGACGCGGACACGACCGTCCTTCGCAACATCTTCCTGGTGGCAGCTTCCCGCGGCAAACACGAAGTGGTCTTCGTGAAGTCCGAACATGCCCGCAAGCAGCCCAAGAGCATCGGATTCATTCCCGTGCAGCGCTTCACGCAGCTGCTGGCCGATCAGCGACCGGTGTATGAGAAGCCGTTCCTGGCATCAGACTGCTTCGACTTCAAATACGCGGAGAACATCCAGGCGTGCGTCGACCTACTGGACAGGCGCCGCCTCGACGACGGCGCGGGCGAGGAGATCAAGATCGACCGCGCCGACGGGCTGATCGACCTGTCACCCGTGGTGGGCCACTACCAGGAGGCAGTGTTCTTCGACGCATACAATCCCGCGCTCGAGGTATTGCTGAACCCCAAGCAGATCGCGAAGCAGCTCCGCAGCAAGCTGGATGACGACCCCTGGCGCAACTCGCTGCTGCTGACCGCCGTCGACACCGACCAGATGCGCTATGCCGAACAGGTCACACGGCGAGTCAGCGACGAGGTCCGCGACGAGCTGACACAACGGTTGGCGACACAGCTTCCCCGTGATTGCGCGGCGCAGGTGCAGATGAGCTTGTCAGGCGTGGCCGTCGCCGCACAGGGCGCAACACCAATCAACTTCGTCGGCGTCGCCGACGCTGTGCATGATGGCCAAGTCTTCGAACTCAAGTTCGTCACCGAACTCGACCACCCCATGTTCCTCCAGCTCGCACTCTACCTCGTGATGGGCGGTCACAAGAACGGCGTGCTGTGGAACACGCGCACAGACGAGCGCTGGGCGGTCCAGGTGCCCGACCCGGAGCGGTTCATGCACGCCGTCATCCTGTGCGTCACAAAACAACGCTACCGGGCATTCCAGCGCGCACCCCACCAGGAACAGCCCGGCCGTCCGCGCGGGATCTTCAGTGGCTTGTTCAGCCGCTCACCACAGGACTGAGGAAGCCCGCAGGGCCGACCTCCACCTCGGCGACAGGCCCACCGCCGCGTCATCACCGGTCTGGAGCCCACCCACGGCCGGATCGCGTCCCACTGGGCGCGATGGGCCGACACCTTCGGGATTCGCCGCCCACCCCTGGACGCCCGGCCCGCCGATATCATCGGCCACCCCTACAGCCTCGCGCACGATGCCAAGATCGGCCCCTCGCCCTGCCCTGGCCATCTCACGGTCCACCGCAATCGCCGCCACGCGCCGAACCGGCCACCCGAACGACCCCGTCGTACCCAATCGGCGACACCGTTCGGACGCCACCCGGACCGGGCCGGTCCAAGGAGTCCATACAGACGGCACCGCCTGCGGCCTCGGCGTGTCCGCGCTCTTTGAAGTTTCGGCGAACGCCCATCACCCAGCCAACCTTCCGAGTTTGGTCACTGGTGGGGCTCGGCAAGGATTCGCTGTTGGGCCAGGTGCGCGACGCCCGGATCCGTGTCGCCGGTCATCAGGCGCAGGATCATCGAGGGCGTCCACCGCGAGCGGGCGACCGCTGCGCGCACCTCCAGGTCACGATCGCGGGCAAGCTGTTTCCACACAAACTCCGGTGTCCACCATCCCGACGTGGCGGCAGCCGCGCGCACGATCGGGCTCGTGTCCAGCGCGACCCGCGTCCATCCCAGGATGTCCGCCTGGGACAGGCCACGGACCGCGGTCGAGCGTACCCGCGGCGAGGGATCGTCGAGTGGATCGGCGGTGAGCGGTTCGAGTTGAGCCAGCGGCACGAGGTCGCCCTCGATCGCGCCCAGATGAGCGATGACGTGATCGTTGGTGATGTGGACGCCGTTGCGCAAGGCAGCCGTGCGCACTCCCGGATCCGCATCGGCCAGCAGCGCCTTGCGGACGGCGAGCCCGACGCTGTCTGTGCTGAGGTTGCGCATCTCATGGTTGCGAGCCAGCCCCTTGCGCACGGCCCGGTGAGGGTCGGCGACAAGCACGACGGCGGAGAGCGTCCCTTCCGCCCAGGTGTGCTCCGGCGCGGTGTTCACGTCGAACGTCTCGGCCGCAAGGGCACGATGCCGGTGATTGCGGCTGGTACTGAATCCCCGCATGACGTTCATCCCGGTCGGCAGCGCGGCGTCCCTGCCGACGAGCCAGGGTCGATCACCGCGCAGGGCCGCCACAGCCTGGCGTAGGGAGGCCGGGGTGAACACGTCCGCGAGCAGCAGCCAGTGTTCGAGAGTGCCGCGCTCGAGGACGTCGCGGGCGATGGACCGGCGCACGTATCCTCGGGCGCGCTTCGCGATCTGTCCCTTGGCCGTGTCCGGGACGTTCGGGTTGGCCAGCACCGCACGGCGCAGGGGTGTGGGTTCGGTGGCCAGGTACTCGATCACCCGCTCTGGGCAGACGGCGAGGTTCTCCGGTGGCGCCTCTGGATCCGCCCACACGGCTGCGGCCGTGGCGGCGTCGCTGTCGGCAGCGCGCGCTGCCCACCGTGATGAGGCCGTCATGGACGGTCAACCTACCCGGCCCACGCCACGAGTTGGGTCAGGCACGCGCGAGATGGTATGGCCCTCCGGAGGCGGCGGAACCGGTTCGCCATCCTGCGGGAACACTGTGGGCAGTCGTCCTTGCAGCGGGGTCCACAGCGCCAATCGCCGACCCGCTGCAGCGTGATCAGCCCGCGGGTCAGCGTCGTCCGGCGGTCATCCCCAGAACTCTGGCCACACGAGCCACCGCGGAACGGCCGGTGAGGAGATCACCAGCGCGCCAGCGGTAGTGGGCAGGGCGCCGACCGTTGCGGAGCAAATATCCGACCCGCGTGGACTTGGGGCGCTCGGCGACCCGCCGCCCTATCGGCCGCGCTGTCCGGGCTCGGAACATGGCTGGAATACTTCCGCGAGTGACCGTCCCCGAGGTCCCGAAATGGGCCATGCCGTGGGTGCCGCCAACCGGGCACGTGACACAGGAGGCGCTGCGCGCGCTTGACCGGCCGCTGCTGGCCTGGCCAAACGGCGAGTTCGACGCCGAAGAGTACTACGAGGGCTTCCCGGCCAGCGAGATCAGCGCCCTGGAACGCGAGGTCCGCAAGCTCGGCACGCGCCCGACCTGGCGGATGGAGCGCGTGTGGTTCCCCGACGACGAAGCGTCGGCGGAGGAGACCGCCGCCTACGAGGCAGCGTGCCGGGACGTGGCCGGTCGCTTGATCGTGCCGAGGTGCCTGGACGCGTACGCCATGGAGGCGTACGCGGCGGCTGGGCTCGGCGATGGTGAAGATCCGGCCGACGCCGACCTCGACGACGAGGACCTTGACGAGGCGCTGGCGTGGGCAGAGGCCGGTGTCTGCGTCCTGCAGCAGAGCCTCCCGTGGCCGTTTACGGACTGCTTGCCCTACAGCGAACTGGACAACCGCCCCGCCCACCGGATCCTCTACGCCTACGCCAGCCTGCTGAGCCGTCGGCATCCCCGCAAGGCCGCCCCGTTCTTCCGAGCGATGGTCTACTCCAACCCGCCCGACAACATGGGTGCCCGCTTCACCGCCCCCGGCGGCCGGCGAAGCTGACAACCAGACACGTCACACCCCGGATGAGGCCGTGGCGGCTGGCGTGGTTGGCGAGAGGACGCGACTTCAGGCAGCCCAGCGTCGCTGGAGCCATCGCACGGTGGCCTGGCCGGAGCGGGCCTGCTGTTGCCGTAAGCCAGGCGCGTGGGTAATGGGCGGCTGGCGGCCCGCGAGCGCCCAATAGCCTGCGAGGGCGACCAGGAAGCCGTCGACCGCGTCCGGATCGGCACCCTTGCCGAGCGGGTGTCCGGTAAACAGGTGCTCGGCGTCAATGTCGCCGAGGTCGGACTCCAGCATCAGACAGACCAAGTCGACCCAGGCCGGGCCGGTGCAGGCCCGGCCCCAGTCGACGAAGCTGACCGATCCGGCAGGGCTGATGAGGCAATTGTCGGCGCGCAGGTCGAAATGCAGCAGCGTCGTGCCGTCAACGTGGTGCTGCCAGGTGTCCTCCAGGCTCGCCAGCCGAGGTAGGTGGTCGCGTTCCCAGTCGCCGAGGTCCTCGAGGGCCACGCCGTCGATCTCGCCACCGGTGGCCAGCGACCGCCAGGTTCGGCACCGCCCCGCCATGCGGTCGGCCACGGTACCGGCATCGGGGATCGGCGAGGGCGTCAACTGCTCGACGCAGGAGGACAACGTGTTCAGGATGGCGGTCAGTTCCGCAGGATCCCAAGGTTCCTGGGCAGTGTGCCCCGGTGCGACGTCGAAGCACAACAGCAGCCAGTCGTCCCGCTCGGCCGTGAACCGTAGACACGGAGCGGGTGCCCGTGCGGGAAGACCGCCAGCTATGAGCGCCTCACGGCGGTAGTCGGCCGCCCCTGGGCCACCCACAGGGGTGGCCTTGATGAAGGTTTCCGTTCCATCCGCGCAGACCGCGATCCCGGCAAGCCCAGGCGTGAATCCGCCCGGCCGACCCCGGAAGTCCCGCACGGGGCTACCCAGTTGCCGCTCGGCCTCGTGCCGCAGCTCGGTCGGCACTTCGGGCCAAGAACGCCGCCGGGTGGCCGTGCCGCTCATCATCTGCTCCTCTGTAATGGGATCGATCGGCCACTATGCCGGGCCAGCAAGCTCGCCGCCAAGAAAGACCGCTTGTCCTCAGCGCAAGTCCAGGCGGACGCAGTAGGAGCCCCCGTCCTGGTGGACGCTGTGCAGCGTCCACCGTGTGCCGGAGACGATCTCCACGAGTTCGTCCAGCGCGTAGCAGCTGTAGTCGAACCAGTCCGTGGCGAGCGCTCCGTCGCGAACGCGCATCCGGATCAACCCGGCGGGACGGCCCCGGCTGCGGTTCCACGCGTGATACGCGCGGTGCGTGGGGTTGTCGGTGGCGTAGGGGTCGATCCCCGACCCGATCAATCGGGCCTGCGGCGTCGCGATCTCCGCGAGCCGATTCAAGATGCCCTTCGCTTGGTCGGGGTCGCCGAGCAGCCCGAGGTTGTTGCCGCCCAACAGGATCGTGGAGAACACTCCGACGGTCGCGGGAATGTCGGCGATCGAGCCCTCGATGGCGCCGACCCCGCGTTCGCGGGCGACCTCTATTGCGCCACTGGACGTGTCGAGTCCGACCACTTCGTGCCCTGCCTGCTGAAGCGGGATGGCGTGCCGGCCAGCCCCACAGCCGATGTCCAGCACCCGGCCCAGGGCCTGCTCGCACCCCCACCGTTCGGCGGGCGACCAGTCCGTCGGCTCGGCGAAGTAGCCGGCGGCGTCCGTGACGCCGATGTACCCATCGTCGCGTTCGGTGACCTGATAGGCCACGCCACGGCGTCCGCCCGCTGCCCAGCAGCGGGCCAGGACTTGGCCGAATGCGTCCTCGATGGCCGGCGCGGGGTTGGGCGAGGTCATGTCCTCATGATCGCGCGCGGAGGAACGGCGCCGCATCTGAATTCCGGCAGGTCATCCGCTCGCGCCACTGGACCGTCCATGATCGCGGCTGATCTCAGCGAGGAGCGCGTCCCGATTGGACAGGATGAAGTCGAGCAGCACCGGGGGTTTCCACGCCACGCGTGTCAAGCCGTCGCCGAGCAGGGGCACGGGGTCGGGGTCGAACGTCCCCGGCCAGGGTCGTTGAACTCCGGCCCATGGCGCGTGGACACGTCCATGCGCACCAAGTGGCAAACGTACACGTACTGCACGGTCAACTGTGCATTGTCAGCGGAGCTGAACAGGAACACGCGGGAGAAACGATCGACCTCGGCGCCCAACTCTTCGCCGAGTTCGCGGCGCAACGCGTCCTCCAGGCTGGCGTCTTCGGGCTCTACGGTGCCACCGGGAGCGGTCCAGTACACCTCGCGGCCGGGCCGGGTCCGCTTGAGCAGCACGATCCGCGCGTCATCGTCGAGCAAGATCGCTCGCACGGCCCGCCGCGTCACGGTTCGCATCAGCACCTTCCTTGTCCTGAATGGACGATCAGCGTCTCAGCTCGACCGCTCAGCCTGAGCCGGTCGTCGACGCTATCCGGGTTCGGTGAAGCACCGTTGGTCTCCAACGCTCCGATCGTCGGACGGTTCGGCTCGTCGTGGGCACGGATTGTCAGGCGGCGTCGTCGCGCAGGGTTTCCCAGAGGCGCATGAGTGCGAGGATGGCGAGGATGTCGTCCCGCGAGCGGTCGGCGGCGAGTCGTTCGATTCCCTTGGCGTGCTGGTCTCCGGCCTCGACGATGATCTCCTGCATGGTGGCCCACAGGTCGGGGCCGGCGAAGAAGTCGTCCCTGTTGTTGGCTCGGGCTTGGGCGCGCAGGTCGTCGTTTTCGAGCATCTTGCGGACGACGCTTTCCACGGCGGAGATCTGGTCGCCGTCGGTGAGCCCGTCTCCCTCGAACAGGCTGTTGATCTGCTGCATGACCTCGCTCCAAGGGACGAGGTCGGCCTCGTGGTGGCCGCGGCTGCCTGCCGCGATGAGGGCGGACAGCCCGGCGGCTTCGCCTTGGGACAGGTCAAGCTCGGTTTGGGGGCGTTTGTGGAGGGCGTGGTGGGTGAGAGTCACCTGGGACAGGTCGATGGTCGGCTCGTGCCGGCGGGAGTCTTTCAGCGCCTCGGCCAGCATCCGACCGAACAGCGCTTGTTTCTCCAGTTCGACGTCGTCGTAGTCGACAATCGCAGCGAGGAAGTCGTAAGTGTTGACGAACGTGCGCAGGTCACGGCGGAAGGTATCGAGTCGATCGATCTCGCTCGTGTCGTCCTCGGCGATCGCGGTGTTGTAGGCGGTGTTGAACCGGTCTTTCACCGGCGCCAAGGCAGCCGACAACTTCCCCTGCGACGGCGCGGACGCCCCATCGCCGAAGTAGGCGGTCGCGGTGGCCTGCACGTCGGTGTCGCTGAAGACACCGGCCGCGTCGAGCTTGTCCCACTGGTCGAACACCAGGTTGGGGTCGCTGGCCCGGTTGAGTTCCGCACCCCGGTGGTACTCCTTGAACGCGGCCAGGACATCCTCGGCGTGGTTGGCGAAATCGAGGACGTAGGTGACCTTGCCGGGATAGGTGCGGTTGAGCCGGGACAGGGTCTGTACCGCCTGGACGCCGTCGAGTCGCTTGTCGACGTACATCGCGCACAGTAACGGCTGGTCGAAGCCAGTCTGGTATTTGTTCGCGACAATGAGCACCTGGAAGTCGGGGGTGGCCAGTCCTTCGGGGATGGTGCGGCCCTTCAGCCGGGGGTTCATCGACGCCTCGGTGAACGGCTCTGGCCCGCTGTCGGGGTCAAGGACCTCGCCGGAGAAGGAGACCAGCGCGGCGACGTCGCTGATGTGGTGGTCGGAGAGGTACTTCTCGATCGCGAGCTTGTAGCGCACCGCGGACTTGCGGGAGTCGGTCACGATCATCGCTTTGGCTTGGCCGTCGAGCAGCGGTGCGACGTTAGCACGAAAGTGCTCAACAATGATGGCGACCTTTTGGCTGATGTTGTAGGGGTGCAGTTTGACCCAGCTCATCAGCGACTTCATGGCCTTGGACTTGTCGACCTTCTCCGAGTCGTAGTCCTGACCGTTGTGCACCAACCGAAACGCGGTGCGGTAGGTCGTGTAGTTGGTCAGCACATCCAGGATGAAGCCCTCCTCGATTGCCTGCTGCATCGAGTACAGGTGAAACGGCTTCTTGTCGACCTCCTCCCCGGTGGGCGAGGCGCCGAACAGCTGGATCGTTTTGCCCTTGGGGGTGGCGGTGAACGCGAAGAACGAGACATTCTCCAGACGACCCCGGCCCTCCAGTTCCAGGCGGACCAGATCGTCCACGCCGATGTCGTCGGTGTCGGGCAGCGTCGCGCCGGAAAGGGTCTGCCGTAGCTTGTTGGCTGACTCCCCGGTCTGGGAGGAGTGGGCCTCGTCGACGATGACCGCGAACTTCTTTCCGGCCAGCGCCGCTGAAGTGCGGATGGCCTCCAGGGCGTGCGGGACGGTCTGGATGGTGACGATCACGATCGCCCCGCCGGTGACGAGCGCCTCGGTCAGCGCGGCGGACTTGGACGGGAATCGCTTGGCGAAGTCGCTGTCGGTTCCCTGGCCGATCGGCAGCACGACGCCGCGTTTGTGGTCGATCTGGTAGATCGCGTCGCCGAGCTGGTCGTCCAGCACGGTGCGGTCGGTGATGACCACGACCGAGTCGAACACTTTGGTCGACTGCTCATCGTGCAGGGTCGATAGCTGGTGAGCGAGCCAGGCGATCGAGTTCGTCTTGCCCGATCCCGCCGAGTGCTGGACGAGGTACCGCTGGCCCGGCCCCGTCGCCCGCGCGTCGGCGAGCAGCTTGGTCACCACGTCGTGCTGGTGGTACCGGGGAAACAGGACCGCCGCCGACCGCGTGATCTTCCCCGTCGCGGGGTCCTTGGACTTGCTCACCTGGATGTGCATGAACTTCCCGAGGATGTTCAGCCACACATCGCGCGCCAGGACCTCCTCCCACAGGTAGGCGGTCTCAGCCCCATCCGGGTTGGGCGGGTTCCCGGCGCGGTCGCCGTTGCCGCGGTTGAATGGCAGAAACCGGGTCTTGTCGTCGTCCAGCTTGGTGGTCATGTAGACCTCGGCGTTGTCGACCGCGAAATGCACCAAGGCGCGATGGCCAAAGGACAGCAGGGGCTCCCGTTTGCCGGTCTTCGGGTCGATCGGTGGCCGGTCCTGCTTGTACTGCGCGATCGCGACATGCACGTCCTGCGTGAACTCGGACTTCAACTCCGCCGTCGCGACCGGCAGCCCGTTGACGAAGAACACCAGGTCAATGCTGTCGGTCTTGTTCAGCGAATAGTGCACCTGACGCATCACCCGCAGCCGCACCTTGCCGTGGCGCGCGACCGTGGCTGGGTTCATCACCTCGGCCGGCTTGAACTGGCACAGGTCCACCTGCTTGACATGCTTGAACCCGTACCGCAACGCCGCCAACGTGCCGCCACCGGACGTCAGCGGACGATCCAGCGACTCGACGAGCCGGTCCAGCAAACGTGCACGGTCCTTGTCCGTGCCCGCGATAGCAGCGAGTGTGGCTGGTTGCGTGTCCTCAATCCAGCCGAACACGTCCTCCGGGAACAGGGCACGCTCCCGGTCATAGCCGGCGTCGTTCGGCGAGTACAGCCAGCCATGCCCCGCGAGCTGCTCGCAGATCTCCGTCTCCAATTGCTTCTCGTGGTGCACGGCCACGGCTCATTCTCCTCGGGTGGCAGGCAACTCGTCGATCGGTCCCACGACTGCGGCCGTAATGAGTGCCGCCCGCCGTTCTCGTAGAGAATCCATTAGTTCTTTCGCGTGCCTGATGGCGTTGTCGACTCGCGCAAGTTCGACCCCAAGGCTCTCTAGAATATCTCGCTGCTCCTCAACCGTTGGGAGCGGTATGGGGAGATTGAGGATGTCTGCCTGGCTAATGTTTTGCATCGAGTGACTGGCGCCTGTAGCCTCTAGCTCAATGAGCTGGCGCAGCTTGGGCGTACCCAAAACGAGAGCAACAAATTCGGGGATCACCCTGTTCGCGTCGAGCGCAATGGCATAAGTCTTGTCGCTCAGCATAAGGCGTGGATATTCGCCTTGAACGATAGCTGCACTCCCGACCAGGTCACGGGTGTTGGCGCGCGAGACGACTAGATCACCTAGATGTACGACCAAATCGGGGCGGGGATCAATTTCGGGCGGCAACCGCTTGTTCTCTTCGGGGCGAAAGATCCCCCCGTTGACGCAACCCACTTTGAGGACCGCCCACTCGGTTATGCCGTCTGTGCTGATAGCCTCGCATTGAGGACTAAATCCTTGCCGAACCGACGTTGTAAGGTACTTCAGGCGGACTTCTTTACAGTCGAACGGAACGGAGTGATAAATCGCTGCCATTCGCTGTTTGCGAAGCGTCGAGACAAGTTGCTCCTGCGCTGAAACAAGGTTGTCGAGTTCGGCGTCAATGTCTTTTAGTGCACGGGGAGAAACGTATTCGTAGAAGTGCTTCGTAAATGGGATCTCATAGCCGATCTTCGTCTTGGACTCGTCGATCCAGGCGTCGGGGACGTGCGGGGCGACCTCGCGGGCGAAGTACTCGTGGATGTCCTCGTCGAGGGGGACGTTCTCGGTGTCTCGCAGTTTGGGATCGGGCTCGGGCATGCCCTTGGCGTCGAGGCAGATCTCGGCTGTTTCGTCGCGTTCGCTCAAGCCGGAGAGCAGGGCCTTGCGCACCGGGGCGCCGACCTGGATTCCCGCGTTGCCGAGCGCCTTGCCCAACAGCGTGCTGAACTCGGCCCGGTCCTTGACCACGAGATTCGGGTCCAGTGATTGGAGGGCCACGCGAAGTTGGCTCACGGTCTCACCCTCGAGCTTTTGCACGGCTGGGCTGGCCAGCGCGGTGTCGATGCGCTCGGGGGTGGCTTGGAAAGCGAGTCGGAGTGGTCGTTCGACGGTGATGGTGCGGTAGCCGAAGTCGTGGTTGTTGAAGATCTTGGAGCGCTTGTCGTCGGCGCCGTCGAAGGCCCCGTAGAGTTTGACGATCGTCTCGATGTCCGTGTCGGACAGCTCTTTGCGCTTGCTGCCCAGCGACTTGCGCATCTTGATGAACATCTCGGAGGCGTCAATGAGTTGGACCTTGCCGCGCCGCTCCAGCGGTTTGCGCTGGTCGAGGATCCAGATGTAGGTGGCGATGCCGGTGTTGTAGAACATGTCGGTTGGCAGGGCGATGATCGCGTCGAGCAGGTCGGATTCGAGGATCCAGCGGCGGATTTCCGACTCGCCCGACCCGGCTTTGCCGGTGAACAGCGGTGAGCCGTTGAGGACGATCGCCGCCCGGCCGCGGGTTTCGTCGTGGTCTGGGTCGACGGGCCGCATCTTCGAGATGAGGTGGAGCAGGAACAGCATTGAGCCGTCGGAGACCCCTGGCAGACCTGGGCCGAACCTGCCGCGGAAGCCCATCTGCGTGTGTTCCTTGCGGACGTCCCGTTCCGAGGTTTTCCATTCGACGCCGAACGGCGGGTTGGACAGGCAGTAGTGGAAGACCTTGCCGGCGTGCTGGTCGTCGGTCAGGGTGTTGCCCAGAGCGATGGCGTTGATGTCTTGGCCCTTGATGACCATGTCGGCCTTGCACACCGCGTACGAACTGGCGTTGACCTCTTGGCCGGCCATCGTCAGCCGGGCGGTCTCATTCTGCCGGCGCAGGTGCTCGTCCATCACCGACAGCATCCCGCCGGTCCCCGCGGCTGGGTCGTAGACCGTGCGGATGATGTTCGAGGTGCTGGTGGCGTCCTCGTCACCAACGAGAAGCAGGTCGACCATGAGCGCGATGACCTCGCGCGGAGTGAAGTGCTCACCAGCGGTCTCGTTGGACGCCTCGGCGAACTTGCGGATCAGCTCCTCGAACACCGTGCCCATCTCGGTGTTGCTGACGTTCTCCGGCCGCAGGTCCAGCGCGGCGAACCGCTGTAGGACCAGGTACAGCGCGTTGGCCTCCTCCAGGCGCTGGATCTGCTCCTCGAATCCGAACCGGATGAAGACGTCGCGGATGTTGTCGCTGAAGCTGTCCAGGTAGCTGAGCAGGTTGGCCTTGACGTTCGCGCTGTCGCCGGTGAGCGTGGGGAGTGTGTACTGGGAGGTGTTGTAGAAGGAATAGCCAGACTTCTTGCGGAGCTTGACGTCGAGGATGTCCTTGCTGGTCTTGTCTCGCGACGTGGCCCACTCGCGGTGGACCGCTTGCTTCGTGGGTGCCAGCACGCAGTCGAGGCGCCGCAGGATGGTCATCGGGAGCACCACGTCGCCGTACTCCTTCGGCTTGTACGGCCCTCGGAGCAGGTTGGCGATCGCCCAGATGAAGTTGGCGTCTGGCTTCGACACGGCGGTGGGGTCCTCCGGCGGTAGCTGCGAGTGAGTCGGCTTGCCTATCTTGCCTCAGAGGCACGACGCCATAGCGCACCTCAGGACGACCAGGGCGTACGCGGTGTCGCCATACTGGTCACGAATGCCCGGTCCGTCGGGTTGGCGCGTTCATGTGGCGGCCCTCCGGTGGTTCCCGAAGGTGGTCGCCCTACTGCATCTCCTGCGGCCAGGGACCGAACACGACGACTACGCTACGCATATCACCGCCGCTTCCTGGTGGTCACCGGTCAGGGTGATCTCACATCGCCCCAGGATCACGTGCCCGATCGCCGTGCGAGTCGGCCCGTTGGCCCGCCTGCGGGCGTGGGAGACTCCGGCCGACGTTGACCTCGGGTGAGGCCACGAATTCCGGGAGGCACGCAGAGGTGACAACCGTGGACGCCGACCCGTACGCCGCGTACACGGAGCAGGCGGAGTCCTACGACGTCGGCTGGGCTGAGCTGGACGAGGTGCTGCCCCCGTTCACAGCCGGGCTGCTCACCGCGGCGGGCCGGCTGCTGGCGACGCTGGCCTACCGGGACGCGCTCGACTACGGCGACCGGCCGTTCAAGCGCCGCTCGCCCAAGGCGCGGCACCGGGTGCTGGCCAAGCTGCCGACCGACTGCGATGGGCAGGACCAGGCATTCCGGCTGCAGTTCGCCCGCGCCTTGAACGACCTGGCTGACGACATCGAGGCTGGACGCGCGCCCCTGCCCCGGTGCACCGGCGAGCGCCACGCCCTCGAGCTGATGATCGACTACGCGCCGCAGCTGCTGGCCTGTGCCGACGGTGAGCTGCGCCAGCTCGGTATCCCTGTGCCCGACACGGACGACGAGTACGACTACCACGCGCCGTACTGGGATCCGGTGTGGTCGGAGTTCATTGTCGATGGCGCCGAGGACAGCATCTCGGAGGCCCAGGCCACCGAGGACGATCAGGACCAGCCCGAGCCTCCACCCGACGGCTGGACCGCACCTCGGTTCTGGTTCTCCCCGTACGGGATCACCACCGTCCGTGACCCCGGCCGCGGACATCTCGATTGGGTGACAGCATCCCTCGACGGCGGCGGGCTCGTCGAGCCGCAACCGCAGGGGTTCGCGCGGGCCGCGCGGTTGCTCGGCTTCACCGACCGCGCGGATCCGTGGCAGGCGTACACCGACGAGTACCGCGACGAGAGCAGGTGCCTGCCAGAGGTGCTCACCCCGCTGGGCGCAACACTGCTGGAGGCCGCCGCCCGCGAACTGGTGGCCCGCGGCTACCAGGAGGTCGTGGCCTACGGCGACCGGCCGTTCGACCGGGATGCCGCCGAGGACGACTACTCGGACGCCTCGGACGACGGGTTCCTGGCGTTGCTGCCGTCGGTGTGCGATGGGCAGAACGCCGCGTGGCGGCTGGCGATGGTCCGTGCGGTGAACGACCTCGCCGAGGACCTGCGGGCTGGCCGCGCTCCGTTGCCCCGGTGCAACGCCGAGGAGATAGCTCTGCACCTGATCCTGAGCTGGGCTGCCGCGCTGCTGGAGGACCTGGACGATCCGCAGGTCGCCGCCGAGCATGGTGTGCCCACGCGGGAGGCGTTCACGGTGCGGCACCGGCAGTTCGCGCAGATGCGAGAGACGTTCCTGCAAGACGACGACTTCATGATGTTCTACGACGCCGGCATGGCCGACGTGGCGGGCGACCCCGATCACGTGGCCATGCAGTACTTGCATGTGGGGGACATTCGCCCGCCGTCCTGGTGGTGGACGTTCGGCAACCTGCGGCCCCGCGACGCCGCCCGTGGCTTCGATCCGCAGGTCCTCGAACGCCTGGCTTCCTCACCTGCCCTGCGGTTCACCGGCCCCGAGGGCGTGGGCGAGCCGGAGGGCAGCGACACGATCCCGGTGTTGCCGGCGGGGCTGGCCGAGGAGTTCGAGCTGTTCGTGGGCCTTGCCCAGCGCCGGTTCTTCGACCGGCGCTGCGCCATCGCGATGGCCCGCTCGCTGGCCCGCCTGTTGACCGCGTTCCTCGACGCCCCGGACCTGCACGTCCACCGGGTCTGGATGTTGGGTCAACGCGCCGTCGTCGGCGAGGAGATGCTGATCGTCGACGAAGACTTCAGCATCGATGGCCAGCGCCACACCTGGCGCCTGCACGCCGACCAGACCGACGGCCAGGCGAGGTCGTGGACATTGCAGCTGCTGGCCGACTGCTCGACGAAGATCCTCCTCCAGTACGCCACCGCCGCCCCTGAACTCCTGCTGGACATGGACCACACGACGCCACCGCCCGTCGACCAGTCCCTCCCGCAGGCCCTGGCCGAACGCTCCCGCACCCTGGGCCAGACCACGACACTCGCCGGGTTCCTGCGGCACCGCCGGCACACCCTCGGCGTGGACCTGCACCACGTCGCCGAGGCCGCGATCCTGCCCAGCGCGGTGATCGCGGGCTGGGAAGCAGGCGGCCCGGCCGCCCCGTCCCAGATGATTCGCTGCGCACCCGTGCTGCAGCTACCCGAGGCCGTCCTGCTCACCGCGGCCGACGGTCGCCGGGATCCCGGATACTGGCCCTTGCCGGCCATCCGGACCACCGCGCACGGCTCGGAGGGCGCGGAGTAGTGGACATCCGGCCATGCCGGGAGACAGACCTCGAACTGCTCGAAACCCATATGCCCTCGCCCGGCCAGACCCACCGAAACGCGATGCGGTTCGACCGCCAGCAAGAGGGGCTCACCACATTCCTGATCGCCTGGTCCGGCGAGATTCCCGTTGGAACAGCGCAGATCTTGTGGCAGGGATGCGCGGCACCCGAGATCAACCAGTGCTTTCCGGCCTGCCCTGAGCTGAACGGCCTCGGGGTATGGCCGCCGGAACGCCGGTCCCACGGCATCGGAACGGCGATCATCCACGCGGCCGAGGCCCACCTCCAGCGCCGCGGGTATCGCCGGATCGGGCTGGGAGTCGACGACGCGAACCACCGTGCGGCAGCGCTCTACCTCCGGCTCGGCTACCAGGAGACCGGCTGCCACTATCTCGACCGCTACCACTACATCGACGACCACAGAACGCGCCACGAGGTCGCAGACCCCGCCCGGTTCCTGATCAAACAGCTACCGGCAGCACCCATCCGAGGGACGGCTCCAGCCGAGTGAGCGCGAGCCGACGCCGAGATCAGCCAGCAGCTGGCACCGTGAGCTGGAAGGTTACTCGGGTCGCCGTCACGTGGTCCCAGTCCACGGTGACGAGCACGCGGGCATGGTTGGCGAGGGCGTCCAGATCCGCTGACTGGAAGCCGTTGCCGGCCGCTCGCCGTTCGGTTCGGATGTCCCCGCTGTCGCGCAGCGAGACGAGGCCCGCGCGAATCTGGTCCGGCGAGTACCGGCATTCCCCGGATAGCCGGTCAATGGTGGTGAGCAGTGGTTCCTGGGCGTGCACAGTGAAATGGCTCAGCAGCGCGGAGACCGCCGGTCCCGCCGCACCGTCGCGCCTGAGCTTCTGGTCTTGACGCACCCATTCCGCTGGCATCGGTAGCACGTCGGCGGGCGACGGAACCACGGAGGCCAGCCGCCACCGATGCCGACCGTCCGACAACACCTCATGTGTCAGGACACCGAGGTCGACCAGCAACGTCGCCAAGTCCGCCACGGTCACGGGTACGGCGCGATCCGCGGTGGCGAGCACGCCGGTGAGCAAGGCGCGACGCCGTTCGTCCAGCTCACGCTGCTCCCGCCGTTCCTCCTCATCAGCGGGCTCCATCCCGACAAGCGGTTCGAGATCGGTCTCCCAGTCCAACGGGTCGCTGGGGCGCACCGGATCGTCTGGCGAAGGGCGGCGCAACACGGCGTCGAGGTCGCCGTCGAAGTCGTGCGCGGTGGCCAGCGCGACCGCCTCGATGATCTCCTCGCCGTTCCACGGCAGCACCCGAGACCAGGAGGTTTCGGACAGCTCCATGCTCAGCCGCATGTACTCATCCGTGAGCAGCCCGCGCAGCTCGTCGTGCTTCCGCGCCACTGGAGATCCTCCTCTTCCACGCTCCGCGCGATCGCGGTTCGGGCACGGACGCTATACACGGGGTACTCAGGCCGCAGCCGACACGCGAACCGCTCCACAGACGTCGCTCGAAAGAGTGCTCCGGCACCGAGTGGGACTCCGCCGCCGACAGGCGGATGTCGCCCGCCTGATTGCCGAGGTCCGCCGTCTGGCCGCGATCATGAACGTCGGAGGCGGCTGAGCAGCCGAATCAACAGCGGCCGGTGGTCGGCGAGGTCGAGGATCAGCAACGGCGTGGCCTCGACCTCTGGCTGCCAGGCCACGGGCACGGCCAGCCGATTGTGGAACACGATCCACCACTTGGCCTCGGCGTGGGACGTTGCCCAGCGCGGTTTGTGCCAGGACAACCGGCCACTGAAGTGGAATGCGCCGGTGATCAGCCTTGCCTCGCGGCTGTCTGGCGGCAGCGCGGTCGGGTCGAGTTGGCAGCGTCCGGCCAGCTGGGTCGGGTTGAGGGTGAACAGGTTGCCGGCGCGGTGGATGCAGGTGATCACGTCGAAGGCGCGGCCACCGCTGCCCGGACGACACGGTAAGCAGAACTCGTCACCGGTACCGGCGACGAGGTAGAAGTCCGCCGGGCGGGTGCCACACCAGGCCGGCGGCCGACGGGCGGCCCGGACCGTCGGTGCGATCATGTCCAGCAACTCCTGGCGCGCCCGTTCGGCAGCGGGGTGTCCACCTCCCCGTT
>JAFAZC010000170.1 GCA_019239965.1 Kutzneria sp. | reverse complement strand
ACGCCGGGGCCGGCCGGCGGCCCCCGTCCGGTCATGGTGTGGCTGCACGGTGGCGGGTTCTCGTCCGGGGCGGGCAGCGCCGAGTGGTATGCCGGAGACCGGATCGCCGACCGTGGCGACCTCGTCGTGGTCAACGTCAACTATCGGCTCGGTGTCCTGGGCTATGTGTACCTCGCCGGCCTCGCCGACGACATGGGCGAGGGGAACCTCGGGCTGTTGGACATGATCGCGGCACTGCGCTGGGTGCGCGAGAACATCGCGGCCTTCGGTGGCGACCCCGACCAGGTCACCGTGGCCGGCCAGTCCGGAGGCGCACTGTCCACTGTGGCCATGATGGCCAATCCGGAGAGTTCAGGCCTGTTTCGGCGGGTGATCCTGCAGAGCGCGCCCCTGGAACTGCGCCCGGACAGTCCCGAGGCGGCCACCGAGGTCGCCCGGCTGTTCCTCCGTGCGCTCGATCTGCGTCCCGCCCAGGTGCACCGGTTGCGGGAAATCCCGGTGGGCCAGCTGCTTGGCGCCCAGCTTTCGGTGGCGAGGGCGACCGCACGGCCGCTGACTCTCGCGCCGCCGTTCCAACTCGTCGCGGACGGCAGGGTGGTGTGTGCCGACCCGGCCGGCCAGGTCGGCGCCGGCGGTGCCACCGGGATCGAGGCGCTCATTGGATGGAACCGGGACGAGGCCAGCGCGTTCCTCATCGGGGACGAACACCTTGCCGCCATGACCCGGCAGGACGTCGTGGACGCCGCACGCTCCTGGCTCGGCGATGTCGGTGAGGGAGAACACCTCGCGGGCGGTCCGGTCGCGCTCGCCTGCCATCTGGTCAACGCAAGGCTGTTCGGTACCAACGGCCAGCTCGCCGCGGGCCGCGCGGCCGCCGGGAACACCGTGTACACCTATCGGTTCGACTGGCGTCCGGAGGGCAGTCCGTTCGGCGCCTGCCACTGCCTGGAACTGCCGTTCGTGTTCGGCAACCCCTCCGCGTGGCGGGACGCGCCGATGCTGCCGCGGTCCGGTGAGTGCGTGCCGGCTTCGCTTGTCGACAAGGTGCAGTCGGCCTGGATTTCCTTCGCGCGCTCGGGAGATCCACACCATGCCGGCGTGCCGCATTGGGCGGCGCTGCCCGCCCGGGAGCAGCCGGTTGGCAACACCGACGCGGTCAAGCGGCTGACACCGTGATGCGGGCAGTGCCTCGTCAGCGTTGTTCGGTGGCCAGCTTGAGGCCGAACGCGAGGAGCACAGCACCGGTCAGGCCCTCGACCGCACGTCGCACGGCGGGGCGACGCAGGACGTCGCCGAACTTCGCCACCACGACGGCGTAGAGCGACAGCCAGCCCAAGGTGAACACCGCGAAGACCATCCCGTGACCGAGAAGGTCGACGGCCACCTTCGGGTTGCCCAGGTTGCTGAGCAGCCCTCGCCGGTATGCCGCCGCCGCGGACAGCCGCCGGTCTGACGGGTCAGTGGTCGTGCCGCTAACCACTCCGAGCGCCGTGGCGATGCCTCCATTCCGGCCGGAGAGCAGCGTGTTGCGCACGGTCAGCATGGTGTCCGGGCCAGGGGTGACGATCATGACCACGGCGACCCCAGGAAGGCGAGGACCTGGTTCATCGCGCGTCGCTCCTCCTCGCGGTATCGCCACCGACCACTGTAGCCAGATCCGCGATCTCGAGCCGTCGACAACCGCGACCGGCGCACCCGGATTGCTACTCTGATCAGGTAGGGGGCTCTTGTCAGGACGTGGTGGACCGGGGGAGCGTCGTCGGCGGGCGGACGCCTGCCATGCGAAAGGTCGTGTACCGAGATGACGAGTAGCGTCGCCGCCAGTTCGTGGATCCGCCGCTTCCATCCGGCACCGGGGGCGCCGGCACGGTTGGTCTGCCTGCCGCACGCTGGCGGTTCGGCGAGCTACTTCTTCCCCGTCTCACGGTCGCTGTCCGACGTGGCGGACGTGCTCGCGGTGCAGTATCCGGGACGCCAGGACCGTCGTAACGAGCCGTGTGTCGAGGACCTTCACGAACTCGCCGACCAGATCTTCGCGGTGCTGCGGACAATGACGGACCTGCCGCTGACGTTGTTCGGGCACAGTATGGGAGCCGTGCTCGCCTTCGAGATCGCGCGGCGTTTCGAAGCCACCGGGGTCGTGCCGGCAAACTTGATCCTCTCCGGTCGCCGGGCACCCTCACAGCATCGGGACGAAAAGGTGCACCTACGCGACGACGAAGGACTCCTCGCCGACGTCAAGGCGCTCAACGGCACCGAGTCGGGTGTCTTCGACGACGACGAACTGCTGCGTATGGTGCTGCCGGCCATCCGCAGCGACTACAAGGCCATCGAGACCTACCAGTGCGGACCGGGACCGGCGATCAGCTGCCCCATGTCGGTCCTCGTGGGGAACAGCGACCCCAAGGTCACCGTCGAGGAAGCCCGCGCCTGGAGCGCCTACACGACGGGAGCCTTCGAGCTGGAAGTCTTCTCCGGCGGCCATTTCTTCCTCAACAACCACGGGCAGTCGGTCATCGCCAGGATTCGCGCGGGGATCACCGGCCAGGCCGGCGTCTGACGGACCGGCCTGGAGCGGGGACAGCGGGTCACCCCGTCTTGCGTCGGAAGGTCCGCTTGTGGCCGGCCGGACCGTGGGACTCGTGGATGTTCGGCGCGAAGTCCTGGTGCGCCTCGCCTTCCTTGGCTCGCTGGTTCTTGCGCTCGAGGATCTCGCGGAACTTGCGCTTGGCCTCGGTGTCCTGTGCGGCGCGCTTGGCGTTCGTCATGAGTCCCCCTGGCAGGTCAACGTGCTCCCGGCGAGTGCGTAACAGCGCCCGCGTGGCGTGTGTCGGCATGATATCGGACATCGGTCACGCCAGTCGCGCCGCTGCCGGGCCGTCCCCGATGTGGTGATCGGCGTCGCGGCGATGGCCGCCGCGGGCTACTTGAACAGGTTGACCGCACGGGAGACGACGACCAGGATCGTGACCATCGAGACCGCCGCCTGCACCAGCATCAGCATCTTCGCCCATCGTGACAGCGGCATGACGTCGGTCGGGCTGAACGCGGTGGCGTTGGTGAACGACAGGTACAGGTAGTCGAGAAAGGTCGGCGACCAGTCGGGTGGGGCGCCGTGGGGGCTGTCCATCTGGACGAACTGGAAGTCGGGCCACTGCCGGCGGGCATGGGCCCGCGCCACCGGACCACCCCGGTCGAACTCCCAGTAGCACAGGGCGAAGACCACGACGTTGGTCAGCCAGATCGCCCCGCCGCTGCCGAGAAGGGGACCTGGTTCCTCGCCTACCCTCGCCGAGATCAGTCCGTATATCAGCTCGCCGACCGACCAGGCGTTGGCAAGGCCGATCATGCCGATGAGGGCGAGGCCGGTGGCCCGAAGCGCGGGGTGCTCGCGAACGATACGCACCGGGTTGGCCGCCACCAACACGGCGAACAGGACCGCCTCCATGGCCGGCAGCAGCCATATCGGATGGAACACGAGGCGGTCGGGCAGCACCAGCTGCAGGATGACCGCGACAGCCATGGCGACCGCCACCGGCAGCCGGTGTTCTCCCCGCGTCGGTCGACGCCACGCCGGCACGTGCTGTTCGGCCCCGCCCTCACCGGAGAGCAGCTCCTCCAGCCGGCGCAACTCGGCACGGACGGTGTGTAGTACCTCGGAGTGAGGCTGACGGTCCTGTTCCCGCTGCGTCATGGCTGGGCCTCCGTCGTCGTCACCCGCCCCGTGCCGGCAAGCGGTACGTCAATCCTGGCGCCAGCTGGTTCATCCGCGTACGGCGGGGCATGTTTCAGTTGGCCACGCCGCCAGTAGGCTCATAGGATGTCTATCCCAACCTGCACGAATTAGCCACGGCGGCGCTATTGCCCGTTGCCAGTTATGTGGCGGTCGCACATTTTGTGAGGTGTGACTTTGCGAGGCGCGACGCCTCCGGCGAGCTGGATGGCTGAACCGGCCGGAAACCTTGCGGCCTCTGATCACTTTGTGGTACTTTCCATGGATTAGTGTAACTGAATGTAGGGGAATTCTGGCAGATTGTTAATTGTTTTACCTGGGGGGATCTGTGACTTTGATGACGACACAGAGGGTTAACCCTGGTCGCGCGATGTCGCTTCACGGCCGGGATAATGACGCTCCACGGAGGCCGCAGGGCGCTACTGCTGTGCGCTCCGTGGGACGGCCACGTGGCGGAATTCTCACGTCGAGGTGGCCGTAGAAGGTGCGCCTACTGTCGAGTGGGAGTGCCGCGGCTACTTTACAAAGGCGTTGTGACGCCACATGCCTGTCGCGAGGAACCATTGTGGGACGCCGCGTTGTCGCACGGGCCTCCCGGTGGCGCACCGACGGACCGTTCGGATATGGTACGGTGAATTCTGTGCATGATATGTTCCGGAAAGTATCTTCATGATATTGCCGGTTCGTAACAATACGTGCGCGAAAGAGCTTTGCTCTCCATGTATTCTTTGGAACCTGAAATCACATAATTCTCGTCCGCGTGATTGTGGGGGGTGGCTTCATTGGAGTTCGGTGTCCTTGGCCCGCTTCTTATGGAAGACGCAGGCGTGTCTTATCTGCCAACCGCGCCCAAGCAACGCCAGTTACTCGCGCTCCTACTACTCAATGCGAACAAATTTGTGCCGACGGAGCTATGTGTCAAAGAGCTGTGGGACGAAAATCCGCCGCGCACCGTCATTCCCACGTTGCAGACCTATGTCCTGCAGTTGAGACGTTGTCTTGCCAGATCTCCCACCGTCGGTTCGCTGTCCGCAGCACATGACCGACTGATGACCGGAAACAGTGGTTACCGGCTTATGGTGGTCTCCGACAGGCTTGATCTCACGGAGTTCGAAACCCTAGCGCGGGCGGGACGTGCGGCGCAGCGCAGCGGTGATGACCGCAAGGCCGCCGACGTCCTGCGCGGCGCCGTGGAGATCTGGCGTGGGCCGACACTCAGTGACATCGATCCCGGCCCTTGTCTGCGGACCCAGATCAATCGTCTCGAGGAAGCCAGAATCTCCCTGACAGAGCAGCGGTTCGATGCCGACCTCAGGCTCGGGTACCACCAGGAAATTCTCAGCGAGCTGAACGCGGCCGCGGCGGAGAACCCGCTGAACGAACGTCTGCAGACGCAGTACATGCTGGCTCTGTACCGTTCCGGACGGCAGGCGCAGGCCCTGGATCTGTTCCACCAGTTGAGAAAGACCCTCACCGACGAGCTCGGCCTCGAACCGTCACGTCCGGTGCGGCGGCTGCACGAAGCGATTCTCACCGCGGATCCCAGTCTGGACCTGGAACCGTCGTCTCCTGCGGTCTTCCTGTGAGCCGGCCGCGACGCGATCGACCCGTCGGCTGGGAGGTGCTGTCGTCGACCGCCGGGGCGTGGCGGAGAAAACGGAGGCAGGCGAGGAGACTGCGCGCCTCGATGTTGACATAGTTGCCGTACTGGGCGATGTCCGCGAGCTGGGAGACGGTCATCCAGGAGAAGTCGGGGCCCGCTTCGATATCGCTGTCGTCGGGAACAGTGATGATCAAGTACCGGTTCTCGGCGTGATAGAACCGGCCGCCTTCTTCGGAGTGCACGACGTCCAGCAGGACCTGTTCACGCGGCGCGGACAGGACGTAGTCGAGGAACGGCGGGCGTCTGTCGGCGTCGAGGGCGTCGTAGTTGCCGGGCGCGCACTGCACGGTGGGGGCCATCTCGACCACGTCGAGGGTCCCCGCCTGGGTGTGTGCCTGCACCAGCACCCGATAGCCGCCGCCGACACGCTTGACCAGGAACGCGACCACACCCCGCTCCGTTGGGGCGAGCATGGGTTGCGACCAGGTGCCGACCTCGCGACTGCCGGCCTCGACATCGACGCCGACCACCGAGAAGTACCGGTTCATCTCATGGGTCACTGAGTCCAGGGAGCAGATCCAGCCCTTGACATCCCGGAGCGAGATGCGCGTTCGACTGAGCTGGTACCCGGACTTCACCTCGGTGAACCAGCTGAGCAGCTCGACGATGTTCCGCGGTTGGGTACGGTCCAGCGCCGTGGACGCGGATATCGCCTGGGTGTCGGTCTTCGCGGCGGCCAACCAGCCGGGCCGTTCCGGCTCCGAGAATGGGTAACCGGCCAGAACAGTTCGCGAATCCATGTTGACGACATTGTCCAGCAGGAGCAAGTCCGCGATCTGGTCGAAGGCCAGCCAACAGAAGTCATCGAGGACCGGAACGTCGTCGGCCGTCTCGATGATCATATTTCGGTTTCTCTTGTGCAGGAACCACGAACCCTGCTCGGATTGCAGGACGTCGGAGAGAATGCGGCAACGGCCGGGCTTGCGGAAGTAGTCCAGATACGGCACGGACTTGCCCTTGTGCACCCGTGTGTAGTTGCTTCGAGTCGCTTGGACGGTGGGCGAGAGCTGAAGGAGGTTGATGTTTCCCGGCTCCATCTTTGCCTGCATCAGAAAATGCGGAACACCAGCGATCTTCTTGACCAGGATGCCCAGGATTCCAACCTCGTTCTGATCGATGATCGGCTGCGACCAGGTCCGAATCGGCCCATGATTGGTGATCACCTCAAGGCCGTCGATGGAGAAGAACTTTCCACTCTGATGGCGAATGGTGTGGGTATCAGGATCGACCGACCAGCCGGCGAGTTGGTCGAGCGGAGCGCGGCTCACCCGATAGAGGTGTCTGCTGCGTCGTTCAGCGAACCAGTCATGGAAATCCGAAATCCCCTCGAACACGTCAGGACCTCCAACAGCCACCGCAGTCTGCCTCCCACCAGCGTCGGACAGGCCCCTAGCGATCGACGGGGTGTGCGACTAGTGCTCGGCTCGAGTGCGATACGGGTGTGGGACGAGGCGACGCCGTCGGGTCGGGAGCAGGACACCGTCGGTCCCCGTGCCGATCCGCCGACGGACCAGGAGGCCAGGCGGTTGATGAGGCGGCGATCCGAGTCGCTGGTGCCGATGCCTCGGCCGGTGCGGTGATCTGCCCGGTGGAGCAGATGCGACATAATGAGGACGTTCATCAGACACGGCGACGGTGAGTGTCGTCCGTGTCCGCATGACAGGGTGGCTGAGGGGCTTCATGCGATTGGACAGCGATGCCGCGTCCTGCCTGGTGCACAGGGTGACGCCGGTCCCGTGGTCTCGCCTTCGCGAAGGACGTTCGGTAGTGCGGTCAGAGAGGATTGTCAGTGGAGCAGGAACAGGTTCGGGTCGCGTTGATATGCGGCAGTGTTCGTGACGGTCGGTTCGGCCCGACCGTCACGTCCTGGATGCGGAGCAGGATCGAGCAGCGCGATGACATCAAACTCGATGTCATCGACCTGGCCGAAACTCCTCTTCCGCTGACCCAGCAAGCTCTTCCCGTGCCGTCCGGCGAGTACCTCGCCGAGGAGGTCCGCGCCTACGCGGCTCGTATCGGCGCGGCTGACGGGTTCGTCGTGGTGACTCCAGAGTACAACCATGGCTACCCGGCCGGGCTCAAGCTCGCCATCGACTCGATCAATCCGGAGTGGCGCGCGAAGCCAGTGGGGTTCGTCTCCTACGGTGGTTTCTCCGGCGGACTCCGCGCGGTCGAACAACTGCGTCCGGTCTTCGCCGAGCTGCGTGCGGTCACCATCAGGGAGACCGTCAGCTTCCCGCTGTACTGGCAACTCTTCGATGAGAACGGCATGCCGAAGGGC
>JAFAZC010000134.1 GCA_019239965.1 Kutzneria sp. | reverse complement strand
CTGACCCCGAGGTGAGCGCCTGGTCCGGGCAAGCACTGTCCTCGGGGCAACTGGCGGAACACTACGGCTTCACCGACCTCGACGGCTCCCGGCCACGCGCGACCGCGTTCTTCGCCGACGCCTACTTCGGCGACGCCAAGGACGCCGATGCCAACGACTACCGCTGAGGACCACGGCCAGAGTGGCTCGTCGTTCCTTGCGACCGGTGACACGCACACATAAACTCGCCAGCATGATCACCGGGATGGCGCCGCGCCTGGCACGGAGAGGCGACCCGGTGGAGACCTGACCTCGGCACGGGCGCGGGTAACGCGCCCGCCTCGTTCGTCACGTGGTCCTCCGACGGCACGCATGCCGCACCGCCCACGAACAGCGAACGACCGGAGGTCAACACCGTGAGTGTCACGTTCAACCACACCATCATCGCGGCCAGGGACCGCGACGCCTCGGCGCGATTCTTCCGGAGGCTCTTCGAACTGCCCGAAGCACCGTCGTGGGGACCGTTCACCAATGTCCAGCTCCCCGACGGCGTGCTCCTGCAGTTCGCCGAGCCTCCGGTGGAGATACAGATGCAGCACTACGCGTTCCTGGTCGACGAGGACCTGTTCGACCGGGCCTACGACAGGCTTCGCGCCGAAGGCGTTGCGCACTGGGCTGACCCGCACATGACACGGCCGAACGAGACCAACACGGAGCACGGTGGCCGCGGCGTCTACTTCAAGGATCCCGCGGGCCACGCGATCGAAATGATCACTCGCCCGTACCTGTAGACCGCCGCGGCGGTTCAGCGCTTGCCGCGGGGCACGTGCGGCATGATCGCGTCCGGCGGGACGACACCGAGCCGGCCGGACTGGTAGTCCTCGACCGCCTGCCGCAGTTCGTCTCTCGTGTTCATGACGAACGGCCCGTAGTGCACCATCGGTTCCCGGATCGGCCGACCGCCGAGCAGGATCACCTCGAGCGAGTTGGTTCTGCTGTCCTGCTTGGCGTCGGCGGCGAGGGTGATCCGGTCGCCGGCACCGAACACCGCCAGCTGGCCGGCGCGGATTGGATCAGCCTTGGGGCCGACGGAGCCGGTGCCCGCCATCACGTAGGCCAGTGCGTTGTATTCCTGTTGCCATGGCAGCGAAAGCCGGGCACCGGGCGAGACGGAGGCGTGCAGCACGGTGATCGGCGTGTGGGTCGCCCCCGGCCCGACATGGCCGTCGACGTCACCGGCGATGACCCGCAGCAGCGAGCCAGCGTCCGAACTGGCCAGCAGTGTCACCGAGGCAGCCTCGAGGGGTTGGTACCTGGGAGCGAGGAACTTGTCCTTCGCGGGCAGGTTCACCCACAGCTGGAAACCGTGGAACAGTCCGCCTTCCTCGACCAGCCTCTCCGGCGGGGTCTCGATGTGCAGCAGTCCGCTTCCGGCGGTCATCCACTGCGTCGCGCCCTCGGTGATCACGCCACCGCCACCGTGGCTGTCCTGGTGCACGAACTGGCCCTCGATGAGGTACGTCACCGTCTCGAAACCGCGGTGCGGATGCCATGAGGTGCCCTTGGGCTCCCCGGCGGCGTAGTCCACCTCGCCCATGTGGTCCATCATGATGAACGGGTCCAGGTACTCGTAGCGGATGCCCGCCATCGTCCGGCGCACCGGGAAACCTTCGCCCTCGAACCCGGCCGGAGCGGTAGAGATCGCCAGAACCGGACGTTCGGTGTCTTCTGGCGCGGCCACACTCACCCTTGGCAGAGTCAGCGTGTCCGCGGTCACAGCAGCCATCGGTTCCACCTCCAAGTTGTTGCGCACTCAACTACTTGAGAACGGCCGGTGGGTCCGGGAAATTCCCGCCCGTGACACGCTGGTTCAGCGCGGGCGGCAGCCAGGAGGAGAATCGGGTCATCGCCCGCATCGCCAGACGCGGCGGAGTGAACCGCAACACCGCGTCGCGCAGTGCGACGCCGATCGGATCGCGCAGTTCGACCCCGAATGTGCCCATGGTGCGTGCCGCCCGGCTGATGGCCTTGGTCCGCGGCCTGCGTTGGGCGTCATACCGCGCGAGGGCCAACTTGACGCCCGGTTCACTGGCGCATGCCGCCGCGAGCACCACAGCGTCCTCGATAGCCTGGCAGGCGCCCTGTCCGAGGTAGGGCGTCATGGCGTGCGCCGCGTCGCCGAGCAACGCGACACGCCCGCTGACGTAACTGGGCAGTGGCGTGGCCAGTTCGTGGATGTCGTGTCGCAGCACGGCTTCGGCGGGCGTGGCTGCCAGCAGGTCCGGTATCGGATCATGACAACCGTCGAAGACCTCCCTGACACCGCCGGCGGCCGTGATCGACGTGACGGCCGCGGCATACCAGCAGACCCGTCCGTCACCGAGCGGCAGAATGCCGAACTCCCGCCCCCGACCAAGAGTCTGGCTGATCTCAAGGCCGGGAAAGGTCCTCGCCGTCACGCCGCGCCATGCCGTCACGCCCGCGGACACCGGCGCGGGCGCGTTCGGCCACAGCAGTGCGCGGATGCCGCTGTTGATGCCGTCAGCGGCGACAACGAGATCCGCTTCGAGCGAGTCGACGTCGGTGACCTCGGCGGAGGTGTGCAGACATTCCGGCGGCAGCGCCGACAGCAGTGCGCGGTGCAAGTCCGCCCGGTGTATCGCGACGACTCGTTGGTCGCCGGTATTGGGCAGCCTCACCAACCACCGCCCGTGCCACGTGCGCACACCACCGGTTCCCTGTGGCGTGCCGAGAAGCCGGACCTCCGCTCCGACGCCGAGTTCGTCCAGTGCGCGCAACGCGTTCGGCATCACGCCGACGCCCGCGCCGACTTCGCCGAACTCGGACGCGCGCTCGAAAACCGACACCTGCCAGCCGATCTTGCGCAACGCGACGGCGGCGGCGATTCCCCCGAGACCTCCGCCAACGATCATCGCCTTCATGGTCCGCACCCTAGTCCTGTTCGACAGCGCGGGAACCGGAGTCCGCTAACCTCACCCGGTGAACGCCAGGTCATCGAAAGCGACCGCTGGAGCTCCGACGCCGCGCAAGCGGATGGCGCCGGAGGCGCGGCGCGAGGTGATCGAGCTGGCCGCCACCGAGGTCTTCGCCGAGCGCGGATACCGCGGCGCGTCGGTCGAGGAGATCGCCAAGCGGTCGGGCGTGTCCGTGCCGGTGCTGTACGACCACTTCGAGTCCAAGCAGCACCTGCACCGTCGGCTGCTGGAGCGCCATTTCGCCGAGCTGCGGGCGATCTGGCGCGAACACCTCGCCGAGGAAAGTCCGATGCGGCACCGGGTCGCTGGAATCCTGGACACTTGGTTCGGCTATGTCGAGTCCCATCCCTATGCGTGGCGGATGTTGTTCCACGACACGACGGAACACGACGAGGCCGAGGCCGTCCGGCGTGAGGTCGCCGCGGAGAGCCGTGCGCTGATCCTGCCGATGTTCGCCCGTGTGCGAGCCGTCGCCGACGACGACAGCGAAGGCCTCGAGAGGGCATGGGAAATCGTGCGTGCGGCCATCCAGGGCCTCGCGCTGTGGTGGCACGAACATCGCCACGTTCCCCGGCGCGACGTCGTGGCGACGGCGATGGACACCCTGTGGATCGGCGCCGAACGGCTGCGGAGGGGCGAGCGGTGGGAACCGTCGAGCGACTCCTGACGGATCGCTCGACAACCTAGTCGTCACTAGCTAGGCTGCTTACCTAGTCGCCACTAGGTAACGCCGTGTGGCAGGTGAGGACAAGGAGCATGCCGTGCGGAACAGTCAACACAGCGTGCTCGTCACTGGCGCCTCGGGTGGCGTCGGCCAGGCCACCGTCGCCCGGCTCGCCGCACAGGGTTGGCGGGTCTTCGCCGGAGTCCGGTCTCTGGAGGCCGCGCGGCGGCTGAACCACGGCCGTTCCGGCATCGTGCCGATCGAGCTCGACATCTGCGACACGACCTCGATCGCGTCCGCACGTGAGGACATCGCCGCGGCTGTCGGCGATCGCGGGCTCGACGCGCTGGTCAACAACGCCGGCCTCAGTGTCGACGGACCGCTGGAACTGCTCCCCGTTGCCAGGATGCGCACGCAGTTCGAGGTCAACGTCATCGGCCAACTCGCCGTCACCCAAGCATTCCTGCCGCTGCTGCTGGCCGCCACCGGCAGGATCGTCAACGTCGGCGGTGCCGCTGGCCGGCTGACGCTGCCCCTGCGTGGGGCTCTTTCCGCCTCGAAGGCGGCGCTCGACGCCGCCAGCGACGCACTGCGCATGGAGCTCCGCCACCAGAGCGTCTGCGTCTCGTACATCGAGCCGGGGGCGCTGGCCACCGAGCTGTTCGTCAAGTCCGCCCGGTTGACCAGGTCGGAAGACTTTGCCGGCACCGCACGGGACCAGGCCCGCTACCAGACCGCGATCGCCGAGTCGGCCAAGACGACGGCGAAGCAGAAGCAGACCCCGGTCGAGCAGGCGGCCGTCGCCATCACCAGGGCGCTGACCGCTCGCCGGCCGAAGGCGCGCTACGTCGTCGGTCGCGACGCCCGCTACCTGTTGCCGTTCGTGCGGACGCTCCCGACCCGGCTCCGGGACCACGTGCTGATGTCGAGTTTTGGCTTGACCAAGAAGGCCTTTGCCGACGCGGCCGTCGGTCGTCCTCAGTCCGTCCGGTGAACCGGCGGCAGCCGGGGTGAGCGAAAGGCACGCCGATAGGCCGCCGGCGTGGTGCGCAGTGCCCGGTGGAACCGGCGCCGCAGGTTGGTGGCCGAGGCAAGACCGACCCGCAGGGCGATGGCCTCCACCGACAGGTCGCTTTCCTCGAGCAACACCCTGGCGGCGGTGATCCGCTGGGTGAGCAGCCACTGGCCAGGACTGCTCCCGAGTTGGTCGGCGAACCGGCGTGCGAGGGTTCGCGGGGAGAGCTGGACTTGGTCGGCCATGTCGTCGACGGTGATCGGTTCGCCGAGCCGGTCGGTCACCCAGGTGAGCAGCCTGGCGAGTGAATCGTGCGCCGCAGGCCAGGAGGGCGCCGTCACATACTGAGCCTGGCCTCCCTCCCGGTGTGGCGGCATGACCATGTGGCTGGCCACCTTGGCGGCGTACCCGGCACCGTGGTCGGCACGCACGAGATGCAGGCACAGGTCCATTCCGGCCCCGGCACCCGCGCTCGTGGCGATGGTTCCATGATCGATGTACAGGACATCGGGGTCGACGACGACGCGGGGGAACTGAGCCGCCAGTTCGCCGGCCCGGATCCAGTGCGTCGTGGCCCGTCGACCGTCGAGCAGACCCGTCTGGGCCAGAGCGAAGGCACCCGTACAGATGGTGACCACTCGGGCTCCGCGCCGGTGAGCCCGAAGCAGCGCGGATCGGGTAGCGGGCGACAGGAGTGCGTCAAGCGGCTTCCAGCCAGGAATGACGATCGTGTCCGCGGTCTCGAGCGCGGACAGTCCCTCGGTCACCATCATGGTGTAGCCCGCCGAGGTCGCCACCGCGCCCGGGCGCTCGGTGCACACGCGGAAGTCGTAGCGGCGCTCGAGTCCCTCCCGGTCGGTACCGAACACCTCCGCGGCGCACCCGAGCTCGAACGTGGACTGCGGAGGATGCACGAGGGCCACGACCTGATGCCGCTCGTCGTCTCCTGCCAGTCGCCCGGTGGACATGTCAATAAAGTACCCCATGATGTCTTTTCTGACACTGGTCGGCCCGCCGGCGCCTGGTCAGTGTGAGCACATGACCACGACCCAGAACCCCGCGAACGGTCCGAACATGGCGGGCTATGAATGGTCCGCGGTGCACGACGCACCTGAGCGCGAACTGTTCCCCGGCATCCGACTTCGCCCCCTGTGGACCGGCCACGGCGGCGCCAAGGCACACGTGCTCGAGATGGACCCAGGTACCTGCTGGGAGGGGCAGGACGTCCACGAACCGGGTCCCGAGGAGGTCTTCGTGGTCTCCGGCACGTTCAACGACGGCGCGAGGGACTACCCGGCGGGATCGTTCATCCACGCCCCGGCGGGCTCGTGGCATGTTCCGCAGACCGAGACCGGATGCACCCTGTTCGTCTTCTATCCCGAAGGTTAGGTCGGGCCGGCGCTCACCGCCCAGTCGGTGCCATGATCACGAGAAGACGGATCGGCGTGGCACGAAGTGACCCGGCCCGGCCGGACTAGGCTGAGCGACAGCCCCGCCGCCGACGCCCGAGGCGTCTGGTTCCCCGAGGCCTCGTGTCGCTGTCTGCTGCCTGGGAGGTCGCCGCCCGTGTCCGATCGGTCCTTCGTCCACCTGCACGTGCACACCGAGTACTCGATGCTCGACGGCGCTGCGAAGATCGGCGCGTTGTTCGCCGAGTCGAAACGCCTCGGCATGCCGGCGGTGGGAATGACCGATCACGGCAATATGTACGGGGCGGACCAGTTCTACCAGGAAGCCAAGAAGACCGGCATCAAACCGATCATCGGTATCAAGGCCTACGTCGCCCCCGCGTCCCGCTTCGAGAAGAAGAAGATCCTGTGGGGCGACCCGAGCCAGCGGAGCGACGACGTGTCGGGCAGCGGCGCCTACACGCACATGACCATGCTCGCCGCGAGCGCGACCGGCCTGCGCAACCTCTTCGCGCTGTCCAGCCGCGCCTCCACCGAGGGCCAGCTGGGCAAGTGGCCGCGTATGGACAAGGAACTCATCGCGGAACACGCGGAAGGCATCATCGCGACGACGGGCTGCCCGTCCGGCGAGGTCCAGACACGGCTGCGCCTGGGACACGACCGGGAGGCGCTCGAGGCGGCCGCCTCCTGGCGCGAGATCTACGGGCCGGACAACTTCTTCCTCGAGTTGATGGATCACGGCCTGAGCATCGAGCAACGGGTCCGTGACGGGCTGCTCGACATCAGTCGCAAGCTCAACCTCACCCCGCTTGCCACCAACGACTCGCACTACGTCACCAAAGACCAGGCGCACAACCACGAGGCGCTGCTCTGCGTGCAGACAGGCAAGACGCTCAACGACCCCAACCGGTTCAAGTTCGAGGGCGACGGCTACTACCTGAAGTCCGCCGAGGAGATGCACCAGCTCTGGGACAGCCAAGTGCCCGGTGCCTGTGACGCCTCCCTGCTGATCGCCGAACGGGTCGAGGACTACGGCGACGTGTGGGCGCACCACGACCGGATGCCGAATTTTCCTGTGCCAGACGGGGAAACTCAGGAGACCTGGTTCCGCAAGGAGGTCATGGCGGGCCTGCGGCGGCGTTTCCCGGACGGCTTTCCCGACGGGTACGTCGAGCGGGTCGAATTCGAGATGGATGTGATCATCCAGAAGGGCTTCCCCGCGTACTTCCTGATCGTCAGCGACCTGATCAGGCACGCGAGGGAGGTCGGCATCCGGGTCGGTCCCGGCCGGGGATCGGCCGCCGGGGCACTGGTCGCCTACGCGCTGGGCATCACCAACATCGACCCCATCCCGCACGGCCTGCTCTTCGAGCGGTTCCTCAACCCCGAGCGCACCGCCATGCCCGATATCGACATCGACTTCGACGACCGCCGCCGCGGCGAGATGGTGCGCTACGCCACCGAGAAATGGGGCGCAGACCGGGTCGCCCAGGTCATCACCTTCGGCACCATCAAGACCAAGGCGGCGATCAAGGACGCCGCCCGCATCCACTACGGGCAGCCCGGATTCGCCATAGCGGACAAGATCTCCAAGGCGCTCCCGCCAGCCATCATGGCCAAGGACATCCCGCTCTCCGGGATCACCGACCCCAACCACGAGCGCTACGGCGAGGCGACCGAGGTCCGGGCGCTGATCGAGAACGACGCGGAGGTGTCCACGATCTACCAGACCGCCCGCGGTCTGGAGGGGTTGATCCGCAACGCCGGGGTGCACGCCTGCGCGGTCATCATGTCGTCGGTTCCACTGATGGAGGCGATTCCGCTGTGGCAGCGCCCCCAGGACGGCGCGCTGATCACTGGATGGGACTACCCGTCATGCGAGGCCATCGGCCTGCTAAAGATGGACTTCCTCGGTCTGCGCAACCTGACCGTCATGGGCGATGCCATCGACAACGTCAAGACCAACCGCGGTATCGACATCGATCTCGACTCGCTCGGGCTGGACGACAGGGCCACCTATGAGCTGTTGTCCCGCGGTGACACGCTCGGTGTGTTCCAACTCGACGGCGGGCCCATGCGTGACCTGTTGCGCCGGATGCAGCCGACCAGCTTCGAGGACATCGTCGCCGTGGGCGCGCTGTACCGGCCCGGCCCCATGGGCATGAACGCCCACAACGACTATGCCGACCGCAAGAACGGCCGGCAGAAGATCAAGCCGATTCACCCGGAACTGGAGGACTGGCTCAAGGACATCCTGTCCGAGACCTACGGTCTGATCGTCTACCAGGAACAGATCATGTTCATCGCTCAGAAGGTCGCCGGCTACTCCATGGGCCGCGCGGACGTGCTGCGCAAGGCGATGGGCAAGAAGAAGCAGGAAGTCCTGGAAAAGGAGTTCGAGGGCTTCCACGCGGGTATGAAGTCCAACGGGTTCTCCGATGAGGCGATCAAGGCGCTGTGGGACACGATTCTCCCGTTCGCCGGCTACGCCTTCAACAAGTCCCACGCCGCCGCCTACGGTCTGGTGTCGTACTGGACCGCGTACCTCAAGGCCAACTACCGCGCCGAGTACATGGCCGCGCTGTTGACCTCGGTCGGCGACAACAAGGACAAGTCGGCGGTGTATCTCTCGGAGTGCCGGCGCCTTGGCATCAAGGTGCTCCCACCGGACGTCAACGAGTCCGTGCAGCGGTTCTCGGCGGCAGGCACCGACGTGCGGTTCGGGCTGGGTGCGGTCCGCAACGTCGGGGCCAACGTCGTCGACTCCATCATCAGTACCCGCGAAGCCAAGGGGAAGTACGCCTCCTTCACCGACTTCCTCGACAAGTCGGAACTGGTGGTCTGCAACAAGAGGGTCATCGAGTCCCTGATCAAGGCGGGATCCTTCGACTCGTTCGGACACACCCGGCTCTCGCTGATCCAGGTCCACGAGGAGGCCGTCGATGCCGTGGTCGGGCTGAAGCGGCACGAGGCGATGGGACAGTTCGACCTGTTCGGTGGCGACGATTCCGGCACGTTGGAGGAGAGCTCCTCGCCGTTGGCCCACCTGAAGCTCAGCGCCGAGGAGTGGCCGCGCAAGCAACTGCTCAGCTTCGAACGCGAGATGCTCGGCCTCTACGTTTCCGCCCATCCGCTGGACGGCACGGAAGGCGTGTTGCGCAAGTACGCACCCCAGTCCATCGCCGAGCTGCTGGATTCGCCGCCGTCCGAACGCGAGGTCATCCTCTCCGGGATGATCGCCTCGGTGGAACGACGGGTGAACAAGAAGGGCGACTCGTGGGCGATCGTCACCCTCGAGGACCTCGACGCCTCGGTCGAGGTGCTGTTCTTCCCCAAGTCCTTCGCCATGTTCGGCCCCGAACTGGTCGAGGACTCGGCGATCGTGGTGAAGGGTCGGGTCAACATCCGAGACGACAAACTGGCGATCTTCGGAGCGGACGTCGCGCCGCTTGACCTGTCCGCCGTCGAGAGCAATCCCGGTGGCGCCCTTCCCCTGATCCTCCTGCTCGACTCCGGCAAGGTCACCGAGGACGTCGTCAGTGACCTCAAGGCGGCGCTCGCCGGCCACAAAGGCGACACACCGGTGCAGCTGCATGTGTGCTCGGGACGGCGAAGGACCAAGATGGAGCTGCAGCGCTACTCGATCACGCCGTCGGCCGCGTTCTTCGGGGAGATCAAGGCGCTCGCCGGTGTCACCGTGGACCGGTCGTGACCTGGTTCGTCACCAGACACAGGTAGTCCGCGACCTGTCCGGCTCCTCCCCTGTCGCCGCACATGCCGAGATAGCCGTCCGGGCGGACCAGGAACAGGGCGCTCCCGGACACGTCGTATCCGGCGTGCGCGTGCCCGGCGGCGTCCACCAGCACGCGCTCTCCCGCCGGGGCGTCGGCCGGCACGATGAGCCACGAGCGGAGCAGGTCGCCGTATCTGTCACCGAGTTCGGCGGCCACGCCTGCCTGATCCTGCCCGAAGCACAGGACAGTCCACTGTGGACCTCGGAACACCTCGAAAAGCCGGGTCGGCCGTCCGTCGGCGTCACGGCAGGGCGCGTCGGGCGCCCTGTCTCCGGCTCGCAGGCGCCCCGGTACCGCCCGCAGCTCACGCGCCAGCGGCCCGTTCTGGTAGTGCAGGCCGAGCTGGTGCACCTCTCGCCCACGGCGGTAGGCGTCCGCGTCGCCCCGCTGGTGCCCCGACAACAGTTCGGCGCCGATCACCAGTGCGGCCTCGGCAGCCGGACGGCGCTCCGCCTCGTAGCTGTCCAACAGCTCCGCCGGGGCGCCGCCCAGAACGGCGGCGAGCTTCCAGCCCAGGTTGTAGGCATCCTGTATGCCGGTGTTCATTCCCTGGCCGCCAGTGGGGTGGCACACGTGCGCGGCGTCACCGGCGAGCAGGACCCGGCCGGCCCGGAAACGTTCGGCCAACCGCATGTTCGCCCGCCACCGCGTCGACCACCGCACCTCGTCGAGCCGAATGTCGTCGCGTCCGGACGCCTCGGCCATGAGCCGGCTCAGATAGTCCGGCAACGGTTCGGTGCCGTCCTCCGGCGGAGGCGGTACGACCAGGGTGAACAGATCGGTGCCCGCCAGCGGCATGAGCGTCACCGCCTCGGCCGTCCCCGCTGACCAGATCCGCACGTGATCGCGACTCCACCCGGGGATCCGCACATCGGCCAGCAACATTCTGGTTGCGTCGTCGGTCTCACCGGGGAAGCCGATTCCCAGGGTTCCCCGTACGGTGCTGCCCCCGCCATCCGCGCCGACGAGGTATCGGGCACGCACCTGTTCGGTCACACCGTGGCGGGTCAGCGTGGCCACCACCGCGCCGGAGTCCTGGGTAAGGTCGACAAGTTCGGTGGCGCGCTCCACGTGGACACCCCATCCGCCGAGATGGCCGCGCAGGATTTCCTCGGTGCGGTACTGCGGGACGAACCAGGGGTTCGGGTACGGCACGTCCGGGGTCGGTTCGAAGAGCTCGGCCATTCGCCCCTCCCAGATGACCGTGTCGCCCTGGTACCCGCGGACCGGCGTGCCGGTGTCACCGGCGGCTAAGACCGCATCGAGCACCCCGAGGTCGTCGAAGACCTCCAGGGAGCGCGGCTGCAGTCCGTCGGCACGCGACCCTCCGAAGAACTCCGCGGACCTGTCGACGATCCGACAGCCGACCCCTCGGCGCGCCAGCTCGCATGCCAGTACCAGGCCGGTCGGACCACCGCCCGCGATCAGCACGTCGACCTCTGTCATCTCGGACACTCCCCTCCCACAAATTGAACGTACGGTGTATGTAGTTGACGTACATCGTACGCACAACATTAGCGGTACGCTGTACGGATGGCAAGGATGCCCAACACGGCCCCGATCTGGGCCCGCCCCGAGCCAGGAAGCCGCCGGCCCCGCTTCACCCGCGAGCAGCTCGCGGCCGCCGCGCTCGCGATAGCCGACGCCGAGGGATTCGACGCGGTCTCGATGCGCCGGGTAGCCACCGAACTAGGCGCCGGCACCATGACCCTCTACCACTACGTTCGCACCAAGGACGACCTCGTCGCCCTGATGGACGACGCGATCATGACCGAGGTCCTCATCCCCGACGGCGAACTGCCGACGCGGTGGCGGGCCGCGCTCACCGCCATCGCCCACAGGACCCGGGAAGTACTGATGCGCCACCCGTGGGCGCTGCACTCACTGCGCGATGCACGGATGGGGCCCAACGCCATGCGCCATGCTGAGCAGTCCTTCGCCGCACTGGCACACACCGACCTCGACGCCGCCGGCAAGGTCACCCTGGTGGGCATGGTCGACGACTACGTGCACGGCAATGCCTCACGTACCGCGGAACTTCGAGCCCGTGCCGCCGACGGCGACCCGAGCGTGGACTTCGTCAGGACACAGCTGCGGACCGGCGGCTATCCGCACCTGCAAGCCGTCTTCGGCAGCGGCGCCATGGACCGAATCACCGGTCCGGTCGCCGAACAACAGCGTTTCGAGCGCGGTCTCCAGGCTCTTCTCGACGGCGCGACCGTCCTCATGGGACTGCCTCGGGAGTGACGGCGGCCTATCCAACACATCCACGGAATCAGCCGCGATTCAGACCGCCGAGCACGTCGAGGGTGCGGTGCTGCTCCTCCGCCGTTCCCACCAGGGTGGCATAGAAGTCGGTGACACCGAGCGAGGCCAGCCGTTGCAGGCCGGTAGCGACGAGGCGCTCGTCACCGACCACGGCGACATCGCCGGCGTTCCTCGCGCCTTCACGCTCGAGCGCGGCGCGGTACGTCGGCATTGCCGCCATGACGGCCCACTCGCGGGCAACCTCGGCCCGAACCCGATCGACGTCAGCGGTGACGGCGACAGGCAGGCAGGCCACGACCCTCGATGCCGTTCTCCCAGCCGACTCGGCCGCGGCGACGATCCTTGGCACGACGTGGCCGCCGAGCGTACGCGGGCCAACCAGGAATGTGACGGTGCCGTCGGCCACCTCCCCGGCGATCCGCAGCATCGCCGGGCTCATCGCACCGAGGAGAACCGGCACCGTCGGTGTGGCACCACGCACCACGGTGGAAGACAGCATGTCGTCGAGGCCGTCTGTGTCGACTCCTGACACGTCAGGCCCCACATCGATCCGACCACCGTGTAGGGCGGGCAGGAATGCGGCAAGGTACTCACGCATCCGAACGGCCGGCCTGTCGGACGGAGCTCCGTACGCCGCCATGAGGACCGGATGGCTCACCCCGAGGCCAAGAACAAGTCGTCCGCCACTCGCCGCCTGCACGGTCTGGGCCTGGGCAGCCAGCACCATGGGATGCCGGGGCTGAATCGGGATCACGGCCGCGCCCAGCTCGATGTCGGGCACCTCACGGGCCAGCGCGGCCAACGCCGTCAACGTGTCATAGCCGACACCCTGCCCCGACCACACGGTCGACACACCGGCACGCGCCGCGACGGAGGCCTGCTGGACGAGATCGTCCACATCGTTGTCGGCACGACCGGAGGGCAAGATCAATACACCAGTGCGAATCACGGCAACCAGCCTCGGTGGCCGGCCGCCCGGCATCCAGTGCGCGTTTATGCTGTCACCAGTGGTCACAGCTTCGCGGAGGTGGGCGGTGACAGATGCCGACAAGGGTCGGGCGCTCGGTGCCGCGCTCCGTGCCCATCGCGGTCATGTCCGGCCGGCGGATGTCGGGCTCCCCGACACCGCTCGGCGGCGGACACCGGGACTGCGCCGCGAGGAGGTCGCCGCGCTGAGCGGCGTCGGGGCGTCCTGGTACGCCTGGCTCGAGCAAGGCAGGGTCACCGCGTCCGCGTCGGTTCTCGGCGCGATCAGCCGTGCCCTCCGGCTCGACGAGCCCGCCTACCGCCATCTGATGGGCCTTGCCGGGCACCAGGTTGCCCGTGCCGGCGAACCGGCTGACCGACTCGTCACGGCGCTGCGTCCCCTGATGGAGAGCTGGCCAATGAGTCCGGCACTGGCTCTTGACCGCCGGTTCGACGTGATCGCCTGGAACGACGCGTACGCCGCGCTGTGGGGCGATCCCAGCATGATCGCTCCCGACCGCCGCACGCTGCTGTGGCTGCTGGCGGGTGAGGAGTCCTCGTGGAAGCGGACCGACGGCTGGGAGCCTCTGGTCCGCGCGCTCGCGGCTCAGTTCCGGGGCCGCGCGGATCGCTATCCCGACGATCCGCGGTTCGACGCCATCTACGCGTTGCTGCGCAACGAACTGCCCGCGATCACGTCCTGGTGGGCTTGCCGCGGCGTCTGCGAGTTCACACCACAGACAGTCGCCGTCGACGGAATCGAACTCGCCGTCTACATGGTGCGACCACTCGACGACCCTGACGCCGCGGTGTTCTTGCAGGCCCCGGTCGGCCATGCGGACCGCGCCGCGATCGCCGGACTCGTCAATGCCGCCTCGCCCGCAGTCGGCTGAGCGTCCCGCATCCGGGGTCAGGATCCGCCGGTGAAGTGGATCTGACCGACGTCGAGCTCGGCACGCATCCGGCGTTGCAGTTCTCGGAGGCTGATGCCATAGGTGTCACGCAGCGCGACGTATTCCAGGGAAGCGATGGAATGACCTTCCGCCAACAGATCTCGGATGTTGCGCATGATGCGGAACGCGGCCTCGGCACCGTCCAGCACGGCTTGCTCGGCCAGGATCGCGAGTTGGTAGCGCAGCGGATAACAGCCGGCCGCACGGAATGCGTCGCGAACCGCCGTGGCGCGTGCCTGCGGCGAGGGGTGTTCGACAAGGGATTCACCGCGCATCCGCTCGTGTGCGTCGGTGAGTGAGGACAGGAAGCCTGCGTAGACGTCATGGCGCAGCTTCCGGCGACTCGTCAGCTCCTCCCGCCGCCACTTGAAACGCTCGTTGAGCATGGTGGCGAGCAGGGCGATGAGCGCACCGAGCGCGGTGCTGACGAGCGTCATCCATGGCACGCCCCGATACTCCCAGATCGTCGCGGTCGATTGGTCCGAACGCACGTGACGATCCGGTCGGTTACGCGGCCGCCGTGCCCATCAGGTCGTTCGCCCTCGCGCACCCCGGTATCGCCGGACGAGAGCCGCGGTGGAGGAGTCAAGGCCGTCGAGCTCGGGCGTGGCGGCACCCAGCTTGGGTGCGATCTGCCGGGCCAGCACCTTGCCCAGCTCGACTCCCCACTGGTCGAAGCAGTTGATGCCCCAGATCGCACCCTTGACGAAGACGGTGTGTTCGTACAGCGCGACGAGTTGGCCGAGCGTGCTCGGGGTCAGCCGGGGGGCGACGATGGTGGAGGTCGGGTGGTTGCCGGCCATCACCTTGTGCGGCACCACATCCACCGGTGTGCCTTCGGCGACGACCTCCTCAGCGGTGCGCCCGAAGGCCAGCGCCGCGGTCTGCGCGAGCATGTTGGCGAAGAACAGGTCGTAGTCGCCCTCGCCATCGCCCGACTGTTCGAGAAAGCCGATGAAGTCCGCCGGCACGATGCTGGTGCCCTGGTGCAGGAGCTGGTAGAAGGCATGCTGACCGTTGGTGCCCGGCTCACCCCAGTAGATCTCGCCGGTGTCGGTGGTGACCGGACTGCCGTCCAGGCGTACCCGTTTGCCAGTACTTTCCATGGTGAGCTGCTGTAGGTACGCCGGGAACCGGCTCAGGCGCTCGCTGTAGGGCAGCACGGCATGTGTCTGCGCGCCAAGGAAGTTGCGATACCAGACGCCAAGCAGGCCCTGCAGCACAGGCAGGTTCTCCTCCAGCGGCGCAGTACGAAAATGCTCGTCGATAGTGTGCATACCAGCCAGCATCGAGCGGAACGCGTCAGGCCCGTTCGCGATCATCAGCGACAGTCCGATCGCCGAGTCGTAGGAGTAGCGGCCGCCGACCCAGTCCCACATCGGGAACACCAGATCGGGATCGATGCCGAACTCGGCAACCTTCTCCACGTTCGCCGAGACACCGACGAAGTGCTCGGCGACCGCCTGCTCGCCGAGCTTGCTCACCAGCCAGCCGCGTGCGACCCGGGCGTTGGTCAGCGTCTCGACCGTGGTGAACGTCTTGGAGGAGACGATGAACAGCGTCTCCGCCGGCTCGATTCCCGCCAACGCGTCCGCCATGTCCACAGGATCCACATTGGACACGAACCGGCATTCCAACTCCGGGTGCACGTACTCGGCCAGTGCCTGGTAGGCCATCACGGGGCCGAGATCGGAGCCGCCGATACCGATATTGATCACTGTCCGGATTCGCCTGCCGCCATGTCCGCTGTGCTCGCCGGAGCGCACCCTGTCGGCGAACGCGGCCATCCGGTCCAGTGTGTGGTGCACGTCTTCGACGACGTTCACCCCGTCCACCTCGACCGACTCGCCTCGCGGCATGCGCAGTGCCACGTGCAGCACCGGTCGGTTCTCGCTGACGTTGATCCGCTCGCCGGCGAACATCGCACCGATCTTGGCCTTTAGGTCGGCCCTCCTGGCCAACGCGAACAACAACGGCAGCGTGTCCCTGGTGACCAGATTCTTGGAGTAGTCCAGATAGAGATCACCGGCTCGCGCGGCCAACTCGGTGCCTCGAGCAGGGTCGGCCGCGAACAGCTCCCTGAGGTGCGTGCGGTCGACGTCGGCCCGGTGCCCGGCGAGTGCTGCCCATTCCGGAGTGGTCGTGATGTCGTCCACTGTGTCCCTTTCCCCTACCGCTCTAGCTCGAGGCCGCGATACCGCGACCGACACCGACAGCGGTGCCTCGGCCGGCACACCGGACGCCGGCTACCCTCGGCAGCCTAGTCGAGCATCACCGGGTTCAGCGCGGTGACCGCGAGAACGATGTCCGTCCGAGCCGCCTCCGGCCGATGGCCTCGGTGAGGCTCATCAGCAGCAGCGGCCTACTCTCGTTGGATAGTGCCCCGATCTATGCCGGCGTAAGCTATCGATCGGCTCGGAAGGCCGACGACAAGTCGACAAGGCCGAAGCGTCCAGCACCTTCGCCAT
The DNA here is from genome assembly GCA_019239965.1 of Kutzneria sp. Taxonomy (GTDB): domain Bacteria; phylum Actinomycetota; class Actinomycetes; order Mycobacteriales; family Pseudonocardiaceae; genus Kutzneria. The sequence goes on along the minus strand of JAFAZC010000134.1, from coordinate 3,411 downwards.
CGACAGCGAACCGATACAACGTCACACGGTAGATGACACTGATCGTGCCGGCGATCAGGCTTACCGCCAGCGCACACAACGCCGCGCACGCGAGCAGGATCGGAAAAAGGTATCCCCAAGGACAAGTCCGGCCGCCAGCAACACGGCGACAGGCACCAGTACGGCGATCATCGCGAGGACCCCGATCCCCAGCGAAGCCGTGATGTTGGTCCCCCACGTGCGCCGGAACAGGTCCTGTGACCGACGAAACGCGCCAGGAACAGACTCCCGCTCCACCGCCAACAGTGGAAGAACCAAGTACGTGGTCAGGCTCCAGGCCAACCCAAGCACAGACTCGATCACCCGGCCTACGCTCCCGAAGTGTTCGCCGACCGTCCGCACCACCAATGACACCGTGCAGTTGACCAACGACCACGCCACGATCGCACCAAGCCGACCCACGGCACGGTAAGCACGGCGCGCCTATCGCGGTACCTGTTCGGAGCCGGCCAGTCCCGCCGGCTCATAGGCCGTGAGGGCGAGGCGTCCACTTTCCGCCGTCCTCACTACGTTGACCAAAAGCGTGCTTTCCTCATAGAAGCGCAGGACGAAGACCGGATCAAGCTCCATGAGGAAGTCAAAGACCTCCCGATTGTTCTCTGGTGGAGGGACGTCGAGCTTCGCGTGGCATGTCCAGTCGCTGCCCGTGGCGCGGATATCGAACCTGCCCAGGCACGTCGACCGATTTGCCCACCACTCAAGCGTCGCCAGGCCCTGGTAGCTTTCCACCGCCCCAGTATCGCGGGCAGGCAACTGAGCGCGACAGTCTCAGTCCCTGCAGCGGGGGCTTACCCCCGGACGAGATCTGGACAAAGGAACTGCGGGGCCGTGTGCAGCCGGTACAGCAGTGACGCAGGTCTCGGATGGACCCGGGAGATCCTCGCTTCGAAGTTACCTCGGCCGAGGACGGCGCCGGGTGACTGGCGTTAGTCCAGGACCTGGTCACCCGTGGCTGTCCGGTGTCGTGCCGTTCGCCTCAACGCGCAGGCCGACCTTCCGGTAGTGTACCGAACGGCTCACCCGGCCTGAAACCGTTCTCCGATAACGCGCGATCGCCAGCAGAGGTGGTGCCGCTCGTCAAGGTTGCCAAGGTAAACCGTCTCGGCACGCCCAACTGAAAGCCAGGGTGATCAGGATGGTCTTGGAGGACACGACAGCGATGTTGGGCAGTTCAATGGCGGAAGAGAGTCCCTACGCTCCCGCTGTTTCCGGCCTTGTGGGATCACTGATTGGTGGTTTCATCGCCGGTGTCGTCAGCCTCTTGGTCGCACGGTAGGCGCGGCAAGCCGCTGAGGGCGCCTGGAGTCGGGGCAATCGGCGTGAGACCTGTGACCGCGCGGAGAGATTGCTCATCGCCTGTGAGACATGTAGAGGCAGGTTATTGCGAGTATGTGGTAACGATCATCCCGCCCAATGTAAGGGCGGACCTCCGTGATCAAGGAACAGGCAGCACGCCCATGTTGGAGTGGCCGCGGTCGGTAGTCTGGGTGCCTGGCAGCCTTAGCGGCATGCCGACACTCGGCTCTGATGTGACGTTTGTGCGGGTCACTGCCGAAACGCCTCAGGTGACGGTCGGGCCGGCTCATCCGGTCCATCGCCGGGCCTTGGGGCATTGGCAACGGACTATGGTTTCCGCCGTGACCGACCCCTCCGTTTTGCGCGACACCAGGGCTGCCTACGACGCCGTTGCGCCCCTCTACGCCGAACTTTTCAGTAACGTGCTTGAGGCTTTGCCGATGGAACGTGTGATGCTGGCCGCGTTCGCCGAACTCGTGCAGGCCCACGGCGCTGGGCCGGTCGCCGACATCGGATGCGGCCCCGGCCACGTGACCGCACACGTGCACGCGCTCGGGCTGACCACCTTCGGCATCGACCTGTCCTCCGAGATGGTCGCGCTGGCTCGCCGAGCGCATCCGGACCTGCGGTTCGATGAGGGGTCGATGACTGCCCTGGACCTCGCCGACGGAGTTCTCGGCGGCATTCTCGCGTTCTACTCCATCATCCACACACCGCCGCAGCAACTGCCGGTCGCGTTCACCGAGTTCCAGCGAGTGCTGGCGCCGGGCGGCCACCTGCTGCTCGGATTCTTCGCCGGCGACGACGCGCTGCCACAGGAATTCGACCACAAAGTCACCCCCGCCTATCGATGGTCACCTGACAGTCTCACGGAACTGGTGCGCCAGGCCGGGTTCGTCGAGGTCGCCCGGATGCTGCGCGAGCCTCACGAAAATGAGCGGCAGTTCCAACATGGCCAACTGCTGGTTCGCAAGCCCCACAAGCCCGGATCGCCTCGCTAGGCGGTTATCGGTGGGTGTCCTGTCAAGCTTCGATGAGGTAGCCATACGCACCGCCCCCTCCCATGGCCAAATGGGGCCGGCGTGTGCCACGCCGTGGACGTCGACACCGTGACTTGACCGAGGACTCCACGATACCCGCTGTGAATCTTGATGCCAGCGACGCGGCGGAGCTGGCCGAGATGCTGCAGTTCCTGCATGACTGGCTCCTGCTCGGCAGAAGTGACAGCGAGGTGCTGTTCGGGCACGAATCCGAGTAGTAGCAGGGCATTCATGGTCGTCCTCCAGGGGGCACCCCCAGAAATACAACAAGCGGGATGTGTTCACGCGTTCCGTGAAGACACCCCGTTCACTCGCGAGTGGAGCTGAGGGGACTCGAACCTCTGACCCTCACACTGTCAGCCTGATTTGGATAGTGCCACTGAGCTGCGGAAACAGAGATCACCACGTCAAACCTGTTGCAGTCACTGCACTTGAGTGCCGTACAGTGCGGTTCAATGTAGGTTCAACGTACATCTCTGCTCCAGTTTTGCTCCAGACGATCCAATGTGAAGCGCATGCAATCCCTTGTGCCACAGCATGCTCCGGTCGCAGTCTCGACGTGCTCGCGGGGCCTTCGGCGGTTCCCTGCCTGCTGGGTAACCTCACCGCGAACACCGTATGCAACATCTGGTCGCACACCATCGTCATGTGTGGCCACTTTCCCGGCGCGGTCCAGACCTTCACCGAGGAGCAGGTCCATGAAGAGACCCGCGGCCAGTGGTACCTCCGCCAGATCCAGGGCTCAGCCAACATCGAGGTCGGCACCCTCTTCCACATCTTCGCCGGCAACCTCAGTCACCAGATCGAACACCACCTCTTCCCGGACCTGCCCAGCAACCGCTACGCCCAGCTCGCGCCCCCCGGGTGCGCGCGATCTGCCAGCGTTACGGCCTTCCCTACGTCACCGGCCCGCTGTTTCGGCAGTACGCCTCCACCTGGGGACGCATCCTTCGCTACCCGCTTCCAAACCGCTGAGCCGCCTCGCCCTCGCACGCGCTTGGCCCAACGTCGGCGCGGGCACAGGTCCGTCAGCCTT
>JAFAZC010000136.1 GCA_019239965.1 Kutzneria sp. | reverse complement strand
CGGCAATACCACCGGAAGGAACGCCAGCACCACCACGGAAGGCGCCAGGCGTGCGGCCCTGGTCAGCGCGCCGCCACTCGTCGACCAGGGAACAAAGCTCGTCCCGCTCGTGCTCACGGTGACATCATCTATGCCCGACAGCCAGCGGTACGGTCAGCCGCTTGGCACGCGACCAGATCGTCATGTTCTGCACGCCGATGCTCAGCCCGATGCTCAGCAGCATGGACGCCGTGGTAAGCGTGCCGCCGACGCCCAGTGCGGCGGCGAGGAACCCCCCACCGACCCGTAGCCCGATCGTGGCCAGCCACAGCAGCAGGGTCAGCGCCGTGCCCTTCTGGAACGGCCTGCCGTCCCGCATCGACAGCCGCGTGCTCACCCCGCGGGCCGTGCCGAGCAGCCCCAGGACGATCAGGTCGACCCCGAAAAGCGCCAGTTCGCCCGCGGAGGCCTCGCCGAGTGCCGGGCCCACGGAGATCAGGCCGGCGGCTATCAGGATGGTCGGCATCACCACCACCTGACGTGGTGTCACCGGGCTGCCGGTCACCTGCTTGCTGATCACCCGGATGACGACCAGTGCACCGATCAGGATCGCCACGACCAGGTTGGGCGAGGGCATCACGTTCTCCTTCTTCGTGTCGGAATGTGATGCCCAGACTGCTGGTTTCGCACGGTCGAGTCGTCTGCCCGCGGATGGGGATCGGGTGGAACCGCGGTGTCCACCCCAGGGTGGAGAACGCGGGATCGTAGTCCACCGCGCCGACAACCACCTCCGCCGCAGCTCTCCCGGCGCCGAGTTGTCCACCGCGGCCGTGGTTGTGCACAGATTGTCGAGCCGACCCCGCTTCTCCCACCATGAGGGCGGATGGTGGAGCCATGACCGCATTGCCCTGTGCCCGTGTCCGGCTACGCGACCTGGGAGAACTGGTGGCAGGTGTGCCTGCCCTGTTGGGATTCCATCCCGCTGAGTCGCTGGTGGCGATCGCCCTGGGCGGCCGGGCCCGAAGTCGGATAGGGCTCGTTCTGCGGGCTGATCTCCCGCCGCCCGAACGACATCGGGAGTTGGTGCGCCAGCTGTTGACCCCGGTGCGTGGTCACGGTGCCGACGCGGTCGTCCTCGTGGTGGTCTCGGAACGATCCTGGTCGTCCTCGCGTGAGCTCGTCGAACGCACCCGCGCCGCACTGTCGGCCGCGGGCATACCGGTGGTCCACGCGGTATGGGCACAGTCCACCCGCGGGGGAGCACGCTGGGGCTGTTACGACGAGGTCCTCTGCGGAGGTGTGCTTCCCGACCAGGCCACGTCGGTGCTGACGACGGCGATGACCGTGGCCGGGGTAGTGACCTTCGACAGCCGGGAGGATGTGGTCGGACTGCTCGATCAGGATGACGAGGACGCCTTGGCACGTAGGGGAAAACTGCTCGACAGAGCCATTGTGGACGATTGCGGTACCTCTGCCGGCCGGCTCGCGGCCGTGCACGCGGCGGTGGCGAAGAAGGAACCGCCCGCCACTGACCATGAGCTGGTCCGGCTGGGCATGGCGCTGTCGGACCGCCTGGTGCGCGACAACTGTGTGCGCTGCTGCCTCGGAGTACAGGCGGCGGACGCCGAGCGGCTGTGGTTGGCGCTCGTCCGCGCGCTGCCGGCGCCTGAATGTGCCGAACCCGCGGTCCTGCTCGCGGTGTCGGCCTTTCTGCGCGGTGACGGAACCCTTGCCGTCATCGCCCTGGACAGGGCCGAGACCGCGGTTTCCGGCCACCGCCTCGCTGGTCTGCTGCGCAGCGCCATCGAGCTGGGTCTCTCACCGGACAAGGTTCGGCTGATGATGGCGGACGCCGTCGTGGCCGCCGAGCGAGAGCTGGCTCGTGCCAGCGACACCAGGTACGGCAGGTGATCAGTGAACGCCGAGATGGTCGACGCGGAACCCGGGACGTCAGGCCAGAATGTCGGCGATCTTGCGGAGCGCGTGCACGTCACCCTGCACCAGCAGTGTCGTGACCACGGTGTCCTCCCATGCGGTGAGCTCGTCCTTGATCTTGGCGGCTGGGCCGATCAGGGCGATGTCCTCGACCAGCGAGGTCGGTACGGCGGCGATCGCGGCTTTCTTGTCCCCGGCGAGATAGCGTTCCTGGATGATGTCGCACTCGCGTTCGTAGCCCAGGCGTGCGATGGCGTCGCGGTGGAAGTTCGCCCCTTTCGCGCCCATGCCGCCGGCATAGAGCGCGACATGCGGGCGAAGGAGGTCAGCTGCCTGCTCCACGTCGTCGTGCACGAGTACCGGAACGCTGGCGGCGATCTCGAAGTCGCCGAGGCCTCTGCGGGCGTTCGGCTTGGCGAAGCCCTGGGACAACGCGTCCCGGTAGAAGTCGTCAACCTTGGGGGAGAAGAACAGCGGCAGCCATCCGTCGGCGATCTCCGCGGCCAGCGCCACGTTGCGGGGTCCCTCCGCGGCAAGCAGGATCGGGATGTCGGTGCGCACCGGGTGCACCGTCGACTTGAGCGGCTTGCCCAACCCCGTTCCTCCCGGGTAGGGCAGGGTGAAGAACTCCCCGGCGAACTCCACTGGCTGTTCCCGGGCCACGATCTGGCGGATGATCTCGACATACTCCCGGGTGCGGGCGAGCGGGCGCGGGTAGGGCTGGCCGTACCAGCCCTCCACGACCTGTGGCCCGGATGCGCCGAGACCGAGCATGAACCGGCCCCCGGAGAGGTGGTCGAGCGAGATCGCCGCCATTGCCGCCGCCGCCGGGGTCCGCGCCGCCATCTGCATGATGTTGGTGGCCAGCTTGATGTTCTTGGTGTTGGCGCCCCACCACGCCAGCGGGGTGAGCGCATCGGAGCCGTAGGCCTCGGCCGTCCACACCGAGTCGAACCCGAGCCGGTCGGCCTCGAGCACGGCCTCGTTCACGCCCGCTGGCGGGCTCGACGCCCAGTAACCGGTGTTGTATCCCAGCTTCATCCTGCCTCCTGCGCTGAGCGGGCTCCGCCGGCCTGCAGCCCGGCCATGACCGCGTTGTTCAGTGCGGTCGCCGCGGACAGCGGGCGGACCATCACCGTCCGCTTCGAGATCATGCCGCTCTGGTCGAACTGGAGCTGATCGATACCGTGGATCTGCTTGTCCCCAACCCTGGCACGGAACACCAGGATGTGCGCCTCGCCGTCGTTGTCCTCGGTGAGGCTGCCGCTGAACGCGCCAACGTAGCGGAAGTCCTCGAAGGTCCGCAGCAGAACGGCGAACAGGGCGCTGACCGCACGGATTCCCTCGAACGGCAGGAACGTCACCGGACTGAACACGCGGACGTCCTCGGCGAGCAGGGTGGTGATCGCCGCATGATCGCGAGTTTCGACAGCGGCGCGAAACTGGACTGTCGGTGACACGGTCCACCTCCTAGTCAGAAAGTTGACTAATCTCATCGTTGCCTACATGCTGGAGTGCGGTCAAGACGGGAGGCGGATGTGGCTCTACAGCATGCGGTGCTGGCAACCCTGCTGGATCACGAGTACAGCGGCTACCAGTTGGCGAAGATCTTCGATATCGGGGTGGCCAACTTCTGGCACGCCCTACCCCAGCAGCTCTACGCCGAACTGGGCAAGCTGGAGCAGGCGGGACTGATTCGTGGCCGCCGGGTCATCCAGCACGACCGTCCCAACAAACGCGTCTACACGGTCACCGAGCTCGGCATGGCGGAACTGGAGCGGTTCACGGCGGCAGAGGCAAAGCCGTCCTTCTTCCGGGACGACCTTCTGGTCAAGGTGTACGCCGCCGACAGGACCGATGCCGTCACGGTGATGGCCCAACTGACTGAGCGCGCCGAACAGGCCAAGTCCAAGATCGCCCTCTTCGACGACATCCTCATGCGATTGCGAGACGGCCGCGACGAGCAGGAGTTCCTGCGGCACGGCAGCAGGGTCGGCCCCTATCTGACCTGCCTGCTCGGACGAAGCCTTGAAAAGGAGTACCACGACTGGTGTCTGCGCTGCGCCGAACTGCTCGGGACACGGGAAGGTGTGCGTGACGATGCCTGAGTTCAGCCGTTATGTGGCCTTGGGTGACAGTCAGACGGAGGGCCTCGTCGACGGCGACGAGGTCGTCGGTTTCCGGGGGTGGGCCGACCGCCTCGCGGAACGGCTCGCCGGGCTCAACCCGGACCTGCGCTATGCCAACCTCGCCGTGCGGGGACGCCTGGCTCGTCAGGTCCGGGCCGAACAGCTGGCGCCCGCCCTCGCGCTCCGCCCCGACCTGGCCACTGTGGTGGCCGGGCTGAACGACTTGCTGCGCCCCAGGTTCGACGCGGCCATGGTGGTGGGTCACCTCGAGGCCATGTTCGCCGCGCTCGTGTCCAGCGGAGCGACCGTGGCCACGGTGACCTATCCCGACGTCGGTAAGATGATGCCGCTCGCAAGGCCGCTCGTGCCGAGGCTGCTCGATTTCAATGCCCGCATCAGGGATGCCGCCGCCCGCCACGGCGTCGTCGTGCTCGACTCCTTTCCCCATCCGGTCACGACCGATCCACGGCTGTGGGGCGTGGATCGATTGCACGCCAACGCGGTGGGACACGACAGGATCGCGGCGGGCATGGCCCAGGCCTTAGGGTTACCCGGCAGCGACGACACCTGGACGAGACCGTTCCCCTCGCCCCCGCCGAAGGTCAGCTGGCCGGCGGAAGTGGCCTGGCTCGCCCGGTTCCTCGGTCCCTGGGTGTGGCGACGACTACGCGGCCGGTCCAGCGGGGACGGTCGCGGCGCCAAACGCCCCGACCTGACCCCCGTTCACCTCCGGGACTAGAGCAGTTCGGGCCGCCGCCAGTCCTCACCGAGCACGTGGCGGGCGAGGAAGGCGAACACCGTCTCGTACCAGACCCTGGCGTTGCCCGGGGTCAACACCCAGTGGTTCTCGGTGGGGAAGTACAGATACTTGGCGGGCACGCCGTGTCGCACCAGATCGAAGTACAGCCGCATACCCTCACCGATCGGAACCCGGTAGTCCTTGTCCCCATGGATCACCAGCATCGGCGTGGTGATGTCGGCGGCCCGCAGATGCGGTGAATTGGCTACGATCCGCGTACCGTCCCGCAGCGGATCGCCCATCTCCCGTATCCAGTAGTAGGAGCTGTCGGTCGTGCCGGTGAACGCGTCGAGGTTCCACAGCGAGGCGTGCGTGACAATGGCGTCGAACCGGTCGGTCTGGGTCGCGATCCAGTTGGCCATGTACCCGCCGAAGGAGCCGCCCATCGCCGCGGTGCGGCCGGCGTCGATCTCCGGTCTGGCCACGGCGGTGTCGGTGATCGCCATCAGGTCGGTGTAGGGAGCGGCGCCCCACGCCCCCCAGCCGACCGCGATGAATTCCGGGCCATAGCCGGTGGACAACGCGGGATCGGGCAGCAGAACCGCATAGCCACGGGCCACCGCCAGCCACGGATTCCACCGCCACGACCATGAGTTCCAGCTCATCAGCGGTCCGCCGTGCACCCACAGCAACAGCGGTGCCGGCCTTCCGGCGGAGGCTTGCTGGGGCACGGCGAGCCAGGCGCGAACCGTCCTCCCGTCGGCCACCGTGGTCTCCACCTCGGTGAGATCGCCGGGCAGCGAGGGCACCTTTCCCGGTGCGGGCAACGCCACCGGAGTCTGGCCGGCGGACGACGGGTCGATGCGCACCGGCTCCGCCGGATGCGTGTAGCTGGACCGCAGCGCGTAGAGCGCCGAGGCATCCTCGGCCACGCACAGATCGCTGTACGCGCCCTCGGCGGTGAGCTGGACGATCTCACCGGAGGCCAGATCCAACCGCCACACCGGACGGCGGCCGCGTTGGTTGCCGACGAAGAAGACCCAACGTCCGTCCGGCGAGGGCAGAAACTCCTCCGGCCAGTGCGGGAAATCCGGCGTCAGATCGGTGATCGTGCCGCTGTCCAGTTCGACGCGGACCAGAGTGTGCGCCGGCGGCTGTTCGGCCGTGGACTCCACAACCCGCAGGCACAGCACGGCCGTCGAATCCGGGAGGAATACCGGTGCGGTGTAGGAGTATCTCGGCCCGTCGGTCCCGTCGATGTCCGCGGCCAACTCGCGGTCGTCCGCGCCGTCGGCACCGATCACCCGGACGGTGTCCCGCGAGCCGTAGTCCGGCGACACCTCGACCTCGCTGACGTAGGCCACCCACCGGCCGTCCGGGCTCACCGAGGCATGGTCGCCGATTCGATGCGGCAGGCTGCCGGTCAGGTCGGCGACCCCGTCGAGTCGCCCGCCGACCGCCGCGATCCCAGGCGCGCTGACCAGCCGGAGCCTGTCCGGGCCGAGATCGTGGTCCCAGTGCCGGACGGGATAGTCCTCGTACAGGATCGCGGTGACCCCGGCGTCCTCCCGCGCCTTGCGCTTGGCCTTGTCCTCGCCGCCGACCGCGGCACCGGGATGGACCGTGGTGCCGAGAACGAGTGTGCCGGCCCGGCGGGCTACAAGGACCGAAGCGACACCGCCGGGCGGGGAGTACACCTGCCTGGCCTCGCCGCTGGCGGGAAGCAGCCACAGCGCGGACCGGTCCCCGTCACCCTCACCCGACTTGGCTTCGTTGTCGGGACGCGCGGACAGGAACAGCACCGAACCGTCCGGGGTGAACACCGGGGCGGACTCACTTTTGGTGGCCCTGGTCAGCCTGGATGCGGTGCGTTCCCCGGCCGGATCGACATCCCAGAGCGCGCCGCGCCAGGTCTTGCCGTCGGGAGCCAGCTCGCTGACCACCGCGACCAGCCGCCGACCGTCGGGGGACAAGGCGAGTGAGGACAACCTCGGTAGCGCGTTGTAGTCCGCCAGCTCAGCGAACGGATGGTCGGCCACGGTCAGGCCTCCGCCGTGGCGCCGAGGAACTCCCAGGCGGTGCGGACCATCGAGCTCAGCTCGGGATGATCGGGTTTCCACCCGAGCTCCTGCTGTGCCCGCTCGCTCGAGGCGACGAGCACGGCGGGATCACCCGTGCGCCTCGGCGCGACCGCGGCCGGAATCGGATGCCCGGTGACCTCCCGGCAGGTCTGGATGACCTGCTCCACCGAGAAGCCGAGGCCGTTGCCGAGATTGTAGATCTGGTGCTCGCCGCCGCGGGCGCGCTCCATGGCGCGCAGGTGTGCTTCGGCGAGGTCGAGCACATGGATGTAGTCCCGGACGCAGGTACCGTCCTCGGTCGGCCAGTCGTCGCCATAGACCTGCACCTGCTCGCGTTGGCCAGACGCCACCTGCAGCACGATCGGGATCAGGTGGGTCTCCACGGTGTGCCGCTCGCCGTAGCGGCCGTAGGCGCCGGCCACATTGAAGTAGCGCAGACTGACCGCGCCGAGTCCATGTGCGGTGGAGAAGGAACTGATCGCGAGGTCGATGGCCAGCTTGCTCGCGCCGTAGGTGTTCGTCGGTCGCGTCGATGCCGACTCGGTGATCGGCACCTGCTCGGGTTCACCGTAGACCGCCGCGGTGGACGAGAACACCAGGCGAGGCGTTGCGTTGTCCCGCATGGCTTCGAGCAATCGCAGCGACGTCACCACGTTGCCGTTCCAGTACTTCGCGGGATCCTGCATCGACTCGCCGACGAGCGACTTGGCCGCGCAGTGCAGCACACCGTCGAAACCGTCAGCCAGCAGCGGACCGGCGAGCTCGGCGATATCGCCCACGACGAGGCGCGCTCCGTCGGGAACGGCGTCGGCGTGGCCTGTCGACAGGTCGTCGACGACGACCACCTCGTGCCCGGCCTCGACCATCCTGGCCGCGCTCACGCTACCCACATATCCCGCGCCGCCAGTGACGAGCAGCTTCACCGTGCTGATCCTCTATTCGTGTCGTAGGGAAGAGCCCTGTTCGTGTGGTAAGTCCTCAGAAGCGGTGATCACCTGTCGCGACCGGCGCCAGCGGACGGGGCGGCCGTGAACAGTCTCGGCGCGGCAAGCGAGCGTTCGGCGTAGGCCTCGGTGACCGCCCTCTCCGCCGCGGCCAGCTCGTCGGCCCGCACCAGGGCGATCGCCGAGCCGCCGAATCCGCCCCCGATCATCCTCGAACCGAGCGCGCCGGCGTCGAGTGCGGCGTCGACCGCCACGTCCAGTTCGAGGCAGGAGATCTGGTAGTCGACACGCAGGCTGGTGTGTGAGGCGGTCAGCTCGGGGCCGATCTCCGACACCCGACCGGCACGCAGCTTCGCCGCGACGCTGAGCACGCGCTCGTTCTCGGTCACCACATGTCGCACCAGCGGGCGCAGCTCGGTGGGCAGCTGCTCCAGCGCGGCGCCGAGCCCCGTCGGTGTGACCTCGCGCAGAGTGGACAGACCGAGCAGTTCGGCGGCCCGCTGGCAGCCCTTGCGGCGGTCGCCGTACCCCGACTCGGTGTGGGAGTGCTTCGCGCGCGTGTCGATGACGAGCACTTCCAGCCCGACCTCGGTGGCGTCGAACGAAATCTGTTCGCGCTGGCCCGAGCGGACATCGAGGAAGAGCACGTGACCGTCGACGCAGCACAACGACGCAGTCTGGTCGAGCAGCCCGGTCGGCGCTCCGACGAACTCGTTCTCCGTGCGCTGGATCCATCGCGCGATCTCTGATCTCGGCGGGGCGCCGGGCCCGTCGAGATCGACGCCCAGCAGGCCGAGCAGTGTGAGCGCGGTGGCACATTCCAGGGCGTGGGACGAGGAGAGCCCGGCCCCGGTCGGGACGTTCCCGCAGATCACCAGATCCGCCCCTGGCGCGTCGATGCCGTTCTCGCGCAGCACCCACGCCACCCCCGCGGGGTAGGCGGCCCACCCCGTCACGTGTCCGGGCGACAGCTCCGCGAGGGCCACCGGTGCCGCCTGTTGGAGCTGTCCATTGTCGCCGAGGGTGGCTACCGTCAGGGTGCTGTCCTCCCGGCGGCGGGCCGCCATCGCGGCCCGGTGCGGCAGCGCGAAGGGCATGACGAAGCCGTCGTTGTAGTCAGTGTGCTCACCGATGAGGTTGACCCGCCCCGGAGCCGACCACACCCCCTCGGGTGCTCGGCCGTGCAGCTCGCGGAACACACGGTCGGCCTGCTCGGCGAGAGCCTGACGCCCCGGCGGGCGGTAGTGCCCCCGGGAGGTGTGGCTGGCGTTGCCTCGGGACACGCGTCGCCACTGCGCGGCCGGCGTCACTTGGCGTCGACCAACACGGCGTGGGCCACCGCGGTGTCCAGCGCGGCGACGTTGCCGGCGCCGCGCACCTGGACGGTCGATGCCGTGTCCTGGCCACCGTCCACCTGAACGACACCGCCCGGTACGAGCCCGACCGACTTGAGCACGGCCATCAGTTCCTCGTTGATCTGCACGTGTTCGGCGATCCTGCGTACCTCCACCCGACCGCCACCCCGCCGCGCCACCTCGTCCACCCGGACGAGACCCGGCTCCGCGGGCGGCGCCGGCCGGCCGACGCCCAACTTGTCCAGCCCGGGAATCGGATTGCCGTACGGCGAGGTGGTCGGGTGACCGAGCAGGCCGACGAGCTTGCGTTCGACCGCCTCGCTCATCACGTGTTCCCACCGGCAGGCCTCGGCGTGCACGTGCTCCCACTCCAGACCGATCACGTCGACGAGCAGCCGCTCGGCGAGGCGGTGCTTGCGCATCACCGCGATCGCCAGGTCCCTGCCGGCCTCGGTCAGCTCGAGATGGCGGTCGTCCGCGACGACGAGCAACCCGTCCCGCTCCATCCTGGCGACCGTTTGACTGACGGTGGGGCCGCTTTGGGCCAGCCGCTCCGCGATGCGGGCACGCAGCGGGACGACACCCTCCTCCTCGAGCTCGAAGATGGTGCGCAGATACATCTCGGTGGTGTCGATGAGGTCGTTCACTGCCCTGCCCCTTACGTCGTGACCAAATGGTAGTCGTCGGCACTGACGGTGCCCGCCGCCCGTAGGCCGGGGCGGCGGGCGGGCAGGATGGGGGACGTGCACCCGCTGATAGCGCCCACGACGCTCGCCGACATGATCCGATCCGAGCCGCCGGCACTGCTGGACGTGCGGTGGAGGCTGAACGGACCGCCCGGTCTGCGGTCGTGGCTGGCCGGACACCTGCCGGGGGCCGTCTACCTCGACCTGGACACCGATCTGTCCGCACCGCCGGGCGCCGGCGGACGGCATCCGCTGCCCGAGCCGGCCTTGCTGCAGGCCGTGCTGCGTGGCGCGGGAGTTCGCCAAAATCATCCGGTCGTGGTGTACGACGACGGCGACGGCTCAATCGCGGCGCGGGCGTGGTGGCTGCTGCGATGGGCCGGCCATCAGGCGGTGGCCGTGCTGGACGGTGGCTACCCGGCATGGGTGGCCGACGGATTGCCGGTCACTACCGACCCGCCGACACCGCGGCCCGGCGACATCGAGGTCGTACCGGGAGGTATGCCCGTGCTCGATGCCACCGGGGCCGCCCGGTTGGCCAGGACCGGCGTGCTCCTCGACGCACGCGCGGCGGAGCGCTATCGCGGTGACACCGAGCCGATCGATCCGCGTGCCGGCCATGTGCCCGGTGCGCGCAGCGCGCCGTTCACCGGGCACATCGGCGCCGATGGACGGTGGCTGTCCCCGGCCGGGTTGGCCGCGCGCTTCGAACGGATCGGGGTAAGCGCCGCCCAGCCGGTCGGGGCGTACTGCGGTTCCGGCGTCACCGCGTCGTCGGTGGTGTTGGCGCTGGAGGTCGCGGGCTTCGGCCCGGCGAGCTTGTACGCCGGGTCGTGGTCGCACTGGTGCCTGGATCCGGCACGCCCGGTGGCCACCGGGGATCAGCCCGGCTGAGCCGAACACGGCGCTGGTTACCCGCCGAATCCGGCGCGGCGCAAGGCATCCGCCATCGAACCGCCCGCGGGTGCCTTGTCCCGAGCCGGTCTTGGCTGCTGCCCGGCGCCGGACTTGCCGCCGTCGCGGCGATCCCGCGCCGGTTTGGCACCTCGTGCCGGGCTGGAACGGGGGCCGACCTCGTCGTCGAGCCGGAGTGTCAGCGAGATCCGCTTGCGCGGGATATCCACCTCCAGCACCTTGACCCTGACCACGTCCCCGGACTTCACCACCTCGTGCGGATCCTTGACGAACGTGCGTGACATGGCCGAGACGTGCACCAGACCGTCCTGGTGCACGCCGACGTCGACGAACGCGCCGAACGCGGCGACGTTGGTGACCACACCCTCGAGCACCATGCCCTGCCGTAGGTCGCCGATCTTCTCCACGCCCTCGGCGAAGGTCGCCGTAGTGAACGCCGGCCGCGGATCCCGGCCCGGTTTCTCCAACTCGGCGAGGATGTCGGTGATCGTGGGCAGGCCGAAGGCGTCGTCGACGTAGTCCGCTGGCCGGATCGCGCGCAGCACGGAGGTGTTGCCGATCAGCGCGCCAAGGTCGGTCTTGGTCGTCGCCAGCATCCTGCGCACCACCGGGTAGGCCTCGGGGTGCACGCTGGAGGAGTCGAGCGGATCGTCGCCGGACGGGATGCGCAGGAAGCCCGCGCACTGCTCGAAAGCCTTGGGACCGAGGCGGGGAACGTCCTTGAGGGCGGCCCTTGAGCGGAACGGGCCATGAGAGTCGCGGTGCAGCACGATGTTCTCGGCCAGTCCGACGCCAATGCCCGACACCCGGGTGAGCAGCGGGACGGACGCGGTGTTCACGTCGACGCCGACCGCGTTCACGCAGTCCTCGACGACGGCATCCAGCGACCGGGACAGTTTGGTCTCGGCGACATCGTGTTGATACTGGCCGACGCCGATCGACTTCGGATCGATCTTGACCAACTCGGCGAGCGGGTCCTGCAGCCGCCGCGCGATCGACACCGCGCCGCGCAGCGAGACGTCCAGACCGGGCAGTTCCTGTCCGGCATAGACGGATGCCGAGTACACCGAGGCGCCCGCCTCGGAAACCATGACCTTGGTGAGCTTCAGCGCGGGGTGTCGCTTGATCAGCTCGGCCGCCAGCTTGTCGGTCTCCCGCGAGGCGGTGCCGTTGCCAATCGCGATCAGGTCGACGCCGTGGGCCTCGGCCAGTCGGGCAAGCGTGGCCAGTGCCTCGTCCCAACGCTGCTGGGGAACGTGCGGATAGATGGTGTCGGTGGCGACCACCTTGCCGGTGGGGTCGACGACGGCGACCTTGACGCCGGTGCGAAAACCGGGGTCGAGGCCCATCGTCGCCCTGGTACCGGCCGGCGCCGCGAGCAGCAGGTCGCGCAGATTGGCGGCGAACACCCGAACCGCCTCGTCCTCGGCCTCCGCGCGCAGCCTGGCCCGGGTGTCGATGCCGAGGTGCACCAGGATCCTGGTCCGCCATGCCCAGCGCACGGTGTCGGACAGCCACCTGTCCGCGGCCCGCCCCTTGTCGTCGATCCCGAAGCGGGCGGCGATGCGGATCTCGTACTCGCCCGGAGCGTTGTCCCTGACCGGGCCGTCCTCCTGGATGGGCCCCGGCTCGAAGGCGAGGTCGAGCACGTCCTCCTTCTCGCCACGCAGCATCGCGAGGACGCGGTGCGACGGCAGTCTGGTGAACGGCTCGGCGAAGTCGAAGTAGTCGGCGAACTTCGCACCTGTCTCCTGCTTGCCGTCGCGCACCTTGGACACCAGGGTGCCCCTGGTCCACATCCGATCACGCAGCTCGCCGATCAGGTCGGCGTCCTCGGCGAACCGTTCGACCAGGATGGCCCGCGCGCCCTCGAGAGCCGCGGCCGCGTCGGCGACCGCCTTGTCGGCGTCGACGAAAGCGGTGGCCACATCGGACGGATCCAGTGTCGGGTCGGCAAGGAGCTGATCCGCGAGTGGTTCGAGGCCCGCCTCGCGGGCGATCTGCGCCTTGGTCCGCCGCTTGGGCTTGTAGGGCAGGTAGATGTCCTCCAGGCGGGCTTTGGAATCGGCCGCCATGATCTGCTCGCGTAGCTCATCGGTCAGTTTGCCCTGCTCGGACACTGATTCCAGGATCGCGGTCCTGCGGTCTTCCATGTCCCGCAGGTAGCGCAGCCGTTCCTCGACGGTGCGCAGCTGGGCGTCGTCGAGGGTGCCGGTGGCCTCCTTGCGATAGCGGGCGATGAACGGCACGGTGGCGCCCCCGTCGAGTAGGTCGACGGCGGCTCGCACCTGATCGTCGCGCACGCCCAACTCGTCGGCGATCCGCCGCTGAATGGCACCTGAGGCCCGCAGTGGTCCTGTCACGGCCGCAGATTCTGCCGGCACCGCGTTCTCGGCCGCGATGTACCCCGAGCGGAGTAGCCGGGTGGGCCATTACGCTGGTTCGCCGTACGGTATGTCCGTTCCATAGGGTCCGTTTCGTTCTTTCGGGGGTGAGGGGGCTCGATGCGCGTCATGTTTGTTCCCAGTCCCGGCATCGGACACGTCTTTCCCATGATTCCGCTGGCCTGGGCACTGCGGGCGGCTGGCAGCGAGGTGCTGGTGGCCACCGCGGGCCAGGCGCTCGCGGCCAGGAACGCGGGGCTCGCCGTGGTCGACGTCGCCCCGGACTTCGACGGAGCCCGGATGTTCGCCAGAATGAAGCGGGAGCAACCCGAGCTCGTCGCGACCATGCTTAGCGCGAGGGTCACCGACCTTCGCGAGTTCGCACCGCGGCTCGCGGCGGTGTCGAGCATGCTGGTCGACGGTGTCGTCGACACGGCGCTGCGGTGGCGGCCGGACGTCATCATCCGATCACCGATTCAGGGTGCCGGTCTGGTCGCGGCCGCCAAGCTCGGCATCCCTTCGGTCGACCATGGTTCCGGGTTCGTGCGCTCGATCGGGCTCGCCGAGGAGCTCTTCCGGAACATGACCGAGGTGTTCGACCGGCACGGCGTCGACGACCTTCCCGAGCGCCGCGTGTCGATCGATGTGGCGCCGCCGAGCATGCTCGGCGGGCCGGTGCCCGGCTGGTCGATGCGTTACGTGCCGTACAACGGCGGCGGTGTGTTGCCGCCGTGGCTGTTCGCCGACCGCGGTGGCCGCAGGCTGATCGCGGTCACCCTCGGCACCGTCGCGCCGGGGATGAGCGGCCTCGGCCCGGTGGAGCGGATCATCGCGGCGGCACCGGAGGTGGACGCCGACTTCGTCGTCGCGCTCGGCGACGTCGACACCAGCGGGCTCGGCGAGCTGCCGCCGAACGTGCGTGTCGCGGGCTGGATTCCGCTCAACGCCTTGCTGCGGGTCAGTTCGGCGTTGGTGCACCACGGGGGCGCGGGCTCGACACTGGGCGCGCTTGTCGCTGGCCTGCCGCAGCTGGTGCTGCCCAGCGGCGCGGACCGGCACGTCAACGCCGACGCGGTGCGGGACGCCGGCGCGGGACTGTCGGCCACGGAGGACGAGCTGGACGCGGACCTGATCGCGCGGACGCTCGCCGACGACGGGCTGCGCCGGCGGGCCGGCGAGATCAGCGCCGAGATCCGAGCGCTGCCGTCGCCGGCGGAGATCGCCGGGCGGCTCGCCGACTTCGTGCACGAGGGCCACGGCGACTGACGATCACCTCACCGCGGTGACTGGACGTGACGTCGATCACCAATGATTGGCGCATTGCCAATTTGTGCCCGATGCGGTGCGCTTTGCGGCATACGCCCCGCAGCGCACGGGAGAGGTGGACATGCCCGGGATTTCCCGCCGTCGTCTTCTCGGATCCGTCGCCGGCGCGGCAGGAGCCGCTGCTCTCGTCGGCGTGCTGCCGCCGAACCTGCGCCGCGCCATCGCCGCGGAACCGGCCAGGGGTTCACTCCGTGACATCAAGCACGTCGTGGTGCTGATGCAGGAGAACCGGTCGTTCGACCACTACTTCGGCACGCTGGCCGGAGTGCGCGGGTTCGACGATCCCGCCGCGATCCAGCTGTCCACCGGCCGGTCGGTGTTCTACCAGCCCGACATGGGCAACCCGGAGGGCTACCTGCTGCCGTTCCATCTGGACACCCGGCGGACCAACGCGCAGGCCCTCCCGTCCACCAGCCACGCCTGGAGCGTGCAGCATAGGTCGGTCAACGGCGGCAAGATGGACGGCTGGCTCGCCGCGCACCGCAAGGCCGACGGCGACGCCGTCGGGCCCTACACGATGGGCTACTACACCCGCGAGGACATCCCGTTCCACTTCGCGCTCGCGGAGAACTTCACCATTTGCGATGCCTACCACTGCTCGGTGCTCGGACCGACGTGGCCCAATCGGCTGTACCACATGACCGGCACCATCGACCCGGCGGGAAAGAACGGCGGCCCGGTCCTCACCAACAAGGTCGCGGTGCCGTTCCGCTGGACGACGTATCCCGAGCGGCTGTCGGCGGCGGGTGTGAGCTGGCACGTGTACCAGGAGGAGGACGACTACGGCTGCAATCCGCTCGAGTTCTTCCAGAACTACCAGGACGCGAGCCCGTCATCCCCACTGCACCGACACGGCCTGGCGATCGGTCCGGCCGACCAGTTCGAGTACGACGCCCTGCACGACCGGCTGCCCACCGTGTCCTGGATCATCCCGACCTCGCCGCAGTGCGAACATCCCGCCTACACCCCGGCCGCCGGCGCGGACTTCGTGGCCCGCACGTTGGATGCCGTAGCCGCAAACCAGGACGTCTGGGCCAAGACGGTGGTCATCGTCAACTACGACGAGAACGACGGGCTATTCGATCACGTCCCACCACCCATGCCGCCGCGGGGAACCGCCGACGAGTTCGTCGGCGACCTGCCCATCGGTGCCGGCATCCGGGTGCCCTGCATCATCGTGTCGCCATGGACGGCGGGCGGCTGGGTGTGCGGCGAGCCGTTCGATCACACGTCCGTGCTGAGGTTCCTCGAACGGTTGACCGGTGTGTACGAAACCAACATCAGCGCCTGGCGCCGACAGACGTTCGGCGACCTGACCTCGGCGCTCGGCTTCTCGGCCGGCCGACCGTTTCCTGCGCTGCCCGCTACGAAGCCTGGATTGTGGCAGACCGAATACGACGTCGCGCACCTTCCACCGGCGCCGATACCCGGCGCCGGCCAGTCGCCGCCGCACCAGGAACCGTACCGCCCCCCGCGAGACCGCGGCCGCGCCGCCGTGTCGCTACCACCACCCTCATCCGCGGTGCTCGACGGTTCACGGCCGCGACCCGTGAGTCGGCTCAAGGAGACGACAACCAGTCACCGCGCAGACTTTCCCGCGGGCACGGCAGGTACTCAGTTCCCCGGCATCCTCGCCGCCGCGGCCGGGAAGGCCGTTCCGCGCACCGGCGGACGCGTCTATGTTCCGGGCATCGTCAACTACACCGTGTCGGTGATCGACCGTGCCGCGGCCAAGCTGCTGTCCGGGATCCATGGCGGCGCGAACCCCTACGGCATCGCCGCGACCCCCAATGGTCGCAAGCTCTACGTCACCAACTCCGGCGCCAGCGACGTCTCCGTGATCGACCCGTCCTCCAACACGGTGTCCGGCACTGTCGCCGTGGGACTTTTCCCGCACGGCATCGCCGTCGCACCGGACGGGCGGTTGGCCTACGTCGCCAACACCGGGCCGGACACCGGTGCCGGTGGATCACGTACGGTTTCCGTCATCACCACCGCCACCGACACGGTGACCGACACGATCACCGTCGGGCTCGCGCCACGGTCCGTCGCGGTCACCCCGGACAACGCCTCGGTGTACGTCACCTGCGCGGACGGTTTGTGGACCTACGACATCAGAACGAACCAGGTCCGTGCGGCGCGTCGGGACCAGAAGCGATCAGGAGGGGTGTCGGTCAGCCCAGACGGTGCCACCGTCTATGTCGTGAACTCGTGGCGGGACACGGTTTCCGTGCTCGACACGACAACGAACGAACTCGTGGCGGCGATCGCGGTGGGCAGGACTCCCTGGCAGGTCGCGTTCCGGCCGGACGGCGCCTTCGCCTATGTCACCAACGCCAACAGCGACACCGTTTCGGTCATCGACACCAGATCGCATGGCGTCACCGCGACGGTCCTCGTTGGACACATTCCCACGGCAATCACCGCCACAGTCGACGAGATCTGGATCACCAACAACGCGTCGAGCACCGTGACGGCGATCAGCACGGCAACCCTTGACGTTGTCGGCACTGTCGAACTCGGGCTCAGCGCGGTGCCCAGCGGTGTTGTCGTGCTCTGAGGGGACGGTGTCGCCACGACACCGTCCCCTCCGGCTCAGCCCTTCACGCGGACGACCCACTTCAGCTTGGTCACCATCCCGACACGCTCGGTACGATTGAACGTGACCGTGCCGAAGACTCGAGTTGACTCTCAAGTCGCCTGAGGGGTGAGGATCGCCGATGTGAGGAGATCTTGGGTGAATGCCATCCCGCTCGGTCGGTTCTCGGCTCTGACGCAGTTGTCCGTTCCAACTCTGCGCCTTACCAAGAAGACCGAAAGTAGGCAGACCAGGACGGCATAGCGCCAGGTGAAAACTGCCTACTTTCGGTCGGATTGGTATCTACCAGCACTGTACGACGACGAGGACGTTCTCAAAGCGGACCACGTCAATCCCGCCAACGGTTACCGCTACTACCGCCTTGACCAGATGGCACAGGCCGAGTTGGTCAAGGTACTGCGTCAGCTGGAGGTGCCCGTCGTCGAGACTCGTGACCTGGTGTCGAACTGGGCGGATTCCGCCCTGATCAAGCAGCCGCTGCGGTATCACCGCGAACTCCTCCAACGCCAACTGGACGACGCGGAACGCAGGATCGCGATCGTCGAACGCCTCATCGACTCAGGAGGAGTCATGCCGTACCAGATCGACGTCAAGGACATCGCCGATGTCCGTGCTGTGCTTACCCCTCTGCGGCTCGAACCCGACTACGACTGGTCGCTGATCGATCCGGCCTATCAGCGGGTCCGGCGGTATCTGGCCAACTGTGAGGTGGAACCCGGCCTGGGCATGTGGATTTCGGACAGCGCCCGTGACGACTGGGGTGAGCCGTTCGACTTCGACCTCGGCTTCACCGTGGCCAGCCAGGTACCCGACGGCGAGGGGAACGAGTGCCGAACGCTGCCCGGGGGCCGCTTCGCCTCCACACTGCACATCGGTCGATATGAGGAGTGGTATCTGGCCTACCAGGCGATCCAGGCTTGGCTGTCCGAAAACGGCCACACCCAGCGCGGCCTGAATCGCCAACTGGTCCACGTCGGTCCGGCCACGAGTAACGATCCCGCGACGTATGTGACCGAGATTCAGGTGCCCATCGCGTGAGGGCGGCGGGTGAGTGCGGTCCGGCGAACAGCCGCTACGCTCACCCACGGTCAGCCGGCCCGTGCCGCGCCACCACGTCGGCGTGGAACGAGCGGACGATATCCGACGCCGGTGTTTGCTGCGATCGCGTTCTTGACAGTGCTACCTGGTGGCTCCATTGTCGTTGTGCATGAGCGATACGGCCGTCGAGCCCGATCTGGTGCGGCAGCAACGGCGACGTGCCGTTGTCGCCAGTACGATCGGCACGTCGATCGAGTGGTACGACTTCTTCCTCTACGGCACCGCCGCGGCACTGGTCTTCCCGGCACTGTTCTTCCCCTCCAGTTCGCCTTTCGCTGGAGTGCTCGCGGCTTTCGGCACCCAGTTCGTCGGGTTCGCCGCCCGGCCGATCGGTGCGGCGATCTTCGGCCACTACGGCGACCGCATCGGCCGCAAGGCGGCCCTTGTCGCCACGCTGCTGCTGATGGGCGCGGGAACCGTTCTGATCGGCTGCCTGCCCTCCACCGCCGTGATCGGCGTGGCGGCACCGGTCCTGCTGACCGTGCTGCGGATCGCGCAGGGCATCGGTGTCGGCGGCGAGTGGGGTGGTTCGGTACTGCTGTCGATGGAGTGGGGCAGTCCGCGGCGACGCGGGCTGATGGCCGGTATTCCGCAACTGGGGGTGCCGATCGGGCTGCTGCTGTCCACCGGCGTGGTCAGGCTGACCTCCAGTTTCGCCGGGGACCGTTTCCTCGACGGCGCGTGGCGGATTCCCTTCCTGGTCAGCGTCGTATTGGTCGCCGTCGGGCTCTACGTCCGGCTGCGGGTCATGGAGTCGCCGCAGTTCGCCCGCGTCAGGCAGGCGGAACAGGTGGTCAGACAGCCGGTGCTGCGCGTGATCGTGAAGCATCCGCGGGCGGTTCTCAGCTCCGCGTTCCTGCGAATGTCCGAGCAGGCCCCGTTCTACCTCTTCGTCACGTTCGTGCTGACCTATGGCACCACCGTGCTTGGATTCGGCCAGGACCGTCTGCTCGGTGACACCATGATCGGAGCCGTGGTCGGGCTCGGTTGTGTGCCGCTGTTCGGCTGGCTGTCCGACCGGCTCGGGCGCCGGCTGGTGTACGGGGCCGGCATCGTCTGCATGGGTCTGTTCGCGTTCCCGTACTTCGGCCTGCTCAACACCAGGCTGCCGGCCCTGGTGCTGGTAGGGATCGTCGTGTCGCTGGTGGTGCACTCCATGCAGTACGGACCGCAGGCGGCCCTGATCGCGGAGAGCTTCGGCACCAACGTGCGTTATTCCGGGGCCGGAATCGGGTACCACCTCGCGTCGCTGATCGCCGGTGGGCCGGCGCCGCTCGTCGCGGCGGCGATCCTGCACGCGACCGGTTCGAGCACGTGGATCAGCTGGTACATCGTGGGGTGCGCCGCGCTGGCCATGATCGGCCTGCTTGCGCTCCCCGCGCGTGCGCCAGTGGCGGAACAGGGCACCACCGCCCAGCTCGCGGTGCCATGACCGGTCCCGGGCAACCTCCGGCACGGTCGCTTCCGTCATGACAGGTATGAGACCCGCCATGACAGGTATCAGATCCATGACAGGTATCAGAGGTGGTGCGGCAGCGGTGGGCGTGGCGGCCGTCTTGCTCTCCAGTGGCTGCGGTCAGGCCGGGCAGCCGGCCGGGGACGGCGGGTCACCAGGCCCGACGACCGCGTCCGTGTCGACGTCACCCGCTGACGGCGACGTGACCGAGGTCCCCGACAGCAGGATCGATGGCACGCGCCTCCCCGCGGGCTATCCGAGGAAGGCATGGATCGCGGCCGACGGCGTCACACTGACCGTGCTCGGCGAGGAGGGCGGCTGCGAACACGTCCGGTCGACTCTTGCCGAGCAGAACGCCACCGCGGTCCGGGTGATCCTGATCAGGGACATGACCGACTCGCACCGGCCGTGCAGCAAGGACCTGCGCGCCAAGAAGTTGACCATGCGGCTCGACCAGCCACTGGCTGAACGGACCGTGGTGCTCGAGCAACAGACGCTGCGGCCCTGACACCAGCGCGGCCAATGGGGAAGGAGTAGGCGATGCGGAGAGCCGCGGCGGGAATAGGCGTGCTGGTCCTGATGATCACAGCGTGCGCATCGCGGGACAAGGGGACCGGCGCGGACGGCTCATCCAACGCCCCAGCGCCCCCGAGCCCGGTGCCGTCCAGTGCGCCCCCGACCACGGGCCTCCCCCCAGGCGCCACCGGTCCGGCGGTGCCGTCGCGCCAGGTCGACTTCTCCCGGCTTCCCGCGGACTACCCGCACTCGCTGTGGACCACCGATGACGGCAGGACGGTCGTGGTGTCCGGCGAGCAGAGCGGCTGCAGCAGGCTGACCGGCGAACCGAGTGCCCAGTCCTCGACCGAGGTCGACATCACACTGGTGTCGGTGACCACGACGCAGCTGAACTGTCCGCTACACGTCCGCTTCGTACCGGTGCCTGTCCGGCTTGACGCCCCGCTCGGCGCCAGGAAGATCGTCCTCACTACACGGGTGGACCACGCCTGACGGCAGGCTCACCGGCGGAAGGAGATCTGCAGGGTGGGGGCCGAGGTCTCGGCGAAGAAGTCGTTGCCCTTGTCGTCGACGACGATGAAGGCGGGGAAGTCCTCGACCTCGATCCGCCACACCGCTTCCATGCCTAGCTCCGGATATTCGAGGACCTCGACCTTGCGGATGCAGTCCTTGGCCAGTCGCGCCGCCGGCCCACCGATCGAGCCGAGGTAGAACCCACCGTGAGACCGGCACGCCTCGGTGACCTGAGGCGAGCGGTTGCCCTTGGCCAGCATGACCAGTGAGCCGCCCGCGGCCTGGAACTGCTCGACGTAGGAGTCCATCCGGCCGGCCGTTGTCGGGCCGAAGGATCCGGATGCGTATCCCTGCGGGGTCTTGGCCGGCCCGGCGTAGTAGACCGGATGGTCACGCAGGTATTCAGGCATCGGCTCACCCGCGTCGAGCCGCTCCTTGATCTTCGCGTGGGCGATGTCGCGGGCCACCACGAGCGGTCCGGACAGGGAAAGCCGGGTCTTGACCGGCAGGGCCGCCAGCGTTGCCCTGATCTGGTCCATCGGCCGGTTCAGGTCGATCCGCACGACCTCGTCAGACAGCTCGGTATCGCTCACCTCGGGCAGGTAGCGGGCCGGATCGCGCTCGAGCTGCTCGAGGAACACGCCATCCGGAGTGATCTTGGCTTTGGCCTGCCGGTCGGCAGAACAGGAGACCGCGATGCCCACTGGGCAGGACGCCCCGTGCCGCGGCAGCCGGATCACCCGCACGTCATGGCAGAAGTACTTGCCGCCGAACTGCGCGCCGATGCCGAACTGTCGTGTCATGTCGAGGATCTGCTGTTCCAGGTCCACGTCGCGGAAGGCGTGCCCCGCGGCCGAACCCTTGGTCGGCAGGGTGTCGAGGTATCGAGCCGAGGCCAACTTGGCGACTTTGAGCGTCGACTCCGCGGAGGTTCCCCCCACCACCACGGCGAGATGGTAGGGCGGGCAGGCGGCGGTGCCGAGCGACCGCAGCTTCTCGTCGAGGAACGCGGCCAGCCGGGACGGATTCAGCAACGCCTTGGTCTCCTGATAGAGAAATGTCTTGTTGGCGCTACCGCCTCCCTTGGCGATGAACAGAAACTCGTAG
The DNA here is from genome assembly GCA_019239965.1 of Kutzneria sp. Lineage (GTDB taxonomy): Bacteria > Actinomycetota > Actinomycetes > Mycobacteriales > Pseudonocardiaceae > Kutzneria. The sequence continues at coordinate 7,819 of JAFAZC010000136.1, read as the reverse complement.
CGGGGCTCGGTATCCGGTGCCGCGTCGCGGTGGTAGAGCTCGATCTGCGCCGGCAGGTTGGTGCCGGTGTTGCGCTCCTCCCAGAAGGTGACCGGTGCCATCTGCGAGTACCGCAGGTTGAGCTGCTGGTAGGCGTCGAAGACCCCGCGCGCGATGGCCTGTTCATCCGCGCCGCCGGTCAACACCGTCTCCGTGCGTTTGCCGATGACGATCGCGGTGCCCGTGTCCTGGCACATTGGGAGCACACCGCCCGCGGAGACACAGGCGTTGCGCAGCAGGTCCATCGCGACGAACCGATCGTTGCCGCTGGCCTCGGGATCGTCGACGATCGCCCGCAGCTGAGCGAGATGGGACGGGCGCAGCAGATGCTGGATGTCTCTGAGTGCCTCGCGGGTGAGCAGGGTCAGCACGGACGCGTCGATCTCGAGGAAGCGCCGGCCGGCGACCTCGATGGTGCGCACCCCGCCAGGAGTCACCAGTCGGTACTCGGTGTGGTCGTCGGCCAGCGGCAGCAGATCGGTGTACTCGAAGGGGATTGCGGTGGTCACGGACGCGAGCTCCCTTGCACGCGGTGGCTGTCCGAGTGACCGTACATCCGCGCTAGCCGACCGCCCCGAGGTCCCCGGCCACACAGGCCGAGAGGCCGAGGCGGCCCCCGGCCGTCCCGACCTCCCGTGGAAAGCGATCCCTGGCAGAGCCAGGGCCGCCGAAGACCAGGGCCGCTCCTGTCCAACAGTGATCAGGATCACGCGGCCAGTCGTCAGCTTGCGTACGCCCGCAACCGCTCCGCGCGGTCACCCTGGCGCAGTTTCCCCATCACCTCTCGCTCGATCTGCCGCACCCGCTCACGGGACAGGCCGAAACGTTTGCCGATCTGGTCCAGGGTCTTCGGCTGGCCGTCCTCAAGGCCGTAGCGCAACCGGATCACCGATTGTTCCCGCTCGTCCAGCGTTGCGAGCACGCGCCGCAGATCGTCCTGCAGCAGGCTGGAGATGACCGCGCTCTCCGCGTCGGTGGCTTCCGCGTCCTCGATGAACTCCCCAAGCGGGGCGTCCTCGTCGGCGCCGACCGGCATGTCGAGACTCACCGGATCGCGGGCATGGTCGAGCAGGTCGGCGACCTTGTCCAGCGGAACACCCGACTCCTCGGCCAGCTCGTCGTAACTGGCCTCGCGGCCGAGCCGCTGGTGCAGGTCACGGCGCACCTTGACCAGCTTGTTGACCTGTTCCACCAAGTGGACCGGGAGCCGGATGGTGCGCCCCTGGTCGGCCATTCCCCGTGTGATGGCCTGCCGGATCCACCAGGTCGCATACGTGGAGAACTTGAAACCCTTGGTGTAGTCGAACTTCTCCACCGCGCGGATCAGGCCGAGATTGCCCTCCTGGATGAGGTCGAGCAACGGCATCCCCCGACCGGTGTAGCGCTTGGCCAACGACACGACAAGCCGGAGGTTGGCCTCGAGCAGATGGTTCCGCGCGCGTTCCCCGTCGCGGACCAGTGCCCGCAGTTCGGCTTTGCGGGCCCGATCGAGCCGTGCGGACGTCTCGATCACATGATGGGCGAAGACGCCGGCCTCGATCCTCTTGGCGAGCGCCACCTCCTGCTCAGCGGTGAGCAGTTTGGTGCGGCCAATGCCATTGAGATACACCCGTACCAGGTCAGCGGCCGGTCCCTGGGCATCGAGATCAGGCTCGGCGCCGACTTCTGGGGCGTAGCTCTGTGGGATGGTCACGGTGTTCCCTCCCCGGGACGCGGGCTGGTGTGTTGACGCGTCACCCGCCGGCGCGACGCTGCGCGGCGAGCCGCGAGGCGACACGGTCTCGGTCGGACCGCCGTCCGCCTGTTGGCTGGACACTGGGAAAACGCGAGCGACAGCCAAATCGTTCCCGCATTCCCACTGTCAAAGACGTGATGACCGCCGCGGCGGTTGCTCCAGGAAACCTGAGCTTTTGCTGAGAAGCACTCAAGCCGCCCATTCGGCCGTCGGCCGGCTGGGTGACCCGGCGGTCCACCGTGGACACAGCGGCGTGCCGCGGGCCGGGCAATTGTGTTCACAGCACGGAAAACGCGGTGTAGTCGGTGTCGCGACCACCGTGTGGGCCATACCTCGACGAGGCCTGAACACCCCGAGCGACGCGTTACACCTCGACCAGCACGGTGTACGGACCGTCGTTGACGCTCTGAACGGCCATCATGGCCCCGAATCGCCCCGTCGCCACCGAGGCACCGCGGTCACGCAGTGCGGTGACGACCGCGTCGACGAGTGGCTCGGCGACGTCGGCCGGCGCGGCGGCGGTCCACGATGGACGACGCCCCTTCCTGGTATCTCCATAGAGGGTGAACTGGCTCACGACCAGCAGTGGCGCGCCGGTGTCGGCACAACCGCGCTCGTCGCGCAGGATTCTCAGCTCGTGCAGCTTCCGGGCCATCGTCGCGGCCTGCTCGGCTCCGTCGGTGGTGGCGATCCCCAGCAGCACGAGCAGGCCGGCCTCGTGGATGGCACCGACCACCTGACCGTCGACCGTGACGCTGGCGCTGGTCACACGGCTGACGACCGCCCTCATACCGCACGTCCGGCAACGGGCCGAGGGCCATCGGGAACGGACGTCATGGCGAAGAACATGGCGGAATGCTCGCACGCGAGAATCAAGTGGTGGACAATGGTCGGTGGAGATGGTCACCCCGCGGAGGCGGCTCGGGTGGAGGTAGCACCGTGAAGGGCTCCGAACGGAACGACACCCCGGTTCTCATCACCGAGGCGGCACCCTCTTTCGAGGATCAGCACCGGGAGCGCAAGCGCAAGTACGCCATCATCATGGGCGCGCGCATTCCCTGCCTGATCCTCGCCGGCGTCTTCATCGACGTCTGGTGGCTCGCTCTGCTCTTCGTCGTCCTGTCGGTGCCGCTGCCGTGGGTGGCGGTGCTCATCGCCAACGACCGGCCGCCGCGTAAGGCCGAGGAGATCAACCGGTTCAACGCGGAGCGGGCCGCGCGTCGGGCGCTGCGGTCCGGCGACGAACCCCGGGACGGCGTGGCCGACGGTCGCTGAGCCCCCTCGTGCTGGACGGCCCGCCGTACGGACAAGCGGCACAGGCCAGCGCGGAACATCAGGGCCACGCTGAACTCGCTGGCGACATGTCCGTACTAGGAGGCTGAGTCGTCAGGGGGCTGGGCACCAACTCGGGTCACCGCCGCGGCGGCGGTACGCACCGCCCTGCGCAGCGCCTCGGTTGGCGGAAGACCCCGCAGCCACGCCGCGAGCAGTCCGGCGTTGAACGCGTCGCCGGCTCCAGTGGAGTCAACGCACCGCACGGTCTCGGCGGCCACCGCCCAGACGCCCGTCCGGTCGATCCAGCTCGCCCCGTCCGGGCCCGCGGTGACCGCGACCGCACCGGCCACGTCGAGCAGACCGGCGGCGGAGCGCGGATCTGCCGATCCGGTCAGCGCCCGCAGTTCGTCGGTGTTGGGCAGCAGCAGATCGACACCGGCCACGTCACGCGGGAACGTCTCGGTGAGCAGTGAGGCCGCCTGCGGATCCACCGAGGTCGTCAGGCCGGCATGCCGTGCCGCCGCGAGGATGTCCACGCCGGCGTCCCTTGACCGCTCGTCCAGCAGCACATAGCCGGACAGATGCAGGTGGCAGGCTTCGTCGAACAGAGGCGCCGGCAGGTCACAGGCCTGGAGCGCGGCGTTGGCACCCCGATCCGACAGCATGCTGCGCTGCCCGTCGGCGTCGACGAGGACAACGACACAACCGGTGGGCGTATTCGGGTCGAACGTCAGCTCACAGCGCACGCCGCGGGCACTCAGCCCGGCGTGGGCACGGTGGCCGGCCACATCGTCGCCGACCCGGCCGACCAGCACGGTGTCCACCTCGCTGGCGGCGAGCCATGCGGCGGTGTTCGCCCCGCAGCCGCCCACCCCCGTCCACACCTCGGCGGGAGTGTCGCCGGCGTAGGCGAGGGGCGTCGCGTGCCGTGCGATGACGTCGAGGCCGGCGTCGCCGACCACGATCAGGGTCACCGTGCCAACTCCACCGCAACCTCGGCGGCCAGTGCGACATTGGACAGCACCAGGTGTTCGTTGGCGTCGAGGCTGGCGCCGGCGCTGCCGGTGTGGAAATGGTCGAGCAGCACCGGTGTGACGTCCTTGCCGCGCACCCGCTCGTCGGCGAGCCGCCGCAGGCCAGTGGCCAGCAGCCGGTCGTGCAGGTCGCGGTCCAGTTCGTGCTCGGCGGGGATCGGGTTGGCTAGCAGGATGCCCGCACGCCCGGGCACCTGGGTGCGGTGCGCGGTCACCACGGCCGCGGCCTGGGCGGGATCATCCACCCGCCACTGCACCTCGTGCTCGGACTCGCGCAGGTAGAACGCGGGGAAACGGTCGGTGCGGTAGCCGAGCACCGGCACCGAACTGGTCTCCAGCACCTCGAGGGTGGCGCCGATGTCCAGCACCGACTTGACTCCCGAGCAGACCACCAGGACCGGGGTGTCGGCAAGCACCCGCAGGTCGGCCGAAACATCCCAGCTGTCCCGCGCCCCCCGGTGCACACCACCGAGGCCGCCGGTACCGAACACGCCGATCCCGGCGAGGTCGGCGGCCGCGGCGGTGCCCGCCACCGTGGTGGCGCCGTCGGTGCCCAGCGCGATCGCCGGACCCAGGTCGCGCCGGCCCAACTTGACCAGGTTCGAGTCGGGATCACACACCCTGTCCAGCTGTGCCGGTGTGAGGCCGACCATGAGGCGACCATCCAGCACCGCGACCGTGGCCGGTACCGCTCCCGCCGCCCGCACCACGGCCTCGACACGGTCAGCGACAACACGGTTGCGGCCGGCGGGAAGACCGTGCGCGAGCAGCGTGCTCTCCAACGCCACCACCGCGCCGCCGGCCGCGAGTGTGTCGGCCACTTCGGTGCTGACCCGCGGTCGCGTCCGCACGTTGGCTCCCCTCAGCTGACAGCCTCCCACTGTAGTGCGGGGTGCCGTCCGCACCGGGGTCCCCGAGGTCTGGGGCATCATGAACGGGTGAGCCCGATGACCCAGACACTGCCCGAAACCGATACTCGGCCGGAAGGCACCGACACCACCGGTGACGACACCCCGAAGATGTTCCACTACGTGCGCAAGGACAAGATCGCCGAAAGCGCGGTCATGGGCACGCACGTGGTGGCGCTGTGCGGCGAGGTGTTCCCGGTCACCCGCTCGCCCAAGCCGGGCTCCCCGGTGTGCCCGGACTGCAAGCGGATCTACGAGTCGATGACGCCCGGCAACGAGTAGGGCTCCGGTCCCGCCCGGCGGCCGACCGTGGGGCGGGAGCGGACTTCAGTTCCGCCGCCGCTCGCTGCGCAGGGGCTCGTCGAGCTGCCGCGCGGTGTCGTGCTGGTCCGCGGGCCGGCCCTCGGCCGAATCCGGCTCGGCCTGCATGTGCTCGGACACCCGCTCCAGCTCCAGCCGGCGCCAGCGCCTGCGCTGGCGCCGCGTCATCTTCGCCGGCCAGAACTCCTCGATGGCGCTGTTGAAGTGGGCACCGATCACGATGGCGAGTCCGATGAAGAAGGTGAACAGCATGAAGGCGATCGGCGCGGCGAGCGCTCCGTAGGTGTAACCGGTGGTGGTGATCCACGCCGTGTAGAGGCGGATGCCGACGCTGGAGGGCAGGAAGACGGCCATGGCGAGCACGGCGCCGGGCACGCCCCGATGCCAGGGCAGCTTGCGGGGAAGGGCGAGCTTGTAGAGCGTGGCGAGCGCCAGCACCCCCAGCACCGTTATCGCGGGGTAGTAGAACGTGGACACGATGCTGCGCACCAGCGGCTGCCACTTGTCGGGGAGCACGGTGGGCAGCAGGTCGGGACCGAGCGCGAGCAGCGGCAACCCGATGACGATGACCACGAGGCCGACCACGTACATCAGCAGCGCGAAGATCCGCTGCCAGACCGGGCTCCGCACGTCGTGCTGGCCGTACGCGGCGGTGATCGCGTCGACGAAGGACGCCATCGCGGAGGACCCGGCCCACAGTGTGATCAGGACACCGGCGGAGGCGATCTCGCTGTGCGCTCCGGTCAGAATGCTGGTCACGGTCGGAGTGATGATCTGGTCGACGACGTTCGGTGTGAAGACCGTGCGGCTGAACGCGAGGATCTTGTCGTGTACGGCGGTGACGATCTGCGGTCCGAACCAGTCGCCGACGAAGCTGAGGCTGCCGAGCAGACCGAGCAGCAGCGGCGGCAGTGACAGCACCTGCCAGAACCCGGCCTCGGCGGCCTCGGAGAAGATGTCGCCGTACCAGGCTTTGCTCGCGGTGCGCGCCAGCAACCGCAGTGGTCCACGCCGTCCAGGCGCCGCCACCTCGTCCGTGTCTAGTTCTGACTGCCGACCCATAACGCTGTCAAGCATGCTGCATGCGGCAGGCTCGGGCTGGACTACCCCCCTTCGGGTGCCATGAGGCCCGGGTGGCATGGCGCACAGTCGAAACCGCCGTGCGCGATCGGTGGCCGTTGATAGGCTCGGCGTCGTCCTCACCGTAACCGGGCAGGAGGGCGGTGGCAGGTCAGAAGTCGGTCGGCACAGGTGAGGAGGGGCGGCTGTGGTTCTGCCCGACTTGCCCTCCCCGCCGTTGCGTGCCTGGCAGCGTCGGGCGCTGACCAAGTACCTCGCCACCAAGCCGACGGACTTCCTCGCCGTGGCGACGCCGGGCGCCGGCAAGACGACCTTCGGGCTCCGGGTGGCCAGTGAGCTGCTCGCCGACCGCACGGTCACCGCGCTGACGATCGTCACGCCCACCGAGCACCTCAAGCACCAGTGGGCCGTCGCGGCGGCGGAGGTGGGCATCGCGGTCGACTCCCGGTTTCGCAACACGGCGGGCGCCACCTCGACGGACTACCAGGGAGTCGCCGTCACCTACGCGCAGGTCGCGGCGCACCCCACCCTGCACCGAGTGCGCACCGAGAACCGCAGGACGCTGGTGATCCTCGACGAGATCCACCACGGCGGGGACGCGAAGTCCTGGGGCGAGGCGATCCGGGAGGCCTTCACGCCGGCCGTGCGCCGGCTGGCGTTGACCGGCACGCCGTTTCGCAGCGACGACAGCGCGATCCCGTTCGTCGGCTACGAGCCCGACGGCGCCGGGCAACTGCGCAGCAGAGCCGACCACAGCTACGGGTACGCGGACGCGCTCGCCGACGGCGTGGTCCGGCCGGTGTTGTTCCTCGCCTACTCCGGGGAGGCGAGCTGGCGGACCGGCGCCGGTGAGGAGTTCACTGCCCGTCTTGGCGAACCGCTCACCCAGGAGCAGACCGCGCGGGCCTGGCGGACCGCACTCGACCCGGCCGGCGAGTGGATCCCGTCGGTGCTCGGGGCCGCCGACACACGGCTCACCCAGGTTCGCGGGTCCATGCCGGACGCGGGCGCCATGGTGCTCGCCACCGATCAGGAGTCGGCCAAGGCCTACGCGGCGATCCTGCGCGAGGTCACCGGGGAACAACCCGCGCTGGTGCTCTCCGACGACCCCAAGGCGTCCGGCCGGATCGCCGAGTTCGCGGCGACCACCCAGCGTTGGCTGGTGGCGGTGCGGATGGTCAGCGAGGGGGTCGACGTACCGAGGCTGGCCGTCGGTGTCTACGCCACCAGTTCGTCCACGCCGCTGTTCTTCGCGCAGGCCATCGGCCGGTTCGTGCGCGTGCGTCGGCCCGGCGAGACCGCGAGCGTCTTCCTGCCCAGCGTGCCGGCCCTGCTGGAGCTGGCCAGCCAACTGGAGGCGGAACGGGACCACGTGCTCGGCAAGCCGCACCGGCCCCAGGAAGGCTGGGAGGACGAGCTGGTGGCGG
>JAFAZC010000029.1 GCA_019239965.1 Kutzneria sp. | reverse complement strand
AGGGCGTGACACACGTCATCAACTACCAGTGCCCCGAGGACGAGAAGACCTACGTCCACCGCATCGGCCGAACGGGTCGTGCCGGGCGCACCGGCGTGGCGATCACTCTGGTCGACTGGGATGAGGAGGCTCGCTGGAAGCTGATCTCCGATGCGCTCGGCCTCGGCATCCCCGAACCGGTGGAGACCTACTCGACCTCGGAACACCTGTTCAACGACCTCGACATCCCCGCGGACACCACTGGTCGGCTTCCGGTGAGCCAGCGGACGAGGGCCGGGCTGGCAGCGGAGGTCGAGGAGGATCTTGGCGGCAGGAGTCCGCGAGGCCGCAGGCGCGGCGCGGGCCGCGGCGACACCAAGAGCGCGACACGGTCGAGGAACTCCGACGCTGAGCGCACGCCTCGTCGGCGCCGGCGAGGCGCCGACGGGGCCGATCAGGCGGGCGACCACACCGACCGGCCATCCGGGGAGGACGCGCCGAAGACGGAGCGGTCAGCGCGGCGACCTCGACGCCGGCTCCGCGGTGGCGTCGAGGTCGCCGCGGGAACCGGAGCCCAAGGGCGGCGGACGGCGCCGCCCGCCGACGTGCCGTCCACGGCAGACTAGTGCGGTGACCGTGGAACACGATCAACGACAGCACGCGACCGCCGAGGACCCCTTAGCCGGCCCCGTTGAGCGGCAACCGGCACAGCCGGCCGGACCGAGAACGACGTTCCGGCGCAAACGCGACTACATCGCCGTGGTCGTGATCGTGGCGGTCCTCGTGGCGGGCACCGCGCTCTGGTGGCGGTTCAGTGACGCGCGGGCGACGGTGTCCCGAACGGGGCCGAGCACCGCGACGGCACCGCCGCAGCCGACGTCGGTTCCCGCCACGATGACCGAACTGTGGCGGGCGGACAGCGGTGCCACGGTCGAACCGGTCCTGGTCGGTCCGACCGTGGTGACCGGTCAGGGGCACCAGGTGGCCGGCCGCGATCCGGTCACTGGCGCACTCCGCTGGAGCTACACCCGCGAGAATCTGGACCTGTGCACAGTGGCGGCGGCCTGGGGCAAGGCGCTCGCGGTGTATCACAAGACCCGTGGCTGCAGTGAGGTCACCGCACTCGACGGAGTCACCGGCCAACGCGGCGCCGCACGTGACGACGACGCCGAGTTGGGCACCCAACTGCTCTACGACGGCACCTATGTCACGACGACCGGCCGCGAGCTGATCGACACGTGGCGCTCTGACCTGGTGCGAACCCAGCAGTACGGCACGGTCGTCGCGAAGGTCAATCCCGACAAGCAGCCCAGAACCGGCTGCTCCTACAGTTCGGAGGCAGTCACCGCGGGCGCCATCGGCCTCGTCGAGCGTTGTCCCGGGGAACAGTTCCAGCGCCTCACGGTGCTCAAGCCCGGCGGCACCGACGGTGACAGTGAGAAACCGAACGTCTCCTTCAGCGTCCAGATGCCCGGTGACTCCGGTCGGCTCGTCGCACTGACCGACCAGCTGGAAGCCGTCGCCACACAAAACCCAGGCCGGCTGACGATCTGGAACAACACCGGGTCCCAGGTGGGCACGCTGCCGCTCGACGTCCCGAACGCCGATCTCGCCGGCACGCCGGCTTCTCCGGTCCCGGCGACAATGGCGGCCGCATGTACCCAGCGAGACGACACCGCTGAGGCCTGCGAACCGGGCAGCTGGACGGTGACCTCGGCCGGCGGCGCCAAAGTGATCACCTGGTTCACCGGCTCCCGCGTGGTCGCCCTGCGCGGCGCCAACCTTACTCCGATGTGGACGGTCGACGGCGCACTCGGCCCTGGCACGGTGTTCGCCGACAAGGTGCTCGTTCCGATCGCCGAGGGGCTTGCCGTGGTCGATCCGCTCACCGGCGCCAGGTCCGCGACGATCCCGATCGACCGCAAAGGCTATCGGGGAACGGTGCGGCTCGGCGCGATCGGCGCGGTCCTGATCGAGCAGCGGGGCGCGACCGTGGTCGCGCTGCGCTGACCTGGTGGAAGCTGAGCCGCCGCGGTGAATCCCGCGCGGGGCGGGCGAGGCCGGGCGTCGGTGCGGCACACTCGACAGCGTGAGCTCCATGCCGCCCTCGCAGTTGACCCCGAACCGCGCCTCCCGGGTCGGCCTGCCGGGCCGACACGGTCCGATCGCGGCGCTTCGCGCTCCGGCGCGTGGCGCCGACCTCGGTGCGACGGCGCTGCTCGTACCGGGCTACACGGGTTCCAAGGAGGACTTCGCACCGATCCTCGACCCGGTGGCCGACGCCGGAATCGAGGTCATCGCGATCGACCTTCCTGGCCAGTACGAGTCGCCGGGCCCCGACGTGGAGTCGGCGTATCGGCCAGCTCCGCTGGGTTCGGTGCTTGCCGAGGTGGTCGCCAAGATAGCCGCTGACGGCCGCCGGGTGCTGCTGCTCGGCCATTCCTATGGTGGGTTGGTGGCGCGCGCCGCGGTGCTGGACGGCGCGCCGGTGGCCGGTCTGACATTGTTGGCTTCCGGGCCGGCCGAACTGTCGGTGGGCAGCCGCCGGGAGGCACTGGACTTCTGCACCGCGACACTGCGTTCGCGGGGCGCCGAGGCCACGTACGACCTGCTGGAACACGTGTCCTCAGCGAGTCCGAACTGGGTCGCGCTTCCAGCCGAGGTCAGTGCCTTCCGGCGCACCAGGTTTCTGCGGTCCGCGGTGGTCGGCCTGCTCGGCATGGGTGACGGTCTGCGCCACGAGCCGGATCTGGTGACCAGGTTGGCCGCCGCGTTGCGCTCAGCCGGCGCGGCCTGTCTGGTGGTGTGCGGGGCGGACGACGACACGTGGTCGGTGGCGGCGCAGCGGGACATGGCCGATCGCCTGGAAGCCGACTTCGCCGTGATCACGGCGGCTGCACACTCACCCAACATCGACAACCCGGCCGGCCTGCTCGCCACCCTGCTGCCGACCTGGCGGGCCTGGCTGGCCGCCTAGAGGCTTCGGCCGAACGGACCACCCAGTCGTCAGCGCCCCCGGCGCGCGGTCCGAATGTAGCAGACATGTCATCTTCGCCTCCGACTTCAGTAGGACGTCGTGTGGGCCCGGCAGCCGATGCGTGCGCACGTGTCGCCCGTTGAAGATCACTGTGCTCTGCCTTCTGGAACCCGAATCGGGAACCACATACGACTGAGGAGCACCGAGTGAGAAAACGATCTACCGTGTTGATGTTGGGTGTCGTCACCGCTACCGCGGCGATGTCCGTGTTCCCGGCTGTGGCCACAGCGGCACCGACCGCGGATCCGAGTGCGGCGACGCTGCACAGCCTGGTCCGAACGGGGACGCTGTTACGAGATCACGGTGTGCGGCAGGTCTGCGCCGCCCACGGCGCGACTCCGCACTGCATGGCTGAAGTGGTGACCGAGTCGACCACGTCGACCAGACCGCTGTCCACCCAGACTCCGGTCGGCTACGGACCCGACGAGCTGGCGGCGGCGTATTCCCTGCCAGCGCCCTCGGTGGGGGAAACCGGAACCATCGCCATCATCGACATGGCCGCGGACCCGAACCTACCGGCCGATCTTGCCACCTACCGCAAGCAGTACGGACTTCCCGAATGCACCACCGAAACCGGCTGCCTGACCATCACGGACTACCACGGAGGACCCGCGCTCCAGCCGGATCCCAGTCCGATCGGCAAGCTCATCGAGCAGAGCATCGCACTGGAGACCTCGCTGGACCTCGACATGGCGTCCGCGGCATGCCCCCACTGCCGGCTGATGCTGGTGCAGGTGCCGTTCGATCCGAACGCGACAAGTACCGACAAGTATGCCGACGACTTCGGTGTCGCGGTCGACACCGCGGTGTCGAGGGGGGCCAACGCCGTCAGCATCAGCTACGGATTCCCCACTGACGCGCACGTCACCACCGGTCCGGCGGCGCGGGCGCTGTTCCGCCCCGGGATCGCGATCACCGCGTCGTCGGGCGATTCCGGCTTCCAGGGCGGACAAGCCGACTGGCCGCAGGACCTCCCCTGGGTGACGTCGGTGGGCGGAACGTCGCTGTACCAGTCTGGAGCGCGGTTCACCGAACAAGCGTGGAGTGGCGCCGGAAGTGGATGCGCCGACTCCCTTCCGCCGACCGTGGGACAGCCGGCCACCATCTCCGCCAACTGTGGCGGGCATCGCACGGGCTCCGATGTCTCGGCAGTCGCCGATCCAGGCACGGGCGTCGCGGTCTACGACAGCTACGCGCCCGCCGATGGACAGCCGGTTGGCTGGGCCGTGGTGGGCGGCACCAGCGCGTCATCGCCCTATCTCGCCGGTCTGTACGTCCGGGGCGGCCATTTGAGTGGAGTCCTCGGACCCAACACCCTCTACGGGGCTCCGTCGAACGCGTTCAACGACGTCACGTTCGGTCAGAACGCACCGGCGCATGGGTGTGATTCCGCCCCCGAGCCTCTGTGCCGGGCGGGAACCAGCTGGGACGGCCCGACTGGACTCGGCACCCCCAACGGACTGGCCGCGTTCTGAGCCCTACCGGGAACACGATCCGAAAGAGGTCAATCTGGTGCACTACGCTGCTTCGTCGTCGGATTTCGGAGGCGTCGGCATCGTCATCTACGTGATCGTCGCACTGGCGATCACGGTGTTCGAGATCGCCGCGTGCTGGCGGGTGTTCGCCAAGGCCGGCAAGCCTGGGTGGGCCGCCATCGTTCCGTTCTACAACCTCTACATGCTTCTCAAGATCGCTGGCCGACCGGGCTGGTGGCTGCTTCTCCTCGTCGTTCCGGTCCTGAACGTCGTGGTGTCTGCCATCGTCTTCGTCGATGTGGCCAGATCCTTTGGTAGAGGTACCGGGTTCGGGATCGTCGGCCTCTGGCTGTTCGGGTTCGTCGGCTTTCCGATCCTTGGCTTCGGCGACGCCCGGTACTCGGGCCCCTCGGCTCGGCGCAGCGTCGCCACCGGGTGAGGGTGTCGCCGCCGAGGGGAACCACTGGGGATGGATCAGCACGAAGCGGCTGGTCCACCCCAGTGGGGCGGTGCCCCGGCAGTGTGTGTCTCCCGGCGGAGGCTGCCATGTCAGCTTGCTGGTTACCGGTCGGCTTGAGGCGCCAGTCCACGGAAGACGATCATCAACGTGCGTTCCCGTAGACCGCGATCCCAGCCACCCCGAAGGGCCCCTTGGCAGACACTGTCCAGCAGCGCCATGACCTCGTCGAGTCGGACATCGGCTCCGATTGTGCCCGCCTGTTGACCGCCAACCAGGAGCACAGCGCCACTTTCATCGGTGTCCTGACCGTCCACGATGGAAAGATCACACTGTGGCGCGAGTACCAGAACACTCCGGCCATCATGCGAGCACTCGGCTAACGCTTCCGACCGGAGTGATCGGCGCGTCGTGCGACAACCGGCAGCAGTGGTTGGATGTGTGCCCACAACTCGTCCGACACGGTCCGCGGCGGCTGCTCACCCTTCCTCACAACCGTGATCAACAGCCACCGTGATCAACCTGTTCAAGATCTATTCCGCGACGAGTTCTAAGCTTGAGTTTTAACCTTTGGTGTCCGTTGTCGTGGTCTTGCCGGGGTTGTGGTGTCGGGCTGGATGCAGGTTTCGTGACCCGGTCGGGCGTCCGGGACCGGGACGGCAGGATTTCG
>JAFAZC010000082.1 GCA_019239965.1 Kutzneria sp. | reverse complement strand
AGCGGTGGTAAGGACGATTCTCCTCGATCTCTGACGCATTCTCGTCCCCCAGGCGTGTCCGACGATGCCGGCCGGTGAAGTGGTGACCGCGATAGTTGGGCGGTAGGCTCACACTCTTGAAGCTTGAAGCCGGGGAACGGTACCGGCTGGCAAATCGCAAGGTCAAGAGCTGAACAACCCAACGCGTTGAGGGAAGCGGCGGATCGCCGCCGTAACGCCCGGTGTGACCCGACAGCACGAGGAGGCACCGCGATGCGTTTCATGGTCATGATCAAGTCTGATGAGAACACGGAGGCGGGCGTCCCGCCGAGCGAGGAACTGCTCGCCGAGATGGGCAGGTACAACGAGGAGCTGGCGCAGGCCGGCGTGCTGCTCGCGGGAGAGGGCCTGCAGCCCAGCTCGAAGGGCGCACGGGTCCGGTTCTCCTCCGGGGACCGGACCGTCGTGGACGGCCCCTTTGCCGAGACGCGTGAGCTGATCGCGGGCTTTTGGCTGATTCAGGTGGCCTCGAAGCAGGAGGCGATCAACTGGGTCATGCGGATGCCGGACCCCCTTCCCGGCTCTGAAACCGAGATCGAGATTCGCCAGGTGTTCGAGGCGGACGACTTCGGCTCGGAATTGACGCCGGAACTGCGTGAGGCCGAGCAGCAGTTGCGCGAGAAGGTGGCGAGGCAGCAGCAGTAGCCGGTGGCGTTCAGCGTCGTGCCCAGTGCGGTGTCCACGTTTCGGCGTCGTGGTGGTTGGGCTGGGTGGACGTGAGATGGTTGCGGAGTGCGGTGAGCCCGGGATGCGGGTTGTCGCGGCGCCAGATCAGTGAGTGTGGGTAGAGCGGTGTCGGCTCATGCACGGCGACGCGCCGCAGGTCGCGGCCAGCGGGCCAGACGAGGTTCGTCTGTTCGCCGACGAAGGTCACCAGTGTCGAGGAGTCGGCGATGGCGTTGAGAAGGGACTCGATTCCGAAGTACGGGCCGATCGTGTCGATGGTCAGCCCGAACGCGGTGGCGAGTTCGTCGTAGTAGGTGGCCCATTCGGTTCCGGCGACGATACCGGGTATCCAGATCCTGTGTCCGATGAGCTGGCACGGTGTGATCGCACGTAGGGCGGCGAACTCGTGGGCCGGGCCGGTGAGCAGCTGGATGGGTTCGTCGAGGATTCGCACGGCCTGGATGCCGTGGGGAATCCGTGCGGAGGGCGCGGTGACCGCGCGGAAGGACGCGTCGATCGCGCCGGACTCGACAGCGCCGATTGCCGCTTCGGCATCGAAGTGGGTCACGACGTCGAGTGGGACCTCGGGATGCGCACTGTGGAAGCCGCGCAGCAGAGCGGCCGGCGCGAGCCGCCGGCCCAGCACATCGACGCGCAGCGCTCGGTCGGGTCGCACCGAGGCGGCCGCCCGCTGTTCGGCCCTGATGAGATCGCGCGCATGGGGCAGGAAGGCCTGCCCGTCGATGGTGAGCCGGGCTCCACGAGCGGTGCGGGTGAACAGCCGTACGGCGAGGTCCTTTTCCAAGGCGGCGATGCGCTTGGACACAGCCTGCTGGGTGATCGACAGGTCTGCGGCGGCCTCCTGGAACTGCCCAGTCTCCGCGACGGCTACGAAGGTGCGCACGGCATTGAGGTCCACACCCACATCGTAGGTGACACAACACTTGGTTGTGACTCGCCGACCGAGTGAGTGGTCCGCGCCCTGGCGCGCGGTTGGTCGCCAGCGGCGCGCCAACGACATCGTGCACACCGCGACCACGAAGCATTCAGACCGGCACCAGGTACCTTCAAATTACGTAATAGCGTAGATTGCTGCCGTGGCGGACAGAACAAGCCGGCGGACCGCTTCGCCGGAAACATGGAGGTGCGAACGATGAGTGTGGTCGATCGCCGGGGCTTTCTCGGGGCGTGCGGTGTGGCGGTGGGCGCAAGCCTGCTCTCCGCCCGTGTCGGCTGGGCCGCCCCAGCACCTGGCGCCGACGGGAGCAAGGATCTGGCAGAGCTGGTCCACGGTTACCTGAACCGTGGACTGGAACTCGGCTACCCAGGTCTCGTCTGCGGAGTCGTCCAGGGCGGGCGAGACTACGCGGCGGGTGTCGGGCGGATGGCAGGGGAGGGCTCGCCGACTCCCGATGACCGCACGCTTTTCCAGATGGGCTCCGTCACCAAGACTGTCACGGCGCTTGCCCTCGCCGAGGCACAGGTGGCTGGGCGGCTGCGGATTGACGATCCGCTCGCCCGACATCTGCCGGCATCCTGGCGGGTCCCATACCGTGGCCCGCGTCCCATCGCCCTGGCCGACCTGGCCACCCATACGGCGGGATTGCCACCTCTGCCGCCGAACCTGACCAACGTGCCTGACTTCAACCCGCTCAACCCCTACGCGCACTACACCCGCGACGATCTCGCCGAAGGCTTATGCGACACCGTCCTGGACAATGACCCCGGCACCCACTACGCCTACTCCAACTACGGCTTCGCGCTGCTTGGTCAGGTCCTCGGCGGCGTGTTCGAGCCGATCCTTCGAGACATCACGTTGCCACTGGGAATGATCGACACCACTACTCGGCCAACTGTGTTGCAGCGCAACCGAAAGGCCACTGGGCACAATGAGCACGGGGTGGCCGTTCCTGACTGGACAGGTGCGGTCTTCGACGCGGCTGGTGATTCCGCGTTCAGCACGGTACGGGATCTGTTGGCCTACCTCCGTGCCCAACTCACACCCGAGCACACGGTGTTCGCCCGAGCCATCCGGGAGACTCACCGGCCACGGTTTACGGTGACCACCAAGGTTCGTGTCGGTCTCGGCTGGCATATCAGTCCGCTGCCAAACACCCACACCATGGTGTGGCACAACGGTGGCACCGGCGGATTCTCCAGTTTTCTCGCCTTCAGCAACGATTCCGACACCGCGGTCGTGCTGATGACCAACTGCTATGTGCCTGACAACGCCAACACCGGACGCGGCATCGACGCCCTCGGTGTCCGGTTGCTCACTGAACTCGACACGCGGCGCGCCGGCGACCGCCGCTGACCGGGAAGCCGGAAAAGGGCGCTCCGCGCTGGGTCCATCGATGCGGATCGAGCTGACCACGAAAAGCGGCGTTGACCTCGAGCTAACTAGAGATCCTAGGCTCCAGCGGTGACCAGAAGCTGGGTTCGTGAGCCGGTGCCGAAGTTCTGGCTGGCGAGCGCGTTGAACTCGGGATCGACGTGGGTGATGCAGGTGTCGATCTTCCTGTTCGTGTTGCGGCATTCGTCGCCGGCTGAGCTTGCCATGGTGCAACTGGCCGGAACCCTGCCTTCGTTGCTGCTCATGCCGTTCGCTGGAACGCTGGCCGACCGCGTCAGCCCGCGATGGCTGGCGCTCGGTTCAATGCTGGCTCAGACCGCCGCCCTGGCCGCGATGGCCGTGTCGCTGGACATCGGCTTGGTCTGGCTCGCGGCGCTGTACGGGCTTCAGGGCACGGCGAACGCGGTCTGGCTTCCCAGCCGTCAGCGGTGGGTGTACGGCGTCGTCCCCGCCACAGGCCGCGTCACGGCCAATGCGGCACTGAGCTCGGTGTCCGGGGCGATGGCCATCATCGGCTCGATCGCCGGTGGCGCGCTGTCCGCATGGAGTACCCGCCTGGGCCTGTTCACGGCCGGCATCGTGCAACTGTTGGCGGTTCTGCCGTTGGCTCTGCTCCCCGAAGGCCCAACGGGGAGTCCCGCCAGCACCGCGGGCACATTCTGGGCCGATCTCAGGCAGGGCGTCGTCGCGCTGCGCGCCCTGCCGCTGGCGCGATCCGTGGTGTGGATCGGGATCGCCTGGGGTCTCATCGGTGGCGGCTACACCGTGCTGATCGCCAGTTACGCGGCGAGCGTGATCCACGGCGGCGGAGCGACGCTCGGAGCGTTCTACGTGACCTACGGAGTGGGCACGTTGATCGGAGTGGCGCTGGCCGCACGCCTGCCGATCCGTCGCCATCTCCCGGCCTATGCCCTGGCCTATGTGGTGCAGGGGGTGAGCTGGGCGGTGATGTTCCTGACCACCGGTGTGGGAACGGCCGGAGTCATGCTGGGCGCGACGGGAATCTCCGGCGGGGTGATCGTCGCGCTGGACACCACGATCCTGCTGGCCACCGTGCCGGACGCATTGCGGGGCCGGATGACCAGCGTGCACATGACCACCTACATGGGAGTGTCGCGGTTGTCTCTGGTCATCTTGGGCGGTCTGCTCGCGGCGTTCGATGTGCGCGCCGTTGGGGTCGTCAGCGGCTGCGCGTCAGTGTTGGTGGCCGTACCCTGGTGGTTGACGCAGCGCGGAATCATGCGCCAGCACTATGTCGAGGCTGTCAGCACGGCATAACAGCCACACACGAAGAGACATCACGCCGAACAGGACTGTCACGTCGGTACGGCGATGTCGACGTCGAGCCGGTGCCCCGCTGCGAGGGTGACCGGACTGGCCAGCGTCAGCTCAACACGGTTGCCGTCAACGGTGGCGGACGCGACCACAACCGACTGACCGTCCACTCTGACCGCGGCCGGTACCGATGTGGCGACCGGCGCCGGCAGCTCGAAGGCGAGCACGGACAGCCGAACCGTGCCGTGTCGCACCTCGATCGTGCCGAACTGGTGCCCGGCCTCACGCCGCTGCTGGTACAGTCCCCAGCCCTGCGCCGCGGTGAACGCAGCGGCGAAGTTGTCCGGGCTGATCCTCGGCGCGAACCCGATCCGCCCTTTCGGCCCGTGGTAAGAGAAACCGCAGGCGGCCAGGAACACCCCATAGCCGGCCATCGCGCGCGAGTAGTGGTCGCTGCACTCGATCTCGTTGTATGGGTTGCGTTTGCCGGCCGCATACCGGTCGTGCACCGCGCGCGTGATCGCCATGCCCTCGTCGACCATGCCCTCGTGCACCATGTGCCCGGCCAACTGGTACTCCTGGCCGGTCCACGACTCGTTGAAGTAGGCGGCGGACCAACTAGGTGGATTTCCGTTGGACTGCTGCCCACCACCATGCGGGAAGGTCGTCATGATCACGGCAGGCTCGCCGGCCATGGCGAACCACCGGCCGCCGGGTACCTCGGTGTTGGCCGCCCGGTACGCGGCGGGATCGGGCACGACGTTGTACCGGTAGATACTGCGCAGTGCCGTCAGTGTCTTGTCGGCGGGGAACACTCGGGGCAGGTCGAACTGCCAGGCGAGAGCCTGGCCGAACATCTGGTCGATGTGGCAGCCGATGTTGGAGTTGACCGCTTCCGGATGGGCCGGATCAACCAGCTGGATGAAGTACTCCCCGGTCCACAGGTCGGTACCGATCGAGTCGCTGCCGGACTGCGCCAGCGTCCGGCACTGACCGGCGAACGCGGTGTCCCCCATCTCGTCGGCCATCGCCGCCCCGGCGTGCAGCGCCGCGACGTACATGCCGGTCATCCACGCGATCTCGCCGTACCAGACGGCGTCAAGGGTATTGGGCTGCGGACCGAGCAGCGTCCCGTCGTGCCGGCCGTCCTGCGCCATCACCCATCCGATGGCCTGCTTGATCCGCGGCCAGTTGGCCCGCAGAAAGCCGTTGTCAGGGGCCATCTGGTGTTCACGGTAGATCCGCAGGATCGTGCCGCACTGCCCGTCGGTGGCCCAGACCATGTCCGCCTCGGCCCGGTTGCCGATCTCACCCCGGTCGGCGTGAAACCCGACACCCAGATCGACCCGCTGACGGGTGTCCCGCTCCAGTTCGGGGAACAGCCGGGCGATCGACTGCGCGTAGTTCCACACGTGCTCGCACGTACCCGGACAGCAGTCCACACCCTCCCATCCGTAGAACCTGCCGTTGGACAACCGCATGCAGACCGAGGTGGCCAGCGTGGAGGCGGTGGCGAAGGCACGTTCCAGGAACCAGTGCGGCAGCGTCGAGTCGGTGTACCAGGTGTTCACCCAGGCACGAGTGGTCGCCTCCAGCCCAGCCAGCCGGCCGGCGAGCTGGCCGACGACATCGGCCGCGGAGGTGAACCGCTGCCCGTAGTGCCGGCGCAGGATGGCGATGTCGGTCAGGAACGACAGCGCGTCGCGGTCCGGATTCGGAAAGTACCAGGCGAGCACGAAACGCACGGTGCCGCTCTGGCCCGGGTCCAGCCGCAGGGACGCGGTGACCGCGCCGGCGATAGTGCCCTGTCCACCGTCGATACTGGCCGGTCCCGGCCCCGAGTCGACGATCGCGGCCGGTGTGCTCCAGTCCGCCAGCGACGGCCGCACCACCACCTGACCGGTGTCCGGTGCCACCACCGCCAACGCCACCGTGCCGCCGTCGGCCAGCTGGTCCACCGGTGCCGAACCGGCAGGAAGGTCGGTGAAGACGATGTCGTCGACATTGATGTGACCCCAGCCGCCGGTGGCGGTGTCCACGATCTCGATGTGTGCCGTCTTGCCCTGGTATCGGGTCAGGTCGACCGCATGCGGCACCAGGGGTTCGGTGTCCTTGCCAGTCATGCTGGCCACGACAGTGCCATCCACGATCACGTTCAGGCAGGCCTGGTTGGGTTGGTTTCCTCCGCCGACCAGCGCGCTGAGATAGCGCCGTTGGACCGTGAACGGCGCGCTGACGAGCCGGCCGGTGTAGCTGTCGGCCCTGGTGGCGTCGCCGCCCGTGGCGCGGAAGTTGTGTGAGGTCACGAACCGCTGGCCGCGCACGTGCAGATCACCGAAGCGGAGCATGTAGTCGGGAACCTCGGAGACGAGCACCGGCCCGACCCCGAAGGCGTCTCCCTGCACGGTCCAGCCGGCGTAGTCGGCCTTCTCCCAGTTCTCGAAGACGATGTCCGGGCGCTGTATGGCGGAACCGCCATTGGCGGCGGTGAACTGCACACCGCGGTAACCGCTGCCGTTGGCAACCACGCTGGACAGCGTGATCGGCTGTGCCGACCGGCTGCGCAGGCAGACCGGGTTCTCCGCCCATCCGGTCAGCTCGGCGGTCACCGGTTTGGCGGAGGTGTTGGTCAACGTGTACGCCAGCACCGTCAGCGGCAGCGTCGAATCCTCGACCTCACCGGGAACGAAGGGGGAGAACGCCTCCAGGCGCACCGAGACCGGACAGTCGGCCGCCCGGTAGTCGACCGTGCCGAGCGGATACTGGCCGGTGAAGGCCACATCGGCGAATCCGGTGCCGTCCACGCGGCGCACGGTCTGGCCGTCCGTGGTCGTGGTCCGCAGCACGAAACCGTGCCCGAACGGTGAGAACTGGGTGTGCGGCTTGGCGTAGTTGTCCCCGCTCCCGGTGGTTCCTGGAGGAGGCGGGCCGTTGTCGAGGTCTAGGTACCACAGCTGGCCGTCGCCACCGAGATAGACCTGGCCGCAGCCACCGCCTCCAACCGGCATGCCGATGTGGCGCAGGTCGTCGCCGGCGTACCGAGTTGGAGTGCCGCGCTCGTACAGTCCGTTGATCCAGTCTCGGGAGAACCCCTTGTCCGCCGGTGCCAACGCGCGGTCTGGCAGCACACCCGCGGCGAACGCGTCCCTGCTGTGCGCGGCCAGGACGGCGGCGCCGGCAGCCGCGGCGGACAGGCTGAGGAATCCTCGGCGGGGCAGCCCGGACGACCCGCAACAGCAGTCACCTTGGCAGCACGCGATGTTCCGACCGGCCACGGAGCCTCCTGGCGCCAAGACGGATAAGAAATCGATTTCCTGGCCACGCTAGGCTCGCCGTCCCAGTGTGTCAACGGCGGTTCATGGAGGGCGACGATGCTGCGAGCGACGTTCTGTCCGGTGAGCGGATTTCTGGGCGCGGGCAAGACGACGACCCTGCTCGCCGTCGCGACCGAGCTGCGCCGTCGCGGCAAGCGACCCGCCGTGATCACGAACGACCAGGGCAGAGACCTTGTGGACACCAGAACCGCGGCGAGCGTGCTCGACGCGGTGTCTGAGGTGACCGACGGCTGCTTCTGTTGCCGCTTCGACGAGTTGGCCGCGGCGGTAACCGCTTTCGTCGACGCCGGAGCGGATACCGTGCTCGCGGAGGCGGTCGGCAGCTGCACCGACCTGCGGGCCACCGTGGTGCGACCGCTGCGGGCACACTATGGCGAGCGGCTGCGGGTTGCCCCCTTGACGGCGGTCGTCGACCCGAGCCGGTATCGGCTGTTCGCGCGGGCCTGGGACGTCGGTGCCGACTCCGACATCTCCTACCTGTACGCCCACCAACTCGCCGAAGCCGACGTGATCGCCGTGAACAAGGTCGACACGACCGAGCCACGGCTGCTCGAGTCTCTGCTCACCGATATCGCACGCCGCTATCCCGACGCCACAGTGCTCCCGTACTCCGCACGATCGGGTGAGGTCACGGCGCTGGTGGACACGATGACCCTGGGAGGCGACGAGCCCGACCGGGCGGACGGACCGCTGGACTACGACCGCTACGCCGCGGCCGAGGCCGAACTGGCCTGGCTCAACCGGGTGGTGACGGTGAGCTCGCCGGACTCGGCCGGCTTCCCGCCGGCGCGGTGGGCGGTTGTCGCACTGACGGCGTTGGCCGAGACCTGCGCCGCGGCCGACGTGATGGTGGGGCATGCCAAGCTCACTGTGGAGGACGCGGCCGGTCCTGCCGGCAACGCCCCGGCCAAGGCCAGCGTGACCGGCGCCGGCCAACCCCCCAGCCTGGACCTGCCCGGCCCGCCTGAAATCGCCACCGGCCGAGCCGTGATCAACCTGCGGGTAGCCTGGTCGCCAGAGCAACTGGACAAGGCCTGCACCGAAGCGGCCGCCGCCGCCGACCTGGCCTGCGGCACGAGCAGCGTGGCCGAGCCGGGACAGGCCGCGTTCCGGCCGTCCTACCCACGTCCTACCCACCGGCTCACCCGCGATTTCTGATCACGGGCGCTCGGCAGGGCGCGCACCGCCACACCCGCACCGATCCGCTCCATTGTCAGGGCGGCCCGATAGTCTTCGGCGTGTTCACACGTCACAACAGGGGAGAACCGTCCTGTGACCGCTTCTGCCGAGTCCCTCTACGGGGCCGATGACCTGACGCACCTCGAGGGTTTGGAAGCGGTCAGGAAACGACCCGGCATGTACATCGGCTCGACGGACAGCCGGGGCGTCAACCACCTGTTCACCGAGATCGTCGACAACGCCACGGACGAGGGTGTCGCCGGGCACGCCAGCAGGATCGTGGTGACGCTGCACGCCGACGGCAGCGTGCAGGTCGACGACGACGGCCGCGGTATCCCCACCGGCGTGCACGCCAAGTCCGGCCTGTCCGGGATCGAGCTGGTGCTGACCAGGCTGCACGCCGGCGGCAAGTTCGGCGGGTCGGGCTACAAGACCTCCGGCGGCCTGCACGGCGTCGGCGCTTCGGCGGTCAACGCGCTGTCCCACCGGTTCGACGTGACCGTGAAACTCGACGGCAAGATCCACCAGATGTCCTTCGCGCACGGCGTGCCCGGGGTGTTCGACGGCGCAGGCCCGAAGGCGTCGTTCACCAAGCAGTCCGGTCTGCGGGTGACCGGAAGGATGAAACGCGGCGAACCGACCGGCACCTCCATCCGCTACTGGCACGACGCCCGCTATTTCGAGACCGGTGCCGCCCTGGACACCGACAGCGTGCGGGCGAAACTGCGCAACACCGCGTTCCTCGTGCCCGGGGTCACCTACGTGCTCCGCGACGCCACTGAGGGCGCGATCAGCGAGGAGACATTCCACTTCCCCGACGGCCTCGCCGACATGGTCGACTTCCTCGCTCCGTCGGAGGAGAAGGCCGTCTGCGGCACGGTGCTGATCACCGGGGAGGGCAGCTACCTGGAGAACGCGGCCGACGAGAACGGCGTCATGCGGTCCAAGGTCGAACGCCGGGCCGAGGTCGAGATCGCGCTGCGGTGGGGGACAGGCTACGAGCGGACGGTCGAGTGCTTCACCAACACCATCCGCAACATGCACGGCGGCACTCATCGCAGGGGCTTCGACCGAGCCGTGCTCAAGGCGGTGCAGGACGCGATCGGCAGGAGCCGCGGTCTGCTCAAGCCGAAGGAGGACATGCCGACCCTGGACGACGTGCTCGAGGGCATGACCGCGGTCATGCACGTGCGCATCCCCGAACCGCAGTTCACCTCGCAGACCAAGGACGAGCTGTCCACCTCCGGGATCACCAAAGTCGTCCAGGGTATCGTCGAGCGCAGGATCAAGTCCTGGACCGAGGACCGCAAGACGAAGACCGAGGCCAAGACGGTACTGCAGAAAGTCGTCGACGCCTCAAGGGTCCGGCTGACCCAGAAGCAGCAGAAGGACGCGGCCCGCCGCAAGACCGCGCTGGAGGGCGCGGCGATGCCGGCCAAGCTCGTCGACTGCCGCAGCACTGGACTGGCCCGCAGCGAGCTGTTTCTCGTGGAGGGCGACAGCGCACTCGGCAGCGCGCGGATGGCTAGGGTCTCAGAATACCAAGCACTTCTGCCGCTGCGCGGCAAGATTCTCAACGTGCAGAAGGCAAGTCTGGCCGACACGCTGCGCAACGCGGAGATCGCCTCGATCGTCCAGGTCCTCGGCGCCGGCAGCGGCCGGACGTTCGACCTCTCCGCCATGCGCTACGGGCGGGTGATCCTGATGGCCGACGCGGACGTGGACGGGTCACACATCCGCACCCTGCTCATCACGCTGTTCGCCAAGTACATGCGTCCGGTCATCACCGACGGCCGGCTGTACGCGGCGATGCCGCCGCTGCACAAGGTCATGACGAAAGGCCGCAACTCGGAGACCCACTTCACGTTCACCCAGCGGCAGATGGAGACCACGATCGCGCGGCTGGAGAAGGCCGGCAAGCAGGTCGTCATGCCGGTACCTCGGTTCAAGGGTCTCGGCGAGATGGACGCGGACGAACTGTGGGAGACCACGATGAACCCCGCGACCCGATCGGTCCGCCGGATCACCATGGACGACGTCGACGCGGCGGAGGAGGCGCTGGAGCTGCTGATGGGAGAGAAGGTCGAACCCCGCCGGGCATGGCTGGTGTCCTCGGCCGAGCGCGTCGACCAGGAAGCGATCGACATCTGATCGGCATCCACGCACCCGAAGACCATTCAGGCACCGCAAGACACTGAAGGACAAGGCATCAGGACATGGCACGCCGCAGGACCACCGTCACCAAGGTCGACCCCGCCGCCTTCGACCAAGCCGCCGCCACGGTGATCGACAACCCGCTGAAGGCCGAGATCGAGGACTCCTATCTGGAGTATGCGTACTCGGTCATCCACTCCCGCGCGTTGCCCGACGCCCGCGACGGTCTCAAACCGGTGCACCGTCGGATCTTGTTCGCCATGAACGAGGACGGGTATCGGCCGAGCCATGCCTACGTGAAGTCCTCCCGCGTTGTCGGTGCGGTGATGGGCAAGTACCACCCACACGGGGACACCGCGATCTACGACGCGATGGTCCGGATGGCGCAGGACTTCTCGTTGAACGCGCCGCTCATCGACGGGCACGGAAATTTTGGTACTCAAGACGATGGACCGGCGGCGAGCCGCTATTGCCTCAGCGGAGACACGAGAATTCGGCTTGCCGACGGTTCGAGCCCGAGGATTGGTGATCTGGTCAACCTGGCCGCCGATTCCGAAGCAGACGCGGATTTCGAAGTGCTGGACAAGGACGGTAAGGCAGTCAGGGTCGAGAAGGTGTTCAACTCGGGCGTGCACCCGACCCTGCGCCTGACAACGAAGTCCGGTTTCTCCCTTCGGGGCAGTGAGAACCATCTTGTTCTCTGCCTGGAAGCTCCTATGGGCGTCCCGCTGTTCCAGTGGCGGCGGCTCGACGAGATTCGACCTGGAGCGATCACATGTATCGCGCGCAACGCCTGGTCGCAAGTCATACCAACGGCGCGGGAGTACATGCTCGGGGTCCTCGGCGGCGCATGGGTTTCTGAAGGCTATGCCGGCGGGACCCGTGCTGGATTCAGCAACACCGACGAGCACTTCTTCAACGAAGTCCTCCATGCCTACGACCAGATTGTTGGCGGTCGACGATACGTGTCCGAACGTCGGACCAGACGTGATCGTCGGCTCATCCAGGAACTCGACGTTCAAGACCATGCCGGGGGCATGGAGGCGTTCCGAGCGAGTCCGTTGTTGGAGTTCATCGGCTACAAAGCGCGTGACAAGTTCGTGCCCGAGTTCGTGTGGAATGGCGGTTGGGGAGTCAAACGAGCATTCCTGATGGCCGCATTCGAGGGTGACGGTGGTCCCCGTGTAGCACACGACGGATTCACGATTCAGTACTCGACATACAGTGACCGACTTGCGCGGGAACTTCAGGAACTACTTGCCGAGTTCGGAGTCATCGCACGGCATCGCAGCTACGTGCGCGCCAGCGGTGCCATCGAGCGTCGTTTGATCGTCTCTGGGCTACGCAATGTTCGAGCGTTCGCCGAGCGGGTGGGATTCCTCAAGACCAAGCAGGTGAAGTTGGCTGAGCTGCTTCGCCGTTCACCGCTTCGTCCGCATCGTCTCAGTCAAGACAAGGTTCCGTTCGTCGCTGACTACGTTCGCGGCGCACTTGACTTTGACCGGCGTGGAAGTGGTAGAGCGTGGTTGACGCAACACAACTTCGACCGGATGGAGCGGTGGGAGACCGAGCGGCTACGTATCATCGACCGCTTCAAAGATCCAGAAGTACTCGCCACGATTTTGCCGATCATGGACTCCGGCTACCGGTTTGAGGCTGTCACCGCTATCGAAGCCTGTGAGCCCGCGGAGGTCTACTCCGTCCGTGTGCGGTCTGACGACCACTCGTTCCTCGCAGGCGGATTCGTCAACCACAACACCGAGGCCCGGATGTCGCCGGAGGCGATGCTGCTGGTCGGCGAGATCGGTGAGGACACTGTCGACTTCCGGCCCAACTACGATGGTTCGCTGCTTGAACCGGCCGTTCTTCCCGCGGCGTTCCCGAATCTGCTCGTCAACGGCACGTCCGGGATCGCGGTGGGCATGGCCACCAATATGATCCCGCACAACCTTGGCGAGGTCGTTGCCGCGGCCCGGTGGCTGATCACGCATCCGAACGCGACGCTGGACCGGCTCATGGAGTTCGTGCCAGGGCCCGACCTGCCCACCGGTGGGATGCTGCTCGGCCTCGACGAGGTCCGCAAGGCCTACGAGACCGGCCGCGGCGTCGTCCGGATGCGGGCGAAGGTGGAGATCGGCCCGTTGCCGGGCAGCAGGGGCCGGCAGGCCATCACCGCGACCGAGCTGCCCTACGGTGTCGGCCCCGAGAAGATCATCGAGAAGATCGCCGACGAGGTGACCAAGTCCAAGCGGCTGTCGGGGATCGCCGACGTCAAGGACCTCACCGACCGGGAGAACGGCACTCGCCTGGTGATCGAGTGCAAGGTCGGGGTGAACCCGCAGGCGTTGCTCGCCGACCTGTACAGGCTGACGCCGCTGGAGCAGTCGTTCGGGATGAACAATCTGGTGCTCGTCGACGGGCAGCCGAGGACGTTGGGGCTCAAGGAGCTGCTCGAGGTGTTCCTCGCGCACCGCTATGAGGTCGTGACCCGCAGGACCCGCCACCGGCGGCGCAAGCGGGAAGAACGGCTGCACCTGGTCGAGGGCCTGCTCAAGGCCCTGCTGAACATCGACAAGGTGATCAGGCTGATCCGCACCAGCGAGGACGCCCAGGCGGCCAAGGTGGGACTGATCGAGCAGTTCGCGCTGTCGGAGATCCAGGCCGCCTACATCCTCGACACGCCGCTGCGCCGGCTCACCAAGTACGACAAGATCGAACTGGACGCCGAGGGAGAACGGCTGCGCGGTGAGATAGCCGAGCTGTCGCGGATCCTCGACGACGAGTCGGTGCTCAAGAAGGTCACCTCGGACGAACTGGCGAAGGTCGCCAAGGAGCTCGGGTGGCAGCGGCGGACCGCGCTGATCGACGGCGACCTCAAGGAGGTGCTCGCCGCGTCGAAGCCCGCCGGTCCGCTGGAGGTCGCCGACGATCCGTGCCAGGTCATCCTGTCGGCGACCGGACTGGTGGCCAGGACCGCGGCGGAGTCCGAGGAGTCCTCCGAGGCGCATCGGCGCAACGGCCGTGCCCGACACGACGCGGTGGCCGCCGTTGTCGGCTCGACGGCCCGCGGACAGATCCTGCTGATCACCAACCGGGGGCGCGCGGTCAAGACGGATGTGCTTCCGCTGCCCGTGCTGCCCGAGCAGAGCGGGACGGTGTCGTTGAGCGGCGGCATGGCCGCGAGCGAACTGGTGCCGTTGCCGGCTGGGGAGCGGGTGGTCGGTATCGCGCCGCTGAGCGGGCAGGACGAGGGGGCACCAGGGCTCGCGCTGGGGACCAGGCAGGGCGTGGTGAAGGTCTGCGCACCCGAATGGCCGGTCCGTTCCGACGAGTTCGAGGTGATCAATCTCAGGGACGGCGACGAGGTGGTCGGCGCGACCTGGCTCGCCGACACGACGCAGACGCTGGTATTCGTGTCCACCGACGCGTCGCTGCTGCGTTACGCCGCCTCACTGGTGCGGCCGCAGGGGCTCAAGGGCGGTGGAATGGCCGGTATCTCCCTGTCCGGCGGCGCGGAGGTGGTGTTCTTCGGCACGGTCCGCACCGACGACTCCGAACACGGCGAACCCATGGTGGTGACGGCCACCGGTGGGGCGGTGAAGGTCACCCCGTTCGCGCTGTATCCGGCGAAGGGCCGGGCCACCGGAGGCGTGCGGGCGCAGCGGTTCCTCAAGGGGGACAACCAGCTTCGGTTGGCCTGGGTCGGTCCTCGTCCGGCCGGCGCCACTGACGAGGGCGCGCCGGTGGAACTGCCCGAAGTGGACATGCGCCGGGACGGGTCCGGTTCGGCGCATCCCGGCCCGGATGTTGTCGGCCATCTGATCGAACGGGACTGAGTTGGTCGATGCTTGTCAGCCGCGCCTACATTCCGGACGGGTTGCTGCCGGCCGATGACCGCCAGCGGTGGAGGTGGCCGTTCACGGTGCCGGCCGTGGCCGAACTGGCCGATCGCGGCCTCGAGTTCGACCAGCCGGTCACCTTTCTCGTCGGTGAGAACGGTTCTGGCAAGTCCACCGTGGTGGAGGCCCTTGCCGAGGCGTACGGGCTGGACGCTCAAGGCGGGCGAGCCGGCCGCAAGTACGGCAACGCTCGTCCCAAGACGCCGCTCGGTGAACTGCTGAGGCTGGAGACCACTGTCGAGGGCGCCAGGATGCGCGGTGGTGCGCGGCTGAAGAGGAAGGGATACTTCCTGCGGGCTGAAACGGCTTTCGGCTTCATGGAACAAGTCCGCGGTCTTCCCGGCTACTGGCAGGAAGACACCAGCCGGATGAGTCACGGCGAAGGCTTCCTCACCGTGCTCCAGTCGATGTTCGGCGAGCCCGGCTTCTACGTGATGGACGAACCAGAGGCGGCACTGTCGTTCGATTCCTGCCTGCGGTTGGTCGCACTGGTGTATGAGCTGGGCCGCTCCGGGGCGCAGGTCGTGTGCGCGACCCATTCCCCGCTCCTCGCCGCGACCCCCGGCGCCGACATCATCGAAGTCGGCGACCATGGCATCCGGCGCACCGCGTGGGACAAGCTAGCCCTGGTGGATCGTTGGCGGCGCTACCTCAATGCTCCGGACTCCTACCTGCGGCACATCGTCGGCTCCACGGACCCTTCGCAGACCTGACACGGAGCCAGCAGCCGGCACGCTGGTCACCATCGATGTTGTCAATCGCCCTCTCGACAGGTATCATCCTTGGCGTCTGCCCCTGTGGATGCAGGCGGAGTGTTCCGCCCCCCGCAGGAGGATCCGGGATTACAGCGATCCTTCGTTTTCGTGGCGAATGACGCTGGCCCACGGCCGGAACCTCCCATCGTGCGCTGATCAGTGCCGAGAGGCCGTGTGGCGGACCGGACTCGTCAGATGCCGCCCGACCGCAAGCCGGCTTCCTGTTCGGCGTCCATGGATCGGGCGCGACTCCCATTGTTCGTTGAGGAGATTCTGCATGAATGGAACCACACTATTGGACAGGGAACGGGTCGATGCCGTCGCCTTGGGTTCCCGTCCACAAGAGACAAAGAACTCGGCGCGCAGTGGCGGTACCGAGACCAAGAATATTGCGGCTGATTCCATCTCGCCGATCACCGGTGTGCTTGATGTGCGTGACAGCGGAGCATTTGTTCGCGTCGAGGACTATCTGGCTGGCCCGGGCGACGGGTATGTGCCGCCGAAACTGGTTCGCGAGCACGGTTTGCGTCGTGGCGACGTGATCACTGGGACCGTCCGAGAGCCGGGTGCGGGCGAGAACCGGCGGCGCAAAGCGCGGGAACTTGTGCGGATCGACACGATCAACGCCCAGGGGCCCGGCGAGATGCGCGGTCGCCCCGAGTTCGCCAGCCTCGTCCCGGTATTTCCCAGTGAGCGGCTGCGGTTGGAAACCGGACAGCGAGTGCTCACCACCCGAGTGATCGACCTGGTGATGCCGGTGGGCAAGGGACAGCGCGCGTTGATCGTCGCGCCACCCAAGGCAGGCAAGACCTCGGTGTTGCAGGCGATCGCAAGTGCGATCACCGCGAACCATCCGGAGTGCCACCTGATGGTCCTGCTCGTCGGTGAGCGTCCCGAGGAAGTGACCGACATGCGGCGCTCGGTCGTCGGCGAGGTGGTTGCCTCAACCTTCGACCGGTCGCCCGCGGACCAGACCGCGCTCGCGGAGCTGGCCTTGGAACGGGCCAAGCGCCTTGTCGAGCTAGGCAAGGACGTGGTGGTCCTCGTCGACTCGATTACCCGGCTCGGCAGGGCGTACAACCTCACGGCCCCCGCGTCCGGCCGCATCCTGTCCGGCGGTGTCGACTCGGCCGCGCTGTATCCACCCAAGCGTCTGCTCGGCGCGGCCCGCAACATCGAGAACGGCGGTTCGCTCAGCATCATCGCGACGGCGTTGGTGGAGACCGGATCGGTTGGCGACACGCTGATCTTCGAGGAGTACAAGGCGACCAGCAATGCCGAGCTCAAGTTGGACCGCAGAGCCGCGGAGAGGCGGGTCTTCCCCGCGGTGGACATCGGTCAGTCGGGTACCCGAAACGAGCAGCTGCTGCTGTCGCCGGAGGAACTCGTCGTCACCAGGGAGCTGCGCAGGGCGCTGCTTGGCAAGGACGACGTGTACGCCATCGATCGTTTGCTCGAAGGCCTTCGCGGGACACGGACCAATGCCGAGTTTCTCGAACAGGTAATCCAACGATCCCGCGGTGCTCGTCATACGAACGGCGCATCGCACTGAACGACGCAGAGCCCGCAAGTCCACTATGGACAGAAGGCCACGAGCGAAGTGCCTTTCCCACGATGTCGACTGCTCCGTTTCCCAGGCAAGCGGTTTAGGTCATTGCGGGCAATTTCCCTTTCAACGCATACTCCTTCATTGTCGGCGCGACGCGACCCTGTTACTGTCCGCCTGTTGTTCCACGACGTTCGATCTCGCCATCTGAACCGGAAACGACCTGGTCGCGCAGGGGAGCGGGCGACCGAGTGTGACAACGCATCACCGCGCAAGTCCTCGCCGGCGGTTCATGGTGCCGTGAACCCAGTCCGGCGCCGCGCGATCACGTCGGAGCGCTCGACGAACCTCGGCCTCTTCGACTTCTCTTAGGGGGATACGGTGCGAATACGCACACCGCGTTTATTGGTGACGACGGTGGTCGTCGCTGTGGTGACCATTGTGGCGTCTGGCGGAGTCGCCGCGGCATCGACCGCGCCGGCGCCACCGTCGGCGCCGCAGTGCGGTTTCGCGGACGGTGAATGGGCCCGGTGCCTGCGGGCCACCGTGACCATGCCGACCGCACCCGCCGTCGGCACGACGGCACACCTCGGAATCGACGTCGCGGCGCAGGTGGACGTCGCCGAGGCCAGGATCGACGCGGACCTCCCCAGCACCCTGCGGTGGGCGACGGTACCCGCCGGATTCGGCACGGCCCTGCTCACCTCGACGAGTCCGGAGACCGGAAGCCGGGTGGACCGGGCGAGCAGGACGGTCAGCCTGCGCAAAGGCGAAACCTGGCATCTGGATGCCGCCGTGGCCGCGCTGTCAGCGGGAACCGGACCGCTGCGCGTCACCGTGGCCGGGCCGGAGCACGGCCAGGCCGACACCGCGACCACCAGCCTGGTCGTCACGGTCGGCGCCACCGCGGGGACCTCGCACATCGGCTTCCCACCGGCGGCGGTCAACGCCGTCACGGCCACACCGGCGACGACGGTCGTCCGACGCGCGACGCCTGGGCTGCGGGCGAAGTCGGTTGGCACGGCCGGATTAGCACATCCCAACCCGCCACAGGACGTGCCCGGTGCACGTCCTCGCGCGCTCACATGCCTGGTTGGATCCTGGAACTACCAGGACCAGGCCGGCGCGACACATCCCTCGACCAACGTCCAGGTGCAGCTGTGGGCCAAGGGGTTTCCCTTCGACCGGATGCTCAGTACCGGGATCACCGACGAGAACGGCAGGTACCGGCTGTGCTCCGGCAGCGTCTCCGGCAGTAACGTGTGGATCCGCTTCGTCGCGGAGAACGGCAAGTGGTCGGTGCGCGACGACGACGGCCCCTACCAGTTCGACAGCCCGGTCACCAACGACGTCGGTGACGGCGCCACCGTCGACCTCGGCGGACGCCAGCCCGCTGATGGCAACCTGATGCGCGTCCTGCACGCCTTCGACGAGATCAATGACGCCAGCAACTGGACACCCGGTGACTGCTGGTCGGCCAAGGATCATGACTGCCGGGTTGTCAAGTTCCTCTGGACGCCGACGTCCACCGACGGACCCTACTACCGGCCCGACGAGGACACGGTGCATCTGCGGGCCGACGATCCCAACTTCCGCTCGGTGGTGGTCCACGAACTGGGACACGCGGTCATGGACGAGGCGTACCAGGACGACTTCCCCGACTCCCCCAACTGCAACCCGCACTTCATCAACGGCACCAGTTCGGCAGGGTGCGGATGGACGGAGGGGTTCGCCGACTGGTACCAGGCGGCGGTGTACAGCGATCCGGAATACGTCGGCGGCCCCAACTTCACGGTGAACCTGGAGACACCGACGTGGGGAACGCCTGACTGGGGCACCGGGGACACCGTCGAAGGGCGGATCGCCGGTGCGATGATCGACATCGCCGACTACCCGGCGGAGCCGTACTGGGACAACTACGGCGAAGGCGCACCCGGTCACCTGTGGGATACCTTCCTCAACCACCGGTCCGCGAACTTCCACGAGTACTGGACACAGCGTGGTAGCGACCACTTCGATGTCTCCGACGCTCCACAGGGCAGCCTGTATCAGAACACCATCGACTATGGTTTCCGCAATCCGTTGGGCGACAACCAGTCGCTGACTCGGCCGGAGCCGACTCCACCGCAGAGCTACCACTTCCGGACCTCGACGGTGTTCTGGTCGGCGGTGGCGATCCGCCCGCCGGCGACCGCCGACTACGATCTGTACCTCTACGGCGACCACGACCAGACCCAGCTGCTGGCGGTGAGCGCGCAGGGGCCGGGGACGGTCGACTTCGTGGCGATCGACTCCAACCACAGGCCGCTGGGCGACTACTACCCGCAGGTCCGTGCCGTGAGCGGGCATGGCGAGTACCAGATCGAGCTGGCAAAGGGGGCCAGTCAGCTGCCGGCGGCCTCCAGCGCGTCGATCCCCATGGGCGCCAACGACGTTGTCGCTGTGCGCGACGTCTGCGGCGTCATGGCGGGTGCGAAGATCACTCTCACCGCGATGCCCTCGGATCCCAGCCAGGACGCCGAGTTGTTCCTGATGGTCTCCGATCCCAACCAACCGAACACCTTCGCGCAGCCACGCTCGGCCAACGTGGCGCAGGCTGTTGGGCAGGGGCCGGGCAAAGCCGAGTCGCTGACCTACACCGCGACCTCGGACGGGTGTTACGGAGCCGTTCTGGTCAGCAAGGCGGGAGCGGGCACCTACACGCTGAGCAGATCCTGACCACGCTGCGCAGAACTCGGGGTGTCGTCCGACCAGGCGGCACCCCGAGCGTGGCGATGTCGGCAGGCAACCAGGGCAGGGCTCAACATCGTCCCCTCCCCATGAGGGGAAATCGGGTTTCCCGACGGAGTCGCATCATCGCCGTTGTCCTGCTCGCTGTGGTGGCCGGCGGATGCCAGTCGCACTACGTCGCCGACGGCGGGCCCCCGTCAGGTAACGCGGTCGCGTTGCGGGTGCAGGAAATCGGCGGTGGACCCGGCCAGGCCGGCCACATCGACCTGCCGAGGTTCGTCCTGTACGGCGACGGACGGCTGATTGTCCCCGACGGCACCGAGGGCGCCGTGCCCCTCGCCCGCGAGTATCACCTCACTCGCGAAGCGTTCAACCACCTGTACGAGCGCGCCCGCTCGGCCGGTCTGGGCGTGCCGCACGCCTATGACACCCCGGCCCCGGACGCGCCGGTACTGCTCATCACTCTTGGTGTCGGCCAGGGACAGGCCAACACCCGGATCGTGGCCCCCGATCCGCACGCCTCCGGATCGGCCGGTGACGCCGTGCGCGCGGTCGAATTCGACCGCGCCGACCTGTCCGACCGTGATCTCACCGAGGTGCCGATCCGGTACACGCCGAGCCGGGTCGCGGTCAGCTCGACTTACGCGGAATCCGGTGCCCGACCCGGAGCCCCGGCATGGCCGCTGGAGCCACTCGACGGCGGCAGCGCCGTGAACGGGGGCCGTTGCCTCGCCTACTCGGGGCCGTCGCTCGACCGGACTCTCGCACTCGGGCGTGCGGCGAGGCCGGGCGCGCTGTGGACCAGTGGTGGGGCGACCTATCAGGTGTTCTTCCGTCCTCTGCTGCCCGACGAATCCGACTGCGGTGTGCTTGGCCACATCCGGTGACGGAACCGCGGTCAGGGGTGCCAGATATCGACGGCGATCTCACGCATGCGTTCGCTGAACAGGTTGTCCGGGCTGGTTTCGTGCAGAACCCGCCGCAGGTCGGTCTCGAAGTCAGCTCTGCGACCGCCGAACAGGTGCGGTGCTGAACTCGACAGCGAATACACCGACGCCACGATGTCGTCGGAGGTTCGGACAACGGTCCTGCCCGGGATCGTGAGTCGGCGCGGGCCCGTGAACCCGGCGGCGCGGTAGATGCCGGTCTCGTCTTTGGGGGTGCCGTCGGGGAGGAAGGACTGGCCGGCACGTCGCGTCGAACCGAGATAGGCCCGCACCAGGGTGGTGATCGACGAGCGCGGCGGCCGCGGATGCGGCAGCGTCTCCGTGGTGCCGACGCCCTGGTGTGTGGTGGCATGCACGTGGACGCAGGCCCCGTCCGCGGTCAGCATGTCGTGGACGACGGCCGCGACCCGGGGCCTGTCCATCCAGTGGAAAGACTGGGCGAAGGTGACCAGTCGGCAGCCGTAGAGATCGCTCGGCAACTGCTCGGCACGCAGGTGTAGACAACGCACGTTGCGCAGGCCTGCCTCGGTCGCGCGGCGCCGGGCTTCGACGACCATGTCCGGGTCGGCGTCGACACCGACCGCCTCGCCGAACAGCGGCGCGAGGAGCAGGGTCAGTGAACCCGGTCCGCATCCGACGTCGAGCAGTCTGCCGGTGCCGTCGAGCCTGAGTGCGGCGGCCAGCAGGGCCGCCGGTTCCGCGGGATACGCGACCCGCCCACGGCAGTAGTAGGCCGCGCTGCCCCGATACAGTGACGGGTCCCAGCGCCAGTCGGTCCTGGCCATGCGCGCAGTATGACTCGCCAGGCCGGGACACCGCCGGCAGAGCACGGCCGGCGCCGGATGCCGTGGTGGTGAGGTACTGTCGTGCCAACAGGGCGAGAGGGGGTTGGCATGCTCAGGGCACAGCTGCTGCTGGGCGTGTTCTTTCCCTGCGCGCTCGCGCTGCTGCCCGGCCAGGAGCTGAACAACCCACTGGTCCTTGTCACCGCGTTGACCGCCGGTATCGCGATGGCGGTGCTGGTGTGCGCGTCGTGTACACGCGTCGGCTCGGTCGCCGAACTGGCTCGGATCCGAACCGGCGTCCTGCGCGAGCGGGCAAGTCGCACGGCATACCTGCGCCTTCGTGACCCGGACACGCCGGGACACGCGCGCCCGAGAGCGCCGGCGGCCACTGTCGCGGCCGTGTCGGCACACCGCTGAGAAGCCGGGTTCGCCGGTTCTCGTCGCACGGGTGACGTCCCCGTCACACGGCCGTTTCCGCTGTCCTCTTTCGATCTGTCGTCATCCGACGCACGAGACATGACGGAGCGCTGCCCGTGTTCGCCCTTTTTGACCTGCCCGTTTCCGCCGCGTACCACGTGGTGTCCCTGCTGGCTTCCGGTGCCGCCACGATGTTCGGCGAGCTCGGAGTACCTGTCGCGATAGTCCTATTCACCGCCGGCATCCGCTTGCTTCTGCACCCGCTGGCCCGCGCCGCCGTGCGGGGGGAGCGGGCACGTGCCGCGCTAGCGCCGCAGATGCGTGAACTGCGCAAGCGGTACGGCGGCGATCCGCGGCGGCTGAACGACGAGATGGCTGCCCTGTACCAGCGGTCAGGGACCTCGCTGGCCGCCGGTTGCCTTCCGATGCTGTTGCAGCTGCCCTTCTTCACGGTGATGTACCGACTGTTCGTGTCGAGCTCGATAGCGGGAGCGCCGAACTCGCTGCTCGGTCACACGGTGTTCGGCGCGCGGCTGGACGCGCACTTTCTCGGGCTGCTGCACGCACAGTCGTTCGGTGTCACTGGACTGGTGTTCCTCGGCCTGTTCACGGCACTGGCGACGGTGGCCTTCTTCACCATCCGCTGGCAAGCCGCCCGTGCCGGCGGCACCGATACGCCGACCGTGCCCGGTGCCGGCCTGCTCAGGCTGCTGCCCTACGGAACGGTCCTTGTCGCGGCCGCCATCCCGTTGGCGGCGGGGATCTACCTGCTCACCAGCACCACGTGGACAGCTGTGGAACGGGCCCTGCTGCACGGCGAGCACGCCGACGTGGCGACCACCGGATCCCCGTAGACCCCGGGAGACGATTACGGGTGGGCAGTCTGCTGGGTGCCTCGCCGCCGCCGCACGGTGCGCAGTATCGGCCACATGAGCACGAAGAACGCAATGCCCATGCAGGGCACCGAGACGAAGGCGAACACCCAGGTGTGGCGCGGATAGTCGTGCGCCACTGTCATGTGGCCGCTGTGCCGGTCGTAGAGACGGTCCACGCGGACTTGGTGGCCGATGTCGGCACTGCTCAGATAGGGCGGCCGGATCGTCTCGGTGGACCGGTAGCCGGCACGGTTCCAGGCGACGGACACCTGGCAGGCCTCCCAGAACCCGAACCCGTACCTGACGTCGACCGGACCATACCGAGTGCACGACTGCACCGTGGCCAGGCCGGTGTCGTCGACGGTGCCCTCGTCGCCGGCGGCCGCCGTCTTCGCCGTCAGCGCGAGCAACGCGAAGAGCAACGCGACGAACAGGCGGACCGCGAAACGCCCTACTTTTGCCTTCACGGCGGCCACCTTAGCGTCGACGGGCACGCCGCTCAGAAGCTGCCGCTGTCTCCGCCGCCGCTGTCCCCGCCGCCGAAGTCGCCTCCACCGAAATCACCGCCACCGCCGAAGTCCGCGTCGGCACCGCCGCCGCTGTCCCCGCCGCCGCCGTAACCGCCGTCGCCGTAACCGTCCGCGCGGTGCTCGTCCCGGTACTGCTCGTCGCGCTCGCCCTCCATCTTGCCCAGCTCGTAGCCGAGCAGCCCACCCCCGACCGCGCCGAGACCGCCGGCCGCCCAGGGGCTCATGCCCTGCCGCACGGGTGGGCCGTATCCGGGTGCGTCGTATCCCATCGGGCCGTATCCCGGCTGGCCGTAGTTCTGGGCCGGGTAGTCCTGGGCGCGATAGGCCGACGACGGACCGGCGGCGGCGCGGGTACGGCGGCGACCGATCCAGATCAGCACGCCGAGGACGACCACCACGATGAGCAGCACGATCAGCACGATCGTGCCGACCGACAGCGAGCCGCTGGACTGCGCCTGGTGGGCTGGCGCACCGCCGCCCTGGTGGGTCTGCGCCGATCCGCGGAGAGAGTCCAGCGCGGCGACGGTCGCTGAGGTGTAGTCGCTGTTGCCGGAGGTGAAGGCGTTGCGGAACGCCGTGGACGAGGCTTGCGCCGCGGCCTGGTTGATCCCTGATCGCGGGCCGGTCCGGACCGCCAGGTGGTGGGACTTGGTGTTGATCGCGATCACCACGGCGTTGGGCGCGTTGACCTTGGACTGGGCCTCGCGGTCGAAGGCCCCGTTGTCCGAGGCGTCCTTCTCCGTGGTGTAGACGGCCACCGGATCGGGCAGGCTGCCGGCCTCGTTCTGCACCCGCGTGACGTCGAGGACGTGCGAGTCGTCGACGACCAGAGCAGTGGCGGCCGAGGCGGGCACCGCTCCGATGACCACGGCCGCGACCACCGTGCCGCTCAGTGCGGCGGCCAGGCCAAGCCACCGCCGAAGCACACCTTGCCTATTCATCACCCGTGCTCCTCAAGTCACTCGGACTGCGTCGTCGATGTGGCATCGAAGCTACCTGAAAGGAGCACGGCCGCGCCGACGAGCCGGGCTGGCGGGCAGAACCCGGTGCGTGGGGTTGGTCACGGCCCGCCGGCATCGACAAGCAGCGGCCAGCGCGAACAGGCCCTTCACGCCGTGACGGCACCGGCCGAGGCGCTGACCGCGGCAGGAAGACCGGCGGGGACACCGGTGGTCACCTGACGTCCCGCGACGAAGACGGCCTCGATGTTGCCCGGATGGGCGGCGGCCACCACGGTGCCGACGGGGTCGTGCAGACCGCCGAGCAGGTTGACGTCGGTGGTGCGCAGCAGCACCAGGTCGGC
Organism: Kutzneria sp.; assembly: GCA_019239965.1. GTDB lineage: Bacteria > Actinomycetota > Actinomycetes > Mycobacteriales > Pseudonocardiaceae > Kutzneria. Next base: position 275 of record JAFAZC010000082.1, on the reverse strand, counting down.
CCGCTTGCCGACGCGCAGCGAGCCGATCTCGTCGGCCATGCCCAGGGCGGCCGCGCCCCGCACGGTGGCCAACTGGAGGACGTCGGCGGCGCTCAGTGCGGGCCCCTCGCCGACGTGACTGGTCAGCAGGGTGGCCCGCATCAGCGAGAACATGTCGCCGGCCACCGTGGTCACCACGTCGACGCCGAGCCCGGTGGTGGTTCCGCGCCGGCGCAGCCTGTCGACCATGGGGGCACCGTGACCCATGCGTGCCTCGACGGCAGGTGCGATCGAGA
>JAFAZC010000060.1 GCA_019239965.1 Kutzneria sp. | reverse complement strand
AACCAACGGCCCGACAGCCCCTTCGGCCCGATGCTCACCAGCTCACCCAAGTACATCGCGTCGACCACCCTCAAGGATCCACTGCCTTGGCCGAACTCGACGCTGCTGCGCGGCGACATCGCCGACGCCGCAGGCACGCTCAAGGCGCAATCGGGGGGTGTTCTGGCGATCATGGGCAGCGGCGAGTTGATCGACTCCTTGATGGCTGCCGACCTGATCGACGAGTACTTGCTGATGATCCATCCGCTCGTACTCGGAACCGGGCGACGGTTGTTCCAGGAGGGCGTGCACATACCACTACGGCTCGCCAACAGCGTCACAACCGCCACCGGCGTAGTGATCGCCACCTACGAACCGGTGAGGGACTGAACGCACACGTCGGGGAAGGTTCACACCGCACGTCCAGCCGACTGCCGGGTCATCCCACCGCGGCTGGTTCTCGGCTCAGCAACTCGCGCAGCCGGCTGCGGTCCAGCTTGCCGGCTGGGGTCAGCGGCAACTCCGCAAGCGGCACGAACCTGGCCGGCACCATGTATTTCGCCAGCTGTGCTCCGCAGTGCGAGCGCAGCGCTGCGGAATCCAGCTCACCGTCGGAAACCACGCCAGCCATCAGCAGGTGCTCGTCACCCTTCCTGACGTTCACCACACCTGCTTCGATGACCCCCGGCGCGCCACCGAGGCAGCGCTCCACTTCCTCCAATTCCACGCGGTTACCGTAGATCTGCACCTGGTGGTCTTGCCTGCCGACGAAGGTCAGCCCGTCCGGTCCGGTCACCGCGAGGTCACCGATGCGCAGCACTCGCTGTTCAGACCAGGGAGCGACCGGATCGGGCACCAAGGCCCGTGCGGTCAACTCCGGCGCCCGCCAGTAGCCGTTGAACAGCGCGGCACTGCGCAGGTACACCTCGCCGACCACACCGGGGCGATCGATCGGCATGCCGTCGCCATCCACAAGCATCAGCTCGCATCCGGGATGATGGCGGCCGATCGGTACGGCGGTCCAGCCCGCAGGCACCGGATTGGGCACCCTGTAGAACGCACAGCAGATCGATTCGGTCGGGCCATAGGCATTGAGCACGTCGAGGTCAGGCAGTGCGGCGCGCAGCCGACGCACCAGAGACACCGGCAGTTCCTCCCCACCGGTCACGGTTCGGCGCAGTGTGGTCAACTCGCCGAGCCGATCCGCACAGTGCCGTAGCAGCAACGACCACAGGGACGGCACGCAGTGCAGCTGCTCGACCCGGTTTACGATCAACTGTTCCAGCAACAACCGGGGATGCAGGTACCGGCTCCGTGGCAAGTAGACCAGCGTACGCCCCCGGCCGAGAGTCGCGGCGGCGTCGAACAGATTGAAGTCGAATCCGAGCGGAGCTACCGAAGCGACCCGCTCGCGCGCGTCACAGGCGTGCGCGATGGCGCGGAATGCGACAAGCGCGGCGCGGTGGCTCATCACCACACCCTTGGGTACGCCGGTGCTTCCCGAGGTAAAGATCACATACGCGACATCGCTTTCCAGCACGTCCCGATCGGGCCCCGATGGGGCCGGTGGTTCACCAACGACCTTCAGCTCACGCCCGCTGGCGAAGCCGGTCAGCGGTAAGGCCGGCAAGGTCTCGGAACCCGGTGATGTGATCAAGATACGCGCGTTGGTCTGATCGCATACCGCCGCCACTCGTCGCATCGGAGCGTCCGCAGTCGACGGGACATAGACCAAGCCCGTCTCACTGCACGCGATGAGCACGGCCAGTGCCTCGAACCCCGGATCCATCCGCACCACGACCGCATCGCCGTGCCGAAGCCCGGCGGCCAGCAGCACCGACTGATACGACTTGGCCGCACTGACGAGCTCGGCATAGGTGTACGACCCAGTCGGCGCGATCACGGCCAACCGATCGGGGTTGGCCGTGGCGTGCTGCACCAGGAACTGGCTCACCAGTACCGGAGGCCAGCCTTGTGGATACTCACTCATCGGCACCGGTTTCCTTCGGTGCCAAGAATGTGTCCGCGATGGTACGCAGGGTGCGGAAGTTCTCCAGTTCCATGTCTTCGGCTGGAATCGGCTCGCCGCGCAGCTCCTCGACCAACACGAGCAGCTCCACGAACTCGAATGAGTCGGTGAGTACTCCGTCAGCCAGCACGGTCGTCTCGTCGATCTCGACATCCGGTGCACGCTCAGCGAGCCACTGGGTGATCGCACGCACCTGGTCTGTCAGCATATCGGTCATTGATTCGTTCCTTATCGTCATTGTCGTGATGCCGCGCGCGATCACGCCCGCGCCGCACCAGGGGCGGGCGTTGTCGCAAGTGAACTATGGTTGTGGTGTGCTCGCGGCCGCGGCTGGGGTGCCGGCACGCCTGGTGGCGCCCGAGTGCCGCGGTGTCATTTCACTACAACCTTGCCCTCCTCAGGCGTCGCGTGATCCCCAGGTCAGCACCAACCGTTCCGGGCCGCGGAAACCGTGCCCACGCAAGCCAGCAGGTGAGCCACTATGCCGGATGTTCTGATAGCGGGTGACCAGCCGCTCGAGCAGCACGTCGAATTCCGCCAGCGCCAGGTGAATGCCGATGCAGGTGTGCGGCCCCGCGCCGAAGGTCAGCGTTTTCCGCTGAGGCCGGTTCGGCTTCCACGCGTCAGCTTCGGCGAACACGTCGGCGTCTCGGTTACCACTGGCAAGCGACAGCAACACCGCGGAATGCCGGGAAATGCGTACGCCGCGGATGTCGAGGTCGGTCGCGGCGTACCGCAGGATCGAGTGGGTCGGCGGCTCCAAACGTAGGGTTTCCCACACTGCCGCCGCGCGGAATTCCGAATCCAGCAGGGCTTCCATGCGCACATCCTGCGCGAGCAGAGTGTGCATGATCGTACCGATGGTGGCCACACTGGTCTCAGTACCGGCCAGCAGGAACAGGATCACAGAACTGAGCACGTCCGGGTCGGTCGGCTCCCCACCGTTTCGGATAAGCAGATCCATCAAAGGCGACCGCCTGCTCATCTTCTCGATCAGGTAGTCGGTCAGTTCGGCCTTGGCCGCACGAGCCCGTTCCAATGGGACAGCGGGAAAATCGATGGCGCCCGCGAGCACGGTAACCCTTTCCCGCAGCCAGTCCACGTCCTCTGGGGGCAGACCGAGCAATCGAGTTATCACGCCATAGGGCACCGGAACGCAGACCTCTCGCAGGAAGTCCACGTCACCGGGACCGTCCAGACGGTCGAGCACCTGATCCACCACCGGAGCGATGAGTTCGGTACGCAGTTGCCGCACTCTGCGACTGCCGAACAGCGGTGTCAGGGACTGCCGCAGCCGGCGGTGCACCGCACCGTCCGAATCCATGATCGTGGATCCGAACAGCCGTCGGCTGATGCGCATCGGGAAATCGGCGACCAGTCGGCGATCAGCCAGCGCTGCGGCCACATCCGCGTGTTTGACCAGAAGAAACGTGCGGGCTTTCGTCGCGAAGTGGACTGGTTCCGTCGCACGCAGCGTGTGGTAGATCGGCCAAGGATTGGTCTGGAACTCGTCGGCATCGAAATCGATCTTCTGGTCGACCGAGTGGTCATGGATTGTCGTTGGAGTCACGCTGACTCGTGTCCATCAGCTCGCGAGGCGAAGGCCGCGGCCACCAGCGCCAGCCGGCCCGCCAGGTCCGTGAGCAGCCGGCATGCGGCGTCCGTGAACTCCGAATCCGTACGGGCCGTGACGCGGAACGCGGTCAACAGGCCGAGAGTGTTTCCGTTGGTCACCAGTGGCAACACCACAGCTGAGCCGACGCCCGCGGCGGCGGCATGCCTGAGCAGCTCGCCGTCTGGATGTTCCGGGCTGACCTCTCCGGAGGCGACCGACAGGGTCAGTGGAGCCGTTCCGCCGGCAAGGAGCTTGGCCAGCTCGCGGTACTGCTCGGACGACGCGGTCGCGCCTTTCGACGAGCTGACATACTCGGTTTCGGACGCGGTGAGACGGACCGACAGCCAGTCGGCCAGGAACGGGGTTGCCTCGTCGAGCGCGCCGCGCATCGCTTCGGCCAGCGTGCTGGCCGCAGTGATCCGCTCACCGGCGGTGGTGAGGAAGCCCAGCGCCTGCTCGGCGATTTTCTTGCCGACGATGTAGTTGAGCGTGGTGTTCCACTTCTTCGTCTGTAGTGCGGTGGTCATGGTTTCTCCTAGTCTTGTGGCCAGTGAATCGGCCTGGTCTCGTGGCGAGGTGAATCGGCCTAGTCTTGTGGCCAGGTGAATCGGCGGGTACGGGTCGGTGGCGTGTTGAGTTCAGGGTCGACAAACACCACATCCCGGGTGTTGCGGAACCCGCCATCGTCAAAGCGGGAATTGGAGAAGATCACTACTGGCAGTACCGCGCCAGCCCGGTTCACCAGCCGGGCGCGGAAGTTGAGGGTCGCCAGGCCCGAGTCCCACCTGCCCAGCAGATCCTCCAGCACGGCGGGCTCGGCGTAAGCTCCACGGACAGCACCGCCGACGAACAGTTCTGGCTCGTCCGCGAACCCGGCCACAGCCAGATCGATCGCGTTGGCGTACATCACGTTTCCCCGCACATCGACCAGGTGAATGGCCGCGGGCGCATTGGTTATGAACTCGTCCAGCTCGCGCTGCCGTCGCTCCGCCTGTTCCGGCGAGAACGCGCGGATGATCGGGCGGACGTCCGTTGCCGCGCCAAGTTCCTCGGCCCAGGCGAGCGCGTCGTTCTCGGCGATGAGTTCGGGTGTCGGCCGCAGGTACTCGGTGGGGTCTTCGTCGACGGACGGGATGGCGTGGCGCAGGTCGGGTCGGATCACCCAGAGTGTTCTGCCGTCGGGCCGAGTCAAGGCGTTGGCAAGCAGCCTGCGAGTGGAGCCCGGGATGATGATGGGGATGTCGGTGACCGGCGTGCCGTCGGCGGGAATCGTTGGCATGGGCTGCGGTCGGAACGCTGGCACCGGCACCCGTTCTGGCCAGGGCAGTTGCGCCAGCACAGCGAAAGCTCGGTTGTAGGTGGCCGGAACACCGTCCGCCTCGGTCATGACGAAACCGACCGGCGCGTTCTGGAAGAAGTCCTCCAACAGTTCGAGGTCTACCGACGTGTCATTGTCGATTATTGTGTCAGCGGTCATGATTCCTCATCTGGTACCTGGTTGTCTAAAGTGGACACAAGAGATCGGACTATCGTGCCGGCCTGTTCAGCGAGGAAGGAATGTCCAGCGTCGAGCAGGGTCAGGTGAAACCTCGACCTCGTGCAGTCTCGCCACAGCTCGACGTCGGCCGGCCGGGTAACCGGATCGGCTTTTCCCGCCCAGGCGAACAACGGAACCGGCAAGGGTGGAGCGGGGCTCGCCTGGTAGTTGTCGGTGGCGACGAAATCCGCCTGGAATGCTGGCAGCAGCGTGCTTCTCAGTCGCTGGCTGCCCAGGACACGCTCCGGTACGGCCGCCACCCGCCGCACCCGCGTCAACACGGCTTCCTCTTCGCGCCAGTCGCCGGGCTCACTCCAACAGTGCGGGGCTCGCACCGCGGAGACGCCGAACCCCTGTGGTGACGGGTAGTTTCGCCGGAGCAGTTCACGAATGGTCTCGTAGGCGAGCAGGCCTCCCATACTGTGCCCGAACACCGCGTACGGCAGGTGCTCAAATCCGAGGAGGTCAGCTGCGACCGATCGCGCAAGCGCCCGCATGTCCGGCACCGGCGGTTCGTGGAGACGGATCCCATGCCCCGGCAGTGTCACCGCCCATAACTCGATGTCATCACCAAGAAGGTCTATCCAGGAGCCGAACGCGCTGAACCAGCCGCCAGCAGCGGGAAAACAGAGCACGTGCGCGCGAGCATCAGCACGTGCGGGCAATTTGAATATATTATCGGCAATTCGCTGAAACTCCGCCGATTGCACGGTTGCCTTCCCCCAGTCGTCTGCGGTTGTCGAGTTCGCGCAAGGCCTACCCGGTCTTGGCACGCATGCGGCGAATCTCCCGGACGGCCATGAACAGAACAAAGGCTCCGAAAATCAGCTCCAGAACCCGACCAGGAATGGCCAAGGCGAGCAGTACCCCGAGCACCGCGCCGACCGCCGCGCCGCTGGCCAGTCGGGAGCCTACGGGCACAGACGCGGTCCTCTGCCGGATATGGGTAACGGCACCGATGATCGAGTTTGGCAGCATCACCACCAACGAGGTGCCTTCGGCCACGTGCAGACCGGCGCCGAACAGAAGCACGAGCGCCGGTACGGTGAGCAGGCCGCCTCCCAAGCCAAGTGCGGCTGACCAGGCACCGATCAGCACGCCCAGCAGCGCCGCGACAGTGATCATCACCGCCGTGCCTTCCCGAACAGCCGCCGGCAGTACCGCACCTTCACCAATCGGGTCGATGCCTGCCGCGTCGATGATCAGCTTCCCTCCGGCCACCAGCAGCACCATGATGAAGACCATTCGTAATACCCGTTCCGGCACCTTGAGCACGAGCCGGGCACCCAGCACCGCGCCTAATGCGCCGCCCACCATGAGCGGGATACCAACCGCGAAGTCGACCGCACCCCCACGCAGTGCGTAGCCGACGGTGCCAACAATGGCGACCGCGACGTTGGCGATACTAGAGGTGCCATAGATCGTCGCGCGCGGAAACTCGGTCAGTTTGTCAAGTGCCGGTACGGTGACAGTGCCGGTGCCCCCGCCGAGTAGCGCACCGACCACTCCGCCGACGACCCCTATACCGAGCATGGTCGGTATACGCCGCCGGACATCCTGGACATCGGCGATGAATCCAGGCCCGTTCCCGTTGGTCGATTCCCCCACGGCCGCAATGATTCCGGGCTGACACGGCAACGGCATAACACTAAACTGCCGCAACATGTCAGTTTCCCGCCGTCATCCGCCCCCGCTGTGGCGCAGGCACCTCGGCCATCTTGATCAAGTAAACTGGCATGATCACGATCAGAACCAGATCATTTACCCAAGCAGTGGCATGCTCACCGTGGCGACCACGGTCGCATCCTGGGTGATTTCGCCGACGCGTGCTGTGTGGTTGCCCGCTGGCCAGCCACACAGCCATCGGGCGTTCGGCAACGCCCTAGTGTGTTCAGTGTTGTTCGCCACGGGTACCAACCCGCTGCGGTCGCGCCTGCCCGCCGTCGTGGCGGTGTCGCCGCTGCTGCGCGAGGTGTTGCTGGCTCTCACCACGCCGGAGCCGCCGACCGCCCGGAAGGCCACCCACCTGCGGAACGTAGTGCTGGACGAGTTGACGCCAACGCCACAGCCGCCGTTGCAGCTCCCCGAACCCCGCGACGACCGGTTGCGCGCGGTCGCGTACCTGTTGCACGACAACCCGGCCGACCGCCGGCCCCTGGCCGAGCTGGGTCGCGCGGTGGGTGCGAGCGCACGCACCCTAAGCCGCCTGCTGCGCACCGAACTCGGCATGAGCTTTCCGCAGTGGCGGGAACGGCTGCGCCTGCTGCACACGGTGGGCGATCTGGTCACAGACCAGCCGGTGGCGACGATCGCACACCGCTACGGCTACAGCAGTCCCAGCGCGTTCATCGCCGCCTTCCGCCGCGCGTTCGGCACGACGCCTGGTGCGTATCAAGCCGACTGGCCAAGCACCAGCGAATACCACGCCTCGGGCCTCCACCGCCAGGCTGCAGTGGATCTTCCTGCTTGACAGAGCCGTCGCGTTCAGATCGAGTGGCCTCGGAGCTCGTCCCTGGATCCCACCACTCATCTCAGTCCATCCACTGTGGTCAGCATGTATCAAGATACTCGTCTCAAGAGGTTGTCGCCGGCCGCAGTGCGGGTGGGTGATGTGGTCACACAAGGCACAAGCAGCGTCATGACGAGTTGACCGAGGCGGGAACATGCCACGCACGCCGACCGTTAGCTGATCATGCCGAGATCCACGCCGGACGACCCAAGCCCCTCGAGCGAAGCACCCATGCCGGGCCGGGGCAAGCGACGAAAGCGCCCGTTCTGGCAGGAATGGATCGCCGTGATCGGCGCCGCCCTGCTGCTGACCGTGGGGACGCAGACCTTCCTCGCACGGGCCTATGTCATTCCGTCCGGCTCAATGGAGCCGACCCTGCACGGCTGTCACGGCTGTGTCGACGACCGCGTCATCGTGGACAAGATGGTCTACCGATTCCACCCGCCCCAGCCCGGCGACGTGATCGTCTTCCACGCCCCGGACACCGACTGGAAGAAGGACCTACCAGCAGACGACGATACGTTGATCAAGCGCGTCATCGCAGTCGGCGGCGAGACTGTGTGGTGCGACGGCGCCAAGGTGTTCGTCGACGGCGCACCCCTCCACGAGCCGTATGTCTCCTGGAACGGCAGTCCAGGCCACCAGCAGACGTTCGGCCCGGTGACCGTCCCCCAAGACCGCCTGTGGGTGATGGGGGATAATCGCAACGACTCTGCGGACTCACGTGCACACCAATACACCGCTCGGGACCAGGGCACTGTTGGGCTCGACGATGTGGTCGGCAAGGCACGGGCCGTGTTCTGGCCGATCGACCGTTGGCAGGGTCTCAGCGACGCCGACCCGCAGTCTGTCCACTAGTTCCTACACCGACGCGCCGGGCGTACCGACCGCGGCCGCAACCACCACTCCCTCGGTGCTCTTGACCTTGCTGGCTACCGCAGCCACCGCAGCGCGGCGTCGGCGGTGTCCTCAGGGCTACTGTTAAAGGCGATGGCAGCGTCGGGCGCGTGCCGCCGGACCAGGTTGACCACCCTCTCGAACAATCCGAGCAACGGCTCGTGCTTGCGGATACCACCCCCGATCACTACGCAGGCGTAGCCCTCGCGGTTCAGCGCCGCCGCGATCGCTTCCTCTGGGTTCTCATCGGGTGCCACCAAGCACAGGTCGGCCTCGATGCCATGGTCGCCGAAGCGGGCGTGGCCGCGTGCTATCGCCGCCTGGACCGGCTCAGGGTCCCAGCCCGGGATCCTGGCGGGATCGAGACCGATCACCAGTACTCGTCCCAGTGTCATGCGTCTTCCTTTCCGCGGAATGGCCTGGCATCGGCACGCCGGTCACCACACACATCGTCGATCCCAGTCGCATGTGCGATCAGGGCCGCAGGGCGACGACGCGGTGTTGGGTCGCGGCGAGATGAGCCGCTTCGATGACCCGTAGCGTATCGACCGCGGTACGCGGGTCGACCGGAACGTCGCCGCGTCCGAGCAGGACGTCGCGCATCTGGCTGTAGAACCGTTGATGGCAGCCGGTTTCCGTGGGCACCCGCTCGACGTGCTCGCCGTTGCCAAGGCTGCCGGTGTCGGATTCTGGTTCGGTGCCCCAACCGGAATCGCCGGGCCGCAGCCCCGAGATGGCCTGGGATTCCTGCACGTCCAAGCCGTATTTTGTGAACGTGCCCGCGTCACCGAGTACTCGGAACCGTGGATTGCGGGTCGCGGCGAGAGCAGAGGCCCACAGGTGCGAGCGCACTCCGTTGGTGTGGTGCAGGGCGAGGAAGGTGTCGTCGTCGACCTGGGCTCCCGAGCGGCGCCGGTCCACTTCGGCATACACCTCGCGGACCGGGCCGAACAGGTGCAGGGCTTGGTCGATGATGTGGGCGCCGAGGTCGTACAGCAGGCCGCCCGCCGCCGCGGGGTCGCCGGACTCGCGCCAGCCGTTCTTCGGGGCGGGCACCCACCGGTCAAAGCGGGATTCGAAGCGGAACACGGTGCCCAACCGGCCCGAGTCGAGTACCGCACGGACAGTCAGGAAGTCTGAGTCGTAGCGCCGGTTGTGGAACACCGTCAGCGCTACCCCGGTCGTGGCCGCCGCCTGCACCACCTGGAGGGCATCGGCGACCGTGGGCGCGAACGGCTTGTCCACCACCACCGGCGTTACCGCTTCGATCGCACGCAGCGCCAGCGGCACATGGGACGCGTTGGGTGTGGTGACCACGACAAGGTCGAGATCGTCGATCCGCGCGAACAGGGCGTCCACGTCCGGCAACACCGTCGCTTCCGGGTAGGCGGCGCGAGCGTGCGCCGCGCGCTCGGGGTCGCCGGTCACGATGGCGGCGACGGTGAGACCGGGCGTGGTGTGCACGAGTGGGGCATGGAACACCCGGCCACCGATGCCATAGCCGAGGATGCCGACACGTAAGTCTGAAGACGCCATAAACCGATTAAACTACAGTGTTGTCTAATTAGGGAGGGGTGGACGTGAGCGTTGTGGCCGGCGGCGGGGCAAACCTACGTGATCTACGGCGCCACAACCGTGCGCTACTGCTGGCCGAGATCCGCCGAACGGGCGGCCTGAGCCGAATTGAACTGGCCACGCGCAGTGGGCTCAGCCAGCAGGCGGTGTCCAAGATCGTGCCCGAACTGATGGCGGCCGGGCTGCTCGAGGAGCACCGTGCCACGGCCGGCGGTGTCGGCAAGCCGCGTACCCGCCTGACCATCCGTCCCACGGCCCGCTATGCGGTGGGCCTGCAGATGGACCGCGACGAGGTGCGCGGCGTCCGCACCGACCTGATCGGCACCATCGCAGCGCACGCCGCCGTGTCGCTGCAGCCTGGTTTCGACCCGCCGACCGCGGTCGCGGCCATCACCCGGTGCGTCACCACGCTGTGCGCCGACGTCGACCGCACCGCCGTACTGGGCGTCGGGATGGGTGTCTTCGGCCCGTTGGATCACCGTCGCGGCGTGATCCACGCCGCGACCGGCCTCCCGCACTGGCAGGAAGTCCCCCTGCGCGCCCACCTCACCGACGCCCTTGGCCTGCCGGTGGTGCTGGACAAGGACACCAACGCCGCTGCCCACGCGTACCTGTGGCGCGCCGAGAACACGGCGGCGGCCACAGCGGTCGTGCTGATCGGCACCGGCCTCGGGGTGGGCCTGCTCATCGACGGCGCCGTCTATCGAGGGCCACACACCCACGCCGGCGAGTTCGGCCACACCACACTCGCCCATGACGGTCCCCCATGCCGATGTGGCCGCCACGGCTGCCTCGAGGTGCTGCACCACAGCGCCACCAACCAGCAGGAAGCCGCACGCCTACTCGGCATCGGACTAGCCAACCTCGTGCAACTGCTCGACTTGGAGCGAATCGTGCTGGCCGGGCGTGCCGTGCTCGCCGCGCCCGAGCTGTACCGCCGACAAACCCGAGCACAACTCGCGACACTGCCCCCCGCGCCGCACCGGCCACGCGTTCATGTCGACATCGACCACCTCGGGCCAGATCTCGTCGCCCTCGGCGCGGCCACCGAACTACTGCACACCTTCTACACCGACCCGCGGTGACCACGCACGACGTACCGATACAGCGCCCTCCACGAAGGTCGACACAGCCGGCTGCCGGTTGGATCACGTGTCGCTCGCTATGACATCGTCGGGCCATGACCATCGAGGTTCGCCCGGCTTCGGTCTTTGAGGATGCCCGTGCCGTGCTCGGCCCGAAGTCGCCGGAGGCCAACGTGTGCTGGTGTCTGAGTTACCGGATCCCGTCCAAGCTCAACAACGAGCTTCGCGGGCCGGCCCGCGGTGAGTACGTCGCCGAGTTGTGTCGTGCACAGCCCCCTCCGGGGGTGCTCGCCTACGACGGTGGCGAGCCGGTCGGGTGGGCGGCCGTGGCGCCGCGCTCACAGACCTCCTTCGCTCGCAGCCGCGTCATCCCGCACGTCGACGACCTGCCTGTCTGGTCATTGTGGTGCATCCGCGTACGCGCTGGTCATCGGAAACGGGGAATCTCGCATGCCCTCATCGCCGGAGCCGTCGAGTTCGCCCGCTCCCACGGCGCACCGGTGATCGAGGCATATCCTCTGGACAACGGGGACGCCACGGTTGAGGTGACAATGGCCTACGCCGGGATCCGAAAGAACTTCGAACGCGCCGGATTCGTCCATGCCAGCAACACCGCCTCGGTGCTGGCCGGCCACCCTCGCGTCCTGATGCGGCGCGATCTGAGCTGACCGACCAGACTGGTGGCGCCGATCAATATTCGGTCAGGGTGACCACCGCTCGTCGCGTCCCGCCGTCACTTCGGGTCCAGCACGAACACCGGGATTTGTCTGTCGGTCTTCGTCTGGTACTCGGCATAGGGCGGGAACGCCACCACCGCACGCTCCCACCACTCGGCCCGCTCGGCACCCTCAACCTCACGCGCGAGGTAATCCTTGGTCACGGCTCCGTCCTGCAGTCGGAACTCGGGATGCGCCTTGATGTTGTAGTACCAGGTCGGGTGCTCAGGGGCACCACCCTTCGACGCGACAACGGCGTACCTGCCCTCGTGCTCAACCCGCATCACCGGGGTGTAGCGCAGCTTGCCGGTCTTCGCTCCGCGCAGGGTGAGCAGCACGATCGGCAACCCGAGAATCTCGACACCTTCGGTCGTCCCGGTCTCCAGGATCTTCCTCGTTTGGTCCTGTACCCATTCCATGGGGCTGAGCTCTACGGTCTCGTCTGACATGTCCACGATCAACGATCCTCGGGCCACCCTCATTCCCAGTAGACCGTTCGTGTGATGGCCGCTGATCCGCTCAGGCGGTCACCGAGATCGGCTGGCCAGCACGCTGGCCATGGGCGGTAACCACGGTTGACGCGGGAGGTGTACGCCTCGCGGCCAGCACCCGGAGGCACGACTACGCTGATGGATCGGCGACGATCTTGGCACCATCGGCAGGTGCCACGTGCCCGAGGACACACGCCGCCGGCGGGTCGAGATCGAGCATTTCGGTTCGGAGGTGCTCGAATCCAGCCTCGGTCAGCATGGCTGCCAGCTCGCTGGCGGCCGCCTCCGAAGTCGCCGCGGTCGCGCCCGGGCAGCGGGGCTGGGATACCAGAGCGACACGCCCGCCGGGCTGCAACCACCGGGCGAGCTCGCGGAGCCGGGCGGCCGGGTCGGGCCACATGCCGACTGTGTTGACCGCGAGCGCGGCGTTGAATGGCCCGCCGCTGATGGACAGACGCTCGACCGGCATGTGGATCAGGCGTATCCGTCCGGCCCGTATGGCGGCCCTGTTGCGGCGACGGGCCTGGCGGATCATGACCGGCGAGTGGTCGACGCCGACCACCAGCCCCCGGATCGCCCGGGTGGCGAGGGCAGCAAGGGCCACGCCGGGCCCGCAGCCGAGTTCGATGACGCGGTCGGTCGGCTGGACGTCGAGAAGCCGCACCGCCCAGCGGTTGCGCGCCACGTTGGATGAGCGTCGGCCCATGATCCAGCCAGCGACGTGCCCGACGGCTCCGGTCGGCTGGTGGAACTGTGCCAACCCCCCGTGACGGGCCCACCATCGCATGATGCGGCCCACCACCCTCTGCTCGATGTCCATCAGGTGAGCAAAGCACTTCGAGTAGACTTGAAGTCAATGTCTGCTACCGAGCCTGTTGCCGGACGCCCCCCGGTTTCGTCGGGCACGCCGACGTTGTTGTCCATCGGCGAGCTGTCCGAACGTACCGGCGTGCCGACGAGCACGCTGCGGTACTACGACGACCTCGGATTGGTGCGGCCGGCGGCTCGGGTGGCGGGATGACGGCGTTATGCCGTGTCCGCGGTCAGAGACGTTGGAGTGATCCTCTTCTTCCGCGAGATCGGGTTCTCGCTGGCCGAGATCGGGCGTTTCCTTGCAGGCGGGCGGCAATGCCGGCGGGAGATGATCGATCACAGGTTGGCTGAGCTTGCCGAGCGGCAGCACCGTATCGAGGTGGCCCGCACCGCACTCGAGCACGGTCGGCAGTGCCCAGCCGGCGAGCCCATGACGTGCTCCCGGTTCTGGTCGATCATCGAAGGGCGACAGCGCGGCCTCTCACTGGAGGAAAGCCACGTGCGAGCGCATTGACCCGCACCGGGCCGCAGGTCGTCGTGATCACCCGTAACGATCACGCGGACAACACAGTCAACCCGGCTCAGCAGCCACCCCGACGTCGACACAGGGCCCAGTCCGCACCGAGTATGAGGCGGCCATCGTCGAACCGGTAACCAGCCGCCCAACAGCCGGTCCCGTACCTGCCTGGCACTCGTCGTAGTAGCTCACGACTGACTTTGATCAAGAGAAGCGAGAGCGTTCGGTCCGTCCGGTGAGCATGGTAGGAAAGGCCGATCGGGTTGGTACACAGCAATTCCCGCGACGTCTCGTCGCGGAGCCTGGGAACCGCGACACCCGCGAACGGTCCAGGAGTGGGTATCCTGACCCCGACATCCAGGGAGAGGAAGTAAGGCGGCCCGTGACGCGACAGTTGGCGATTCACCTCCCGTCTCCGCGAGTACTTGCCTGGCATCTACTCGAGGCCGCACTGGTACCGGCCGGACTGTTCTACCTTCTGTTCGCGCTCACGGGTTTCTCCGGCGCGGTGGTCGCCGCGCTGTCCTGGTCGCTGACGGCGGTCGGATGGCGGGTGGCCCGCCGCAAACCGGTACCCGCGGTGCTCGTGATCACTACCGTAGTGTTGGTCGGGCGGACCGTCGTCGGGCTGCTGACCGGGAGCGCCCTGCTGTACTTCCTGCAGCCAACCCTGCAGAACTTCCTCCTCGCGGCCGCGCTGCTCGCCTCGGCGCCGTTGCGGCGGCCGTTCCTGGCCAGGCTCGCGAAGGACTTCTGCGCCTTCCCTGACACGCTGTCCGGGCATCCGCGGGTGCACCGATTCTTCCAGCGGATGTCGCTGCTGTGGGCGCTGGTGTTCGCCGTCAACGGCGTTGGCACGCTGGTGGCGCTGGCTGAAGCGACACTGGGCGACTTTCTCGTATTCAGCACGGCCGGGTCGTACACGCTCGTCACATCCGCCGCGTTGCTGTCGTTGCACTGGTTCCGCCGATGCCTCCGGCGGGAGGGGATCGTGCTGCGGTTGGGCAGGCTCGCGGACGTGGCCGGCTGAGCGCCGTGCGGCTGGCCGACAGCGCTGTACTCGTGACCGGGGCATCGTCCGGCATAGGAGCGGCACTCGCCCGCCGGCTTGCCCGCACCGGCGCGCGGCTGATTCTGCATGGCCGGGATCCGGACCGGCCGGCCACGGTGGCGGACGTGCGCGTCCATGAGGTGATCGCGGTGAACCTCATCGCCGCAAGGCGGCGAGCAGCCGGTCGTCCTAGTGCACGATCAGCGTGTCCACGTGTTCGTCGGTGAACAGCGGATCGTCGGTGAGCAATCCGGCACCGCGCAGACATGCCCCGGTCTTGGCCACTGACAGGCTGGTCGGGAGCCGTGTCAGCCGACACGGCCGGACCGATCACGATGCCGGCGCCGCGCAGCGCGGTTTTCAGCCGGTCGCGACGTCCGGGCCCGTTCAGGTCGGGCACGATCGCGATCAGTGTATCCCTCTGGCACAACCGAAGGCAGGTGTCACCGTCGAACTCAGCAGGGCCCTGGCGACCTCATTGTCCGGGTCGGCGAGCACGGCGGCGGTCTCGCGTGGAATGGGCCAGTGTGCTCGTGCCGCGGCGGCCCGAATGCTCGCGGCGGCCGCACCGCCGGACAACAGCAGCGCGGCGAGCTCGCCGCGAAATCGTTCCCTTGTCGACACCGCCGCTGAATGATCTTGCAGATAACCCCGCAGCGACGCGGCGGACCGCTGGTCAACCGCCGCGAACAGTGCGGAACCGAGACAGGCCAAGGCGTCTGCTGGGATGCCGTGCGACAACGCCGCCTCGGTGGCATGCCACTCGGTCAGCAGCAGGTCGAGCGCACGCTCTGGCGCGCCGGTCTGATTTCCGGCGTCGCCGTCTTCGCCGTTCTGGCAGGCTTGTTCGCCACGTCACTGCTGCGCTACGTCAGTCCCGCCTATCCCGCCTTCGTCGGGATACCGACCGCCGGGGTCGGCGCTGGGGTCGCGACCGGCTTCATCCGGCTGCGTCGCTCACGCTGAACGGTGACAGGGCGTCAGCCGCACCGCACACTCGACCAGCAGCGCGTGCACAAAGGCCTGCGGAAGGTTGCCGCGCAGCTGGTGTTGCTCGACGTCGTACTCCTCAGCTAGCAGTGCCGGCGGCCCGCACGCGCTGCGGTTGCGTTCGAAGTAGCGGAAGGCGTCGGTGTCGTTGCCCTGGTGAAGTTCGGCGAGCGCGGCGAAGAAGCCGGTCAGCAGGAACGCTCCCTCGACCTCGCCGAGCCGTGACGAGTCGTGGTGGTAGCGGTAGACGAAGCCGTCGACCGACAAGGTCTCGCGGACCTTGGCCAATGTGGCCGACGTGCGGGGGTCGTCGGCGGGGACGGCTCCGCGCACCGCGGGAAGCAGGAGGGCGGCGTCGACCTTGGCGGTGTCCGGAGTCTGCCGCCAGTAACCGCGAGGGTCCAGACAGCGCCGGGTGGTTTCGGTCAGGATGGCGTCGGCCAGCCTGACCGCGCGCCTCGGCGTGTCTCCCAGTCCCGGCACGGCGGCGATGGCACGGAGCCCGGCGACGCAGGACAACCGGGAGTGGGTCCACCAGTTTGGGCGGAGTTCCCAGATCCCCGCGTCGCGTTCGCGCCACCGGCGGTCGACGGCGTCGACCAGGAGGCGGGCCGCGCGGCTGTGGTCCGCCTCGAGCGCATGGTGGCGGCCACCGGCTGCCAGCAGTTGCAGGATCTCTCCGAAACTGTCCAGCTGGAACTGGTTGGTGATCTTGTTGCCGACCACGACCTGCTGCCCACCGGGATAACCTGGCAGGTCGAGTTGTCGTTCGTCGGGGACCGGTTCCCCGGTGACGCAGTAGGCCGGCTTGAGCGCGTCACGGTCCTCGAGCACACGGCCCACCACGAATTCCAGCGCGTTGTCGAGCAAGGCATCGTCGCCGTGGCTCGCGGCGGCGAGACCGGCGTAGCACTGATCACGGATCCAGCTGTAGCGGTAGTCGTAGTTGCGACCCTGATCGGCGCGCTCCGGCAGTGACGTGGTCACCGCGGCGACCATGCCGCCGTGCGGTCGGGTCAAGCCACGCAGCACCGCGTAGGAGTGCCCGACGTCACCGGCACCGACCACACCGTCGAAGCTCGGCACCGTGTTCACCCACGCTTCACGGGTAGCCTCCCATACCTCGTCGGCGACGACAGGTTTCCCCAATTCTCCGACGGTCAGCTCAAGCACCAGGTCGTGACGACAACCGTGCGGCACCACGATCTCTATTTCGAGTGCGCCGTCGGCTGTGACGCGGGCTTGCGACGCACCCGACCAGCGCAGGGTGAGGTCCCCGGTGCGGCCTGTCCAACGGCCGCCCACGAGACGGAGATCCCGAATCGGCTCGACGCCGAACGCCGCTCGCGGATCCAGTCGGACCCGGACGTGTGCGTCCTGCTCGGCCGCGACGATCTGGCGTAGCAGCACGATCTGCCGTGCGTCGCCGGGAAAAGCGAGCGCGTCCCGGCACTCGGTGATTCCCCGCTGGGTAACCCAACGCTGCCGCCAGATGAGGGTGTTCCCCTCGTAGTGACCACCCCACACGAAGGGGCCGACGGGGTGGACGGTATAGCTGCCGCCACCAACCGAGCAAGGCGGCGAACACGGCGTCGTCGTGCCACTGAGGTGCGCACAGCCACACGATGTCACCGTCGGGGCCGCACAATGCGCCTCGGTGGCCATCAGCGAGGAGCGCGTACTCGCGCAGGACATGCAGGAAACCGGACACTACTCAGCCCTCCACTTCCTCGGTGGTAGCAGCAGGTAGAGGTCAGCCGCTGTCTCGCTTGCCTGCGACGTGCGGGTAGTGCAGGTCAAAGGCCGGACGCTCGGAGCGGATGCGGGGCAGCGAGGTGAAGTTGTGCCGCGGCGGAGGGCACGAGGTTGCCCACTCCAGTGAGTTGCCGTAGCCCCAGGGATCGTCGACATCCACCGGCTCGCCGTAGCGGTAGCTGCGGACCACGTTCCAGATGAACGGCAGCATCGAAAGGCCCAGGACGTACGAGCCGACGGTGGAGACCATGTGCAGTGCGGTGAACCCATCGGTGGCCTGGTAGTCGGCGTAGCGGCGGGGCATACCCTCCGCCCCCAACCAGTGTTGCACCAGGAACGTCAGGTGAAAACCGATGAACGTGGTCCAGAACTGCAGCTTGCCCAACCGCTCGTCCAGCATCCGGCCCGTCATCTTGGGAAACCAGAAATAGATGCCGGCGAACGTAGCGAACACGATCGTGCCGAACAGCACATAGTGCATGTGGGCGACGACGAAGTACGTGTCGGTGACGTGGAAGTCCAGCGGCGGCGAGGCCAGCAGAACCCCTGACAACCCGCCGAACAGGAAGGTCAGAAGGAAGCCGACGGAGAACAGCATCGGCGTCTCGAAGGTCAGGTTCCCCTTCCACATCGTGCCGATCCAGTTGAAGAACTTGATCCCCGTCGGTACCGCGATCAGGAAGCTGGTGAAGGAGAAGAATGGCAGCAGCACCGCGCCAGTGGCGAACATGTGATGTGCCCACACCATCATCGACAGGATCGCGATCGTGATGGTGGCGAAGATCAGTCCCTTGTAGCCGAACAGCGGCTTGCGACTGAACACCGGGAAGATCTCCGAGACGATGCCGAAGTAGGGCAGCGCGACGATGTAGACCTCCGGGTGGCCGAAGAACCAGAACAGATGCTGCCAGAGGATCGCCCCGCCATTGGCCGGGTCGAACACGTGCGCACCCAGGTGGCGGTCGGCAAGCAGCCCGAACAGCGCCGCGGTGAATACCGGGAACGCCGAGAGCACCAGAAACGAGGTGAACAGAATGTTCCAGGTGAAGATCGGCATTCGGAACATCGTCATACCGGGGCCACGCAGGCATACCACAGTGGTGATCATGTTGACCGCGCCGAGGATCGTGCTCAGTCCGCTGACGATCAGCCCTGCCGCCCACAGGTCTCCGCCAATGCCCGGTGAGTGTGCCACCTCGTTGAGCGGCGCGTAGGCGAACCAGCCGAAGTCCGCGGCCCCACCCGGCGTGACGAAGCCGGACACCACGATCAGCCCGCCGAACAGGTAAAGCCAGTACGACAGCGCGTTCAGCCGCGGGAACGCCACGTCCGGCGAGCCGATCTGCAGCGGAAGCACCGCGTTGGCGAACCCGAACACGTTCGGCGTCGCGTACAGCAGCAGCATGATCGTGCCGTGCATGGTGAACAGCTGGTTGTACTGCTCCGGGGAGAGGAACTGCATTCCCGGCTGCGCCAGCTCGGTACGCATCAACAGTGCCAGCACCCCGCCGACGAGGAAGAATCCGAATGTGGTCGTCAGGTAGAGCAGGCCGATCTGCTTGTGATCGGTAGTGAACAAGACCTGTTCGAGAACCGATCCTTTGGGTGAACGTCGAGCTCGAAAGGGAACCGGCCCGGGGGCGACAGGCTTGGAAACCGTCACCTCGTCCTCCACCGGGAGCCGCTCGATGAATCCGAACGCCATTCGTGTTCGACCACGCGCGGCTCCCTTCCGGCGCTGACGAAGTCGGGCTACCACCGGTGGAGTGCCGCCAAACTCGAGGTGCCTACCTCATCGGCATCGCGGCAATGCCGCCAGCGGAATGACCGTCACTTGGATACGCTGCCCGGCCAGTTGGGATCGGTGAGTGCACGCGCGAACAACCACAACACCATGACCAAGCCGAGCACTGACAGGATCAGGTAAACAAACGCGTCCCGAGGGTCGTATCCCAGAAGCACCTGCCAGAACCCGGCATCCTGAATGGTCGAAGCCAGGATGAACAGCACCCAAAAGCCCATCGCCTGGACACACGCGAGGGTGGCGGCCGCCGGCCGCGTCAGGGTGCAGGCCAGCGTCACCACGCCCCATCCCAACAACACCGCCGCCTGCACAACGGTGATGTGGAAGACGACGAACAGCGTGCCCCGATCACCGCCGTCACGCAGGCCACTCGCCAATGCCCAGCAACCCAGCGCGATGAGTAGCACGCCCTGCGCCAGCAGGACCCACCTGCCGCGCCGGAAAGCGAGAGTGTTGGAGCCGTGGGCAAGAGGATCAATTGCCTCGTGTTCTGGTGACACTGTCACTACCTCCACCGCGGGTCTACCCCGGACCGTGGTCGGGTAAGCGCATCACCACGGGCATGCACCGCCGGAGGCGGGTACATGCCAGAGCGACTACGTTTCCGTCTCGACCACTCCGGCCGCTTGGACGGCGCCGCCCGGGGTATTCCTGTGCCGCCCGACGCGGCGTTCCCGATCATGGCCGCGCCGGGTCCATCACTTGCCCCACACAGTCTGTGAGGTGATCTCATGCCAGCCCGGCCCGAACAAGTCGTCGTCAGCCCGCAACTATGGATGTCCCAGCATCGCGGCGCGCTCGCTGCCGTAGTGGGCACCAGCGCCGCCGGTTCACTGGCCGACCTCGTGCGGGGGCCGCGCAGATGACCGGGCTTCTGGTGGCGCGACTGATCTGGGGTCTCCTCCTGGTCACCCGCCCCGACAGCGTCGGCACGGCCGCCGGCGCACCCGCTTCGCCGACCGCCAGCCGTGTGGTGCGTGTGTTGGGCATGCGGCACGTACTACAGGCATTGCTGACCAGGTTTATGCCGCGCCTGACGGTAAGACGGTGGGGCTCGGCCGCGGACGCACTGCACGCGGCCACCTGTCTCGCACTGGCCGCGGTCGACCGGCGATGGCGCCGCGCCGCCACCCTGGACGCCCTTGCCGCGGCCACCTGGTGCGTCACCACAGCCCGTCGACCACGTCAGATTGTCCGCTGATCCTGCTCACCATTCGGTGAGCAGGCAGCTCACCGGCTTCGAACGGCATGCCGCCAACCGGCGGTGGCTTGGCAGCAGACAGCGCAATCCGCTGGTCACCGCGGTTGGCTGTGTCTTCGGCGGGGTACCGACGCACCTGTGAACACCGAGACGCCGATATTCGACGAGTTACTCAACCGCTACCCGGAGGCGCGGGCCCTTCTGGACACGCAGGATGCGGCGGAGTCACCGAGCTTGCCAACCGACAGGGCGTGAGGCGGCCTTTCTGCGCACCGCGCCTCTCTGCACGCCGCGCGAACCGGTGCACACGACACCGTCTCACAACTCGTGCCGCCGCTCCCTCGTATCGGCCTGCTCAGCCTGCCTGCGCTGCCACAATCGCTGCTGCGATTCCCGTGCGTCGCCCAGGGCTATCGTCTCCTCCGGCGGGTCTGGACGTAGCAGCGACCCGTTGACCGCTGTGCCGGCCACGCCGAGTTCGTTCATCCGGCGTGGCACCCGCGCCCCCTGATACGGCAGCGGTTCGGGCTCGCCGTGCTCATCGACCGGGCCAAGCGGCTGGTGGATGTCACTGGTGCCCCCGTCCACCGACCGCTTGAGAATACCGGTCTCGATACCGTGCTCCAGCACTTGCCGTTCCCTGCGCTGCAGGCCGAGGCACAACCGATAGGTGGCAAGATAGGCCAGCGGCGGCAGCAGGAGCAGCCCGACGCGCCCCAGCCATACGGTGGCATCAAGCGAGATGTCGAACTTGTCCGCGAAAATGTCGTTGCCCCCCGTCAGCAGAAGGGTCACGAAGAACGTGAGCGCCATGACTCCGATCCCGGTCCGGATCGGATTGTCCCTGGGGCGTTGCAGCAAGTTGTGGTGAGCACGGTCTCCGGTGAGCCGCTTCTCGATCCATGGGTAGATCGCGGCCACACCGATCATCACCACGGGCAGGACCACCGCAGCCCAGAATGGCGGGGGGATCCGGTAGTGCTGGAACAGAATGATCGGCCACGCCGGCATAACCCGCAGTGATCCCTCCAACCAGCCGACATACCAGTCGGGCTGGGATCCGGCCGAGACTATGCCCGGGTTGTAGGGGCCGTAGAGAAAGATCGGGTTGATCTGAGCCACCCCGCCCAACAACGCGAGGACCCCGACGACCGAGGTGAAGAAGGCGCCGCTCTTGAGCGCGAACTTCGGCACGATGCGGACGCCAACGACATTGTGTTCGGTGCGGCCTACGGCCGGGAACTGGGTGTGCTTCTGGTACCACACCACGCCGAGGTGTACGGCCATCAAAGCCAGGACCAGGCCGGGCAGTATCAGCACGTGGGCGATGTACAGGCGGTCGTCGATGACGTCGCCGGGGTATTCACCGCCGAACACCAGCCAGTGCAACCAGGTCCCGACCACGGGGATCGACAGGACAACGCCGGACATGATCCGTAGGCCGGTGCCCGACAGTAGATCGTCGGGCAGGGAGTAACCGGCGAAGCCCTCCGCCATGCCCAGGGTGAACAGCAAGATGCCGATCACCCAGTTCATCTCCCGGGGACGGCGGAATGCTCCGGTGAAGAAGATCCGGGCCATGTGCGTGAGGATCGCCGCCATGAACAGCAGGGCCGCCCAGTGGTGGATCTGCCGGACGAACAGCCCACCGC
>JAFAZC010000203.1 GCA_019239965.1 Kutzneria sp. | reverse complement strand
GTGCGGCCTGCCGCCGCCGCAGTGTGCCGACCTCATGTTCGAGATCCGCCAACTGCTTGGCGCCGAGCGTCCCGCCGGTGAGCAACCCCTGATCCCGGTCGTATCTCGCCCTGACCTGCTCGATCTCGGTCTCCTGCCGCCTGGAGTCCCGGTTGAGGTCGCCGAGCCGGGTCTCGATCGTGACGAGCGCATCCCGTTTCGCCTGCACGTTCCGCTCCGCTTCGGTGATCTCGGCGGTCTCGGGCAGCGTGCGGCGGCGGTGGTTCACTCGGCTCAACTCGGCGTCCACTTCGGCCAGGTCGAGCAATCGACGCTGCACCGCGGAGTCGGCTTTCACTCGGTGGCCTCCTTTAAGGCTCGTTGCGATCCATGCGACGCGCGTGCAGCGTCCACGGGTCAGTCGGCTGAGTGGAGACGAAGGTGTCGACGGTACCCGCAAGTGCCGAGCCGACCACATCGGCCGCCTGCTGACACCATGGCCACTCGCTCGCCCAGTGCGCGACGTCGACGAGAGCTGGCTGTCTTGTGCCTGCCGCCATGTGCTCGCCGGCAGGATGATGCCGCAGGTCGGCGGTCACGTAGGCGTCGGCCCCCGCCCTCACCGCGTTGCCGAGATAGGAGTCGCCGGCTCCGCCGGAGACCGCGACCGTCCTGATTGGACGATCTGGATCGCCAGCTGCCCGCACACCCCACGCGGTGGCCGGCAGCCGGTCGGCGACCCGCCGGACGAAACTGGCGAGCGTCTCCGTCGCCGGTAGTTCCCCGAGCCGGCCGATGCCGGTCCGCGCGCCTGGCTCAGACGGACACAGCGGCCCGGTGACGGTGAGGCCGAGCGCGTCGGCCAGGGCGTCGGACACACCTGGATTGGCGGAGTCAGCGTTGGTGTGCGCACAGAACAGCCCGATGCCCGCGCGGATCAGCCGGTGCACCACCCGTCCCTTCGGGTCGTCGGCCGGCACACCGTGAACCCCCCGCAGCAACAGTGGATGGTGCGCGATGATGAGCCCCGCTCCGGTCCGCAGCGCCTCGTCCACAACCGACTCGACCGGATCGACGCAGAACAGCACCGCCCGCACAGTCTCGTCAGGGTCACCGCAGACCAGTCCGACCGCGTCCCACGACTCCGCCAGGCTGGGCGGGTAGGCCCGTTCCAGCACGTTGACGATCTCGCCGACCGTCGTCATGTCAGCACCTCCCGCATCGCGGTCAGCAGTGGCGCGGTTCGCTCCGGTGACCGGACCGCGACCCGGAGATAATCACTGTCGAGTCCGGGAAAAGTGTCACCGCGCCGGACGGCGATCCCTCTGTCCCGCAGTGCCCCGCGCACTCGATCACCGCCGGGAACCCGCAACAGCAGAAAGGGCGCGTAAGCCGGCTGGTACACATGAACGCCGGGAACTTCGGCGAGCGCCGCGCCGAACGACACACGGTGTGCGCATGTTTCGACGGCTGCTGACCGCGCCTCGGCCACCGCAGCCGGTCCGCTGCACGCGAGCACGGCTTCCAGCGCCAGCGTTCCCACTGGCCACTGTGGACGATAGGCCGCAATTCGTGCCAACAGGGCCGGCCTGCCGACGGCATACCCGACGCGCAGACCAGGCAGTGCCCAAGTCTTGGTCAGGCTGCGGAACACGAGCAGCCCGGGCAGATCAACACACGCGAGGGACTCCGCCTCACCCGGCACCGAGTCCATGAACGCCTCGTCGACCACGACTGTCCGCCCGGGCTTGGCCAGTTCCACAAGTGCCCGCGCCGGATGCAGTACCGATGTCGGGTTCGTCGGGTTGCCGACCACAACGAGGTCAGCCTCGTCCGGGACAAGCTCGGGTCGCAGGCGAAAGCCGTCCTCGGGATCGAGCTGGACCCTGCGAATCGGCACGCCCGCGTCGGCGAGTGCGACCTCGGGCTCGGTGAACGAGGGGTGCACGACCGCGGCCAGCCGCGGCTTGAGCAGGGGCAGCAGCGTGAACCCCTCGGCAGCGCCGTTGAGGATCAGCACGTGATCCGCGTGCCGGTCGTGCCGGTCGGCGACCGCCTCGCGAGCGACAGCGTCGTCAGCCGCCGACGGATAGCGGCCCAGCCGTCCGAGGGCAGCGGCCAGCCGATCGCTGAGCCACCCGGGTGGCCTGTCCAGCCGGACGTTGACCGCGAAGTCAGCGAGCCCCGGTGTGGCGTCGACGTCGCCGTGGTGGCGCAGGAGTGCCCGGCGGGACAGCTGGCTCGTCATCACGTGGAAGTCTAGACGGCATGCATGTCACCTTCGTCTGCTCGGGCAACATCTGCCGGTCTCCCATGGCCGCGCTGGTGTTCGCCGACCATCTCGACCGGGCCGGCCTTGCCGCCTTCGTGGAGGTGACCAGCGCCGGAATCGGCCCGTGGCACGTCGGCGAGCCAGCCGACGACCGCGCGGTCAGGACGCTCGCCGCGCACGGCTACCCGACCGATCATGTCGCCACCCAGGTCGACGGACATCATCTCGGTGCCGACCTGCTGGTGGCGATGGACTCCAGCCACCTGCGGGCACTGCGAAGGCTGGCACCGGGCCTGAACCGGATCCGGCTGCTCAGGTCGTTCGATCCGGACGCGACGGGGGATCTCGACGTCCCGGACCCCTACTATGGCGGCCCGGAGGGCTTCGAGCGGGTGCTCGCGATGATCGAGGCGGCCTCCCCCGGCCTGCTCGGGCTCGTTCGGGACACCGTGTCATGACGGACGTGCGCACGACCGTCACCGAGATCACCGGTGCCGATGCCGTCTCGGCACGGCCGTTGGGGCCCGGAGTCTTCGAGGTCACCCTGGCTGAGGGCACCCTCGTCGTCGCCAAGTCCGCGGTGGGACCAGGGGCCACAAGGGCGGAGGCCACGTCATTGGACTGGCTGGCCGAGTCCGGCACGGTCGCGGTGCCAGGTGTCCGTGGTTACGACGACAACTGGCTGGTCGTCGACAGGATCACCCCCGGTCCGGCGACAGCGGCGGCCGCCGAGAGATTCGGGCGGGAGTTGGCGGCGTTGCACAGAACGGGCGCAACCGCTTTGGGCGCGGCTCCTCCCGGCGCACCGGCCAGCGGCTGGATCGGCCGCGCCGCCATGAGTTACCGGCCGGCGTCGAAGTGGCCGGACTGGTACGCCGAGCACCGGATCGAGCCCTACCTGCGGTCCGCGGCGGACTCGGCGACGCTGAGTACCGCGGAGGCCGCCCTGTTCAGCCAGGTCTGCGAGCGGATATCAGAGGTGGCGGGCCCGCCGGAACCGCCCGCGCGGCTGCATGGCGACCTCTGGTCGGGCAACGTGTACTGGGGCGCCGATGGGCGGGCTTGGCTGATCGATCCCGCCGCGCACGGCGGCCACCGGGAAACCGATCTCGCGATGTTGCGCCTCTTCGGCTGCCCGCACCTGGACCGCGTGTTCGACGGCTACCTCGACACGGCGCCGCTGGCAGAGGGCTGGCTCCACCGCGTTCCGTTGCATCAACTGTTCCCGCTGTTGGTGCACGTCGTGCTGTTCGGTAGGGCGTATGCCGGACAAGCGGTGGCGGCCGCCCGTGAAACGCTGCGGCTGGCGGGAGCCTGAGGGCAGGGCCGGTCAGTGGCCGTCGACCAGGTTGGCGTCGTGCGCGAAGATCGCCGCCTGCACCCGGTTGGCGAGCTCGAGCTTCGCCAGCGTCCGGCTCACGTGCGTCTTCACCGTGGCCGGGCTCATGTACAGCCGCTGGCCGATGTCGCTGTTGGACAGCCCACGGCCGAGGAGCTCGAGCACCTCCCGCTCGCGGTTGGTCAAGGTGCCCAGCTTCCGCCGCGCCTGGTCGCCGACGGGCGAGTCGCGCTCGGTGAAGGTGGCGATGAGGCGTCTGGTCACCGCGGGGGCGAGCATCGCGTGGCCGGCCGCCACCACGTGCACGGCTCTGATCAGTTCCCGCGGCGGAGTGTCCTTCAACAGGAACCCGACCGCGCCGGCGCGCAGTGCGGCGTGCACGTACTCGTCGAGGTCGAACGTGGTGAGCACGATCACCTGGGGCGGATTCGGCAACCGGCCGAGCGTCCTGGTCGCGGTGAGCCCGTCCGCGCGTGGCATCCGGATGTCCATCAGCACGACCGCCGGCCGGTGTCGCCGCACGGCCTCGACCGCCTCGTCACCGTCGCGGGCCTCGCCGACCACGCTGATCTCCTCGTCGGCCTCCAGCATCGTACGCAGGCCCGCCCGCATCAGCTCCTCATCGTCGACGATCACCACCCTGATCACCGGCACGACTCGGCGATCTTGATCATGGCCGTCATCTCGAATCCGCCACCAGGCCGCGGTCCTGATCGGAACTCCCCACCGAGCAACGCCATCCGCTCCCGCAGGCCGGTCAATCCGTGCCCACCACTGGGCAGACCCGCGTCAATCGTCAGCGGCGGCGCGTCGTTGACGACGGACACGTCCAGCGAGTCGGCGAGGAATCGCAGGGTGACCTCGGTACGAGCACCACCGGCGTGTTTGTGCACGTTGGTCAAACCTTCCTGCACGACCCGGTAGGCG
>JAFAZC010000195.1 GCA_019239965.1 Kutzneria sp. | reverse complement strand
CGTGGTCAGCCCGTCCTATGACTTCTCCAACGCCTTTCCGCGCAGGATCACCTTTGCCACCGGTGGACTGATCACCGGCGTGATCGGCGTGCTGATCCAGCCGTGGCGGCTGATCGGCGATCCGAACGTCTACATCTTCGCGTGGCTGAACTTCTACGGCGGGGCGCTCGCCCCGGTCGCCGGTGTGCTGATCGCCGGCTACTGGGTGGTGGGGCGAACTCGGCTCAACCTTGTCGACCTGTACCGCGACGGCGGCGCATACTGGTTCGCTCACGGCTGGAACTGGCGGGCCCTCGTCGCGGTCGCCGTCGGTGCGGTGCTCGCCGTCGGCGGCGCGTACTCGGCCACGGGCCAGGGCGGGCCGTTCCCCGCTGGCGGACTGATCCCCGTGCTCAAACCGTTCTACGACTACAGTTGGGTGACCGGACTCGTCGCCGCGTTCCTCACCTACCTGCTGCTGTCCCGGCCGGCGGCACAGCCTCGGCCCGTCCTGACCGTCCCGCTCCCCGCTGGCGAGGACTGAGGATCCGGGCGACACCCCGACGCCGCACACACGAAGGAGAACACAGGTGGCACAGATCATCAGAGCCGGACTGGTCCAGCAACGGTGGACCGGTGACAAGGAGTCGATGATCGCGGGCGCTGTCAACGCGATCGCCGACGCGGCCTCTCAGGGCGCCCAAGTCGTGTGCCTGCAGGAACTGTTCTACGGCCCCTACTTCTGCCAGGTTCAGGACGCGGACTACTACTCCTACACCGAGCAGATCCCCGACGGGCCAACAACGGAGCTGATGCGCGAGGTGGCGCATCGGCACGGCGTCGTGCTCGTCGTGCCGATGTACGAGCAGGAACAGCCCGGCGTCTACTACAACACCGCGGCTGTGATCGACGCCGACGGACGCTACCTCGGAAAGCACCGCAAGAACCACATCCCCCAGGTGAAGGGATTCTGGGAGAAGTTCTACTTCCGGCCGGGCAATGGCGGTTACCCGGTGTTCGACACCGCGGTCGGCAAGATCGGCGTGTACATCTGCTACGAGCGGCACTTCCCGGAGGGCTGGCGCGCGCTCGGCCTCGGCGGCGCGCGAATCGTGTTCAACCCTTCCGCCACCAGCCGGGGACTGTCGCAGTACCTGTGGCGCCTTGAGCAGCCGGCCGCCGCCGTCGCCAACGAGTACTACGTTGGCGCGATCAACCGGGTCGGGGTCGAACCCCTCGGGGACAACGACTTCTACGGGCAGTCCTACTTCGTCGATCCGCGCGGGCAGCTCGTCGGCGAGGCCGCCTCGGACACCGACAACGAGGTCGTCGTGCGCGACCTTGACATGGACAGGCTGGCCGAGGTCCGCGACCTGTGGGCGTTCTACCGGGACCGCCGGCCGGACACGTACCAGTCACTCGTACAACCGTGATGTGGGGACGATGATGGGCATCCTGATCCGAAACGGGACGGTACTCAGCGCGACGGGCGCCGCCGAGGCCGACGTCCTTGTCGACGGCGAGCGGGTGGCCGCCGTCGCCGCACGGGACAGCGCGGCCGCCAAGGGCCTCGCCACCACCGCGGACAGGGTAGTCGACGCGGCCGGCAAGTACGTGCTCCCCGGTGGCATCGACGCACACACCCACATGGAGATGCCCTTCGGCGGAACGTTCTCCGCGGACACCTTTGAGACCGGAACCATCGCGGCGGCCTGGGGCGGCACCACGACCATCGTGGACTTCGCGGTGCAGCCCAAGGGCGGCACACTTCTGTCCACTCTGGACCGATGGCACGAGAAGGCGGACGGTAACTGCGCCATCGACTACGGCTTCCACATGATCGTGTCCGACGTCAACGACGGCACGCTTAAGGAGATGGACGCCTGTATCGACGCCGGGGTGAACACCTTCAAGATGTTCATGGCCTATCCGGGCGTCTTCTACTCCACCGACGGGGAGATCCTGCTGGCGATGCAGCGTGCCGCCGACAATGGCGGCACAATCATGATGCATGCGGAGAACGGCATCGCGATCGACCAGCTCGTCGCACAGGCACTGGCCAGCGGGCTGACCGACCCGGTACAGCACGGGCTGACACGGCCGCCTGAGCTGGAAGGCGAGGCGACCCATCGCGCGATCGCGCTGGCCAGGGTGACCGGCGCGCCGCTCTACATCGTGCATCTGTCCGCGATTCAGGCGCTGCAGGCGGTGGCCGCGGCCCGCGACACCGGACAGAACGTGTTCGCCGAAACCTGTCCCCAGTACCTGTTCCTGTCCCTCGAGGACATGGCGAAGCCGTATTTCGAGGGCGCCAAGTATGTGGCCTCACCGCCGCTGCGCCCCAAGGAGCACCAGGGCGCACTGTGGCAGGGCCTGCGCACCAACGACCTGTCCGTGGTGTCGACCGACCACTGCCCGTTCTGCTTTGTCGAGCAGAAGGAACTCGGCAGGGGTGACTTCTCCAAGATTCCCAACGGGATGCCGGGAGTCGAGCACCGGATGGACCTGATCTATCAGGGTGTCGTCGCCGGCCAGCTGACGCTGTCGCGGTGGGTGGAGGTCACCTCGACGACTCCCGCCAGGATGTTCGGGCTGTACCCACGCAAGGGCGTGATCGCTCCAGGCGCCGACGCCGATATCGTGGTGTACGACCCGAAGGCGACCCAGACGCTGTCAGCGGCAACTCACCACATGAACGTGGACTACTCGGCGTATGAGGGCATGGAGATCACCGGCAAGGTGGACACAGTGCTCTCCCGCGGCCGGATCGTCGTCGACGGCACCGGTTTCCACGGCGCCAAGGGGCACGGCAAGTTCCTCGCGCGCGAGCTCAACCAGTACCTGAACTAAAGGATCGATCATGGACTTCGGTGTTGTGCTGCAGAACGACCCCCCGGCGCGGAAGGTCGTCGAACTCATGCGGACCGCCGAGGACAGCGGCTTCGACTACGGTTGGACCTTCGACTCGTGCGTGCTGTGGCAGGAACCGTTCGTCATCTACTCCCAGATACTGGCCGCCACCTCGAAACTGGTCGTCGGCCCGATGGTGACCAATCCGAGCACCCGTGACTGGTCGGTCATCGCCTCGCTGTTCGCCACCCTCAACGACATGTTCGGCAACCGCACAGTGTGCGGTATCGGCCGGGGTGACTCGGCACGGCGGGTGATCGGTCAGCGGCCGGCCACGCTGGCCACCCTCGCCGAGGCGATGCGTGTCATCAAGGACCTTGCCGAGGGCCGCGAGGCCATCCTGCACGACACCCCCGTGCGGTTGCCGTGGGTCCGCGACGGCAGGCTGGAGATGTGGATGGCCGCCTACGGGCCCAAGGCACTGAAGATGGTCGGTGAGCAGGCCGACGGGTTCATCCTGCAAACCGCCGACCCGGCCATCGCCGAGTGGACGATCGGGTCGGTGCGGGCGGCGGCGGCCGAGGCGGGGCGCGACCCGAACAGCGTCACGATCTGCGTGGCGGCGCCGGCGTATGTGGGCACCGACCTGGCACACCAGCGTGACCAGCTGCGCTGGTTCGGCGGCATGGTCGGAAACCACGTCGCCGACCTGGTGGCCCGCTACGGCGAGGGCGGGCCGGTTCCCGCCGCGCTGACCGACTACATCCGGGGCAGGCAGGGCTACGACTACTCCCATCACGGCCGGGCCGGCAATCCGTCGGTGGACTTCGTTCCCGACGAGATCGTGGACCGGTTCTGCCTGCTTGGTCCGGAGTCGGCACACGTGGAGCGGCTGCAGGAGCTGGCTTCTCTCGGGGTGGACCAGTTCGCGGTGTATCTGATGCACGACGAACGGGACAAGACCCTCGAGGCCTACGGCGTCGGGGTCATTCCGCATGTCTGACCCAGTGGTCGACACGCGCCGCTGTCGGCCGCAATCCCACCTCAGGTGGCGCGCAGAAGTGACATCACCGTTCCTATGGTGCTGATGCTCTCAGCGACGAGGAGCTCCAGGTCCTCAAGCGGCAAGCCGAGCGTGAAGGGCTGTCCATGCGAGCTGTCGCACAGAAGGCCATCGACTCTTACCTCAGCGATCGAGATCTCACTGCGGGCGTGAATCAGGCCTTGGACGTGCTGACCCCTCGCTACCAAAGCCTGTTGGATAGGCTCGGAAACGGTTGACCACCTGGTGGAAGTGTCCGGCTAGCCACTTGCCGCGTGGTACTCGCTCTCGAGTCTGGGATAGATCAGCTCGAGGTCACGCGGCAGCGCCGCTTTCATCTCACGGGTGTCCTCGTCGGCGAGCACCTCCTCCCGCCCCGCCGCCACCGCGTCCAGGATCGTGGCGGCGACGTCGGCGGGTGGGTGCTTGGGCCCGTCGATTCCCTCGGACATCCGGGTGTCGATGAAGGATGCGTGCACGCCCACCACAAGCGTGCCCTGTTCCCGCAGCTCCATCCGCAATCCGTTTGTCAATGACCACAGTGCCGCCTTGGTCGGGCAGAACGACCCCATTCCCGGCGCGGAGAAGAAAGACACGATGGACAGCATGTTCACTACGGCACCCCCACCGTTGTCCCGCAGGACCGGCGCGAACGCCCGGCACATCGACAGCGTGCCGAAGTAGTTGGTCTCCATCTGCTCC
Source organism: Kutzneria sp. (assembly GCA_019239965.1). Taxonomy (GTDB): domain Bacteria; phylum Actinomycetota; class Actinomycetes; order Mycobacteriales; family Pseudonocardiaceae; genus Kutzneria. Next base: position 13,773 of record JAFAZC010000195.1, on the reverse strand, counting down.
CGTGCCCGGCGCAGCGACGGCGGACCGATCAACGGCGCCACGTAGGCGATGCCTGCGTTGTTCACCAGCAGCGTTGTGTCCGCGCACCGCTTGGCGGCCTCGGCCACCTCGTCCGGGTCCGTGATGTCCAGCCTGATCGGTACGACCCGCTCGTCGGCGATGCGCTCGGGATCGCGGGCCGCGGCGTAGACCGTGCGCGCCCCTCGCGCCACCAGTTCCTGGGCCAGCGCCTGCCCCATCCCCCGGTTCGCGCCGGTGACTAGGGCGACCGCGCCGTCGATCCGCATGGCGGGACTCCTTCGATAGCTAACTGGTTAGTTACCAGGGTGACACAACGCTCGTCAGGGCGTCAATAACCAGTTAGTTACGTTGGTACGCTGGTGCCATGCCTCCCGACCCGGTCGCACCGAAAGGCTCTTCGGCGACCAAAGCGCGCATCCTCGAGGCGGCGGTCGCCGAGTTCGCCGAGCGCGGCGTCGCCGGGGCACGAGTGGACCGCATCGCCGAGGCGGCGAAGGCCAACAAACGCCTGATCTATGTGTACTTCGGCAACAAGGACCGACTCTTCGACATCGTCGTGCAGCACTGCGTGCGTACGCTGGCCGAGGCCGTGCCGCTCACCCCATACGACCTGCCGGCCTATGCGGGCGCGCTGTTCGACTATCTGACCGCCCATCCGCACCTGCTGCGGCTGGCCACGTGGAAGCTGCTCGAACGGCCCGAGATCGACGTGGCCGAACAGGAATCTTACCGGGCCAAGATCTCGATGCTCACCAGCGCCGCCGACACGTTCAGCCCCGGTCTGCATCCGGTGGACGTGTTGGCTGTGGTCCTCGGACTTGCCAGAACGTGGCCCACCACCTCACCCGCGCTGCGCGGACTCGCCGCTGAGGACCCCACCTCCCCGCAACGGCTGGCCCGACACCGCGCCGCCGTCGTCGCGGCCGTCCGGGGTCTGCAGACCGGGCCGGTCGATCCGGGCACGCCCGTCAGCGGGCCACCGAGTCGAGCAGGGGAAGATAACCCGCGGACTGGCCCGTGGCCGTCGGGTGGTACGAGGATTCGAGCGGAATCGTGACCCCGTGGATCCAGGGGTGCCCGGAACACACACCGTGCCCCGCGAAGGCAGGACGTGCGTCGGCGAACAACGCCCCGGCCACCTTGGCCCGATCCGCGATGACTCCTGCGAGCATGTCCGCGCCCTCGTTGAGCACGGTGCGCTTGGCCAGGCTCAGTCCGAACAGGCACGGTCCGAGCTCGAACAGGCGCGGGTAGCCGACCACCACGAGCGTCGCCAACGGCGCGTGCTGTCGGATCGCCTGGTAGGTCCGGTCCAACGCATCCGACAGCGAGGTGGTCATGGCTGACTCCGCGGCACGGACCCGGGCCGCGCACCCGGCGTCGCTGCCGAGCACGCATCCGGTGAGCACGCTGCTGAAGCCGATGTCCGTACCGCCCACCGTGATGGTCACCAGCGTCGTGGCGTCCGAGAGCGCGCTCAGCTGTCCGCTGATCACGTCGGCGGTGCTGGCACCGTTGCACGCCACCGAGGTGTAGGTCGCCGAGTGCTCGGCGGCCCACAGTGCCGAATACGCACGTGCACTGCGCTCGCAGGCGCCGCTGGCGAGGTCGTAATCACCGGCTCCAAGGCCGGCGGCGTAGGAGTCACCGAGCGCGACGTAGTTGACTTCGGCGGGCTGGTGGACCCCGCTGAACAACAGCGAGGTCGCGAGGACGACAGCGGCGACTGCATGCATGGCACTATGCGTACCACGACCGAGGACGTACGCCAGGTCAACCGATACGGTCGATCTAACCGTTACCCAGTGTCACCACCGCGTTCGGTCAGAGAGCGAGCGTGCAGACCGGGCTTGGCGTGGCCAGCGGTGTGCCGACCGGGGTCAGTCCGCCGGCAACGGGGTCGACGGCGAAGCTGGTCACCGTTCCGGAGTTCTGGTTGGCGCAGAACAGGTACTGACCGGTGGGATCCAGTCCGATGTGCCTGGGCCAGCTGCCGCCGCAGGACGGCGCGGTGAGCGGCATGAGCCCACCGTCCGCGGCGACGGCGAACACCGCGACGCTGTCGGCCCCCCGGTTGGACAGGTACACATGCCGGCCGTCCGCGGACACCAGAATCTCGGCGGGATAGTTGCGCACGCCGGGCACGTCCACAGTGGTCGCGGGCACCTCGCGTACTGCGGTGAGCACACCGTCGCGGTAGGAGCAGACTGAGACGATGTTGCCGAGTTCGCATGCCACATAGGCGAACCGGCTGGTCGGGTGGAACGCCACGTGCCGCGGGCCGCTTCCCGCGGGCAGCCGGGCTTGGTGGTGCAGCGCGAGTCTGCCGGTCTCCGGGTCCAGCCGGTAGGCGTACACCGAGTCCGTGCCGAGGTCGACCGCGTGCAGGTACTCCCCTACCGGATCCGGTGTCACCTGGTGGGCGTGCGGTCCCCGCTGGCGGTCCGGATCCGGCCCGGATCCGGTGTGCTGGACCAGGTCGCTGGCCGGCAGGAGGCTGCCGTCCGCGGCGATGGGATGAACCGCGACGCTTCCCGAGTCGTAGTTGGCCGTCAGCAGGTGCCGACCGCCGGGTGCCACGCACAGGTGGGTTGGCCCGGCACCCATGCTGGACTGGCTGTTGACCACCTCCAACCGTGCCCGCGACACCGCCAGCGCCGTGACCCGCCCGTCACCCTGCTCATCGACGGCGTACACATGGCCACCCATCGGGGAGCGCGCGAAGAACGACGGATTGGCCACGGCGAGCACGTCGCCGGCCGTGACCACGCCGGTCGACGGCTGCCATCCGCCGAGCGTCACGCCCTTGCCGGCATTGGGTCCGTCGGTGTAGGTCCCGATGAGCAGCGGCCGGGTGCCCGGCGCGGCCACGGCGGCCGCCGGCGGGCCGGCCAGCGCCGCCGCGGCGACCCCGAGTCCAACGGCTCTCAGGAACGTCTGACGATCAACTCCGGTCACCGGCGCACCTCCTGTCGATCACTGTCACGCACGCCGCTGGGTTCGCACAAGACCACGCCTGACGGCAAGACATGCGCGTCGATCGCCAGGGGCGTCGACTACACAACAAGTCGCCGACTTTCGCCTCCTCCGCGCAACAAAGTGGTGTCAAACGCAACGGTAGCCGGATGAAATGAGCACCGGCGGCGATCTAGCCTAGGGGGCATGACGGCCACCACCATCGATCCCTCCGACATCGTCGCGCTCGACGAGCGGTGGACCACACACAACTACCATCCGCTGCCCGTGGTCATCGCCGAAGCCGAGGGGGCCTGGGTGACCGACGTCACCGGACGGCGTTACCTCGATTTCCTGTCCGGCTACTCCGCGTTGAACTTCGGGCACCGCCACCCGGAACTCGTCGCTGCCGCGGTGGCCCAGTTGGGCAGGGTGACGCTGACCAGCAGAGCCTTCCACCATGATCAACTGGGGCTGTTCTGCCGTGAGCTGGCCCAGCTGACCGGGACCGACCTTGTGCTGCCGATGAACTCCGGCGCCGAGGCGGTCGAGTCGGCCATCAAGGTCGCCCGCAAGTGGGCCTACCGGGTCAAGGGCGTGCCGGAGGGCACCGCCGAGATCGTGGTCGCCGGATCCAACTTCCACGGCAGGACCACCACCATCGTGTCGTTCTCCACCGACGACATCGCCCGTGCCGACTTCGGTCCCTTCACGCCGGGTTTCGTGATCGTGAAATACGGCGACGTGCAGGCGCTCGCGGATGCCGTCACCGACAGGACCGCCGCGGTACTCGTCGAGCCGATCCAGGGCGAGGCCGGTGTCGTGGTGCCGCCCGCCGGCTATCTCGCCGCGGTGAGGCGCGTCTGTGACACCCACGGCGTGCTGCTGATCGCCGACGAGATCCAGTCCGGTCTCGCTCGCACCGGCGAGTTGTTCGCGCTGGACCACGAGGGGGTGCGCGCGGACCTGTACACCCTCGGCAAAGCGCTCGGCGGCGGCATCCTGCCGGTGTCGGCCGTTGTCGGTCGCGGTGACGTGCTCGGTGTGTTGCGGCCCGGCGAGCACGGCTCAACCTTCGGCGGGAACCCGCTGGCCTGCGCGGTGGGGCGGGCCGTGATCAGGCTGCTGGCCAGCGGCGAGTTCCAGCAGCGGTCCCGAGAACTCGGCGCGCACCTGCACAGCCGGCTCGGCGAGCTGGTCGGGCACGGTGTCGCCGAGGTGCGGGGGCGCGGACTGTGGGCGGGCGTCGACATCGCTCCGGGCGGCCCGAGCGGACGCCGGGCCTCCGAGGCACTGATGGGGCGCGGCGTGCTGTGCAAGGAGACCCACGACACGACACTGCGCGTCGCCCCGCCGCTGGTGATCAGCAAGACCGACCTGGACAGGGGCATCGACGCCATCGCGACGGTGCTGGCCGGCTGATCCGGCGCGTCCCGTTCTCGCCAGCGGTCGCTGTCACCTCGACGGGTCGAGTACCAACTTGCCCACCGTGACACGGGAACGCAGGTCCTGGTGCGCCGTGACGGCCTCTGACAGCGGATAGTCGCCGCCGAGTTGGGGTTTGAGGTCTCCGCTGAGCACCAACGCGAACAGGTCGGCCATGGCCTCCGACATCATCGGCGGCTTGCGTACGCAGTCCATCAGCCAGAAGCCGATCAGCGCCCTTGAGCCGGTCATCAGCGACGACGGTGGCACATCGGTGCCGGGTGTGCGGGACGCGGAGCCGTAAGTCACCAGCCTGCCGAAGGACGCCAGCGAGACCAGTGCGGCGTCCAGGACGGCGCCGCCGGTCATCTCCAGGACGATGTCGACCCGGTTGCCGTTGTTGGCCTCGACGATCCGCTCAGCCAGCCCCTCGGGCGAGCCGTCGATGGCGACGTCGGCGCCGAGCCGGACCGCGAGCTCCCGCTTGTCCGGCGACGACGCGGTGCCGATCACGCGGCCGGCCCCCCACAGTCGGGCCAACTGGACCGCGAGGGAGCCAACCCCGCCGGCCGCCGAGACGACGAGCACGGATTCCCCGGTGGACATCCGCGCCGAGGTGCGCAACAGGTGCCATGCGGTGGTGCCCTGCACGATCAGGGCCAACGCGGCGGCGTCGGACACCCCGTCGGGAACGTCGAACACCGTGCGCGGGGAAGCCAACGCGTACTCGGCATAGCCGCCGGTGCCGCAGACGGCGACGACACGGCGGCCGTCCTCGGTGCGCCCGACCACCTCGCTTCCCGGGATGAACGGCACGCTCTGTTCGGCGAGGTAGGAGTTCTCCGTCTGATGGGTGTCGGCATAGTTGACGCCGGCTCGGTCCACTCGGATCAGCAGCTGATCCCCTGTCGGGGTCGGTGCCGGCACGTCCGCCACCTCGAGGACCTCGGGACCGCCGAACTCGGTGACCTGCACTGCGCGCACGGGAAGGCTCCTCACGGGCCGGGTTTTGTCGGCAACCGTACTACCCCCAGGATGGTGCCGTGCAGACATTGTGGCCGCGGAAACAGAACACCAGCCAAGACGACACGATCGACGACGCAGAGCTGGAACGGATCTACGACTATCCCGAACCGCTGAACCGACCGTGGGTCCAGGTCAGCTTCGTCTGCAGCGCGGACGGCGCGGTCACGGTCGGCGGCCGGGCGGCGGGGCTGTCCAGTCCGGGCGACAAGAAGGTGTTCGGACTCAGCCGGGACCTGGCCGACGTGGTGCTTGTCGGTATTGGGACCGCGATGGTCGAGGGCTACCGGGGCATCAAGCCGAGTGAACTGCGCACCGAGCGCCGCCAGCGTCTCGGCCTGTCTCCCGTCCCTCCGATCGCCGTGGTGACCCGACGCTGCTCGCTGGCTCCGGAATCGCCGCTGCTGACCGACACCCTGGTGCGTCCCCTGGTGGTGACCTGCGCGGCCGCGCCGGCCGACCGGCGTGCCGCGCTGGCCGAGGCGGGGGCAGACGTCATCGTGGCCGGCGAGCAGGACGTCGACTTGCGGGCCGCGCTGACCGCGCTCGCTGACCGTGGATTGCGCCGGATCAGCTGCGAAGGCGGCCCGACCCTGTTCGCCAGCATGATCGACGAGGATCTCGTCGATCAGCTGTGTCTCACCGTGTCGCCGCTGCTGGCCGGCGGGGACGCCAGTCGGATCGCGGTGGGACCGCTGCCCGAGCGGCCGACGAATCTGACTCTGGCCTCGGTGCTGTACGACGATGGCTCGCTCATGCTCCGATATCGGCGGGACCAGTCGAGCCAACGGCGCGGCGAAGGAGGCGGAAACGGCCGCACTGACGCAAGATGAGCCGGTGACACTGCCGGTGATCCCGCCTGTTCAGCCGATGCTGGCCTCCCCCGTCGCCTCGGTCCCCACCGACGGCACCATGCTGTTCGAACCCAAGTGGGACGGCTTCCGCTGTCTGGTCTTCCGGGACGGGCAGGACGTCACGCTGCAGTCGCGCAGCGGCAAACCGCTCAACCGGTACTTCCCCGAGGCCGTCGAATCGATACTGGCCGGCTGCCCCGACCGGATCGTGCTGGACGGCGAACTCGTGGTGGAACAGGACGGCCGGCTCGACTGGGACGCGCTGGGGGCACGCATCCATCCGGCCGCGAGCAGGATCGCCGAGCTGGCCGCGGCGACACCGTCCCGATTCGTCGCCTTCGACCTGCTGGCACATGGCGACCAGTCGCTGCTGGACGAGCCGGGCGAGGCGCGCCGGGCGGCCCTGGCGGATCTGCCGCTCGGCCCCGACCGACTGCACCTGACGCCGTCGACGAGCGACGCCGTTCTCGCCGGCGAGTGGTTCACGCTGTTCGAAGGGGCTGGACTGGACGGAGTGATCGGCAAGCCGGCGGCGGGTCCCTATACCCCCGGCAAACGCAGCATGATCAAGGTCAAGCACCGGCGCACCGCCGACTGCGTGGTGGCCGGCCTGCGCTGGCACACCGGCACCGAGCCGGGCACCGCGGTGGGCTCACTTCTTCTCGGACTGATCGACGACAACGGGGTCACCCACCACGCCGGGGTGGTCGGCGCGTTCACCGCCGCACGGCGGCGGGAGTTGGCCGCGGAGCTCGCCGACCTGATCGAGGGGGGTGAACGCGGCCACCCCTGGCTCGGCCCTGAGGCGTCGGACGGTCGGCGGCTACCCGGCGTGATCAACCGGTGGCGCAGCTCCGAGGCCGAATGGATTCCGCTGCGCAGGGAGCGGGTGGTCGAGGTGTCCTACGACCACACCGAGGGCCGCGACCCCGCGCCACGGTTTCGACACACCACCCAGTTCGTGCGGTGGCGGCCAGACCGAGAACCGGACTCGTGCCGCTACGACCAGCTCGACGAGCCGGTCCGCTTCGACCTGTCCTCGGTTCTGGCCGGCGAGGTCCGCCAGCGCGGCGACCGGTGATGCTGACCGGATTCTCCGGCGATCCACTGACCAGTGCGGGATCGGTCGCGGTCGCCGTCGAAGCAGCCTCAGTCGAACCATCCGCAAGAGGGCGATTCCGCCGCGTAGCCCAGCTCGACGAGCAGTTCGCCGACGGCGCGGCGCGCGGAGCGCAGCGCCTCGATGTTGGTCTCGAGGTCACCGAGCGGACCACCCAGGAAGTACGGGCTGAACCGGCTGGGATCGACCCGCAGCTCGGTCACGTCGGGGTCGCGCTCGACCGCCTCGGCGATGAGGTCGTCGACAAGCTGGAAGTCCGCCTCCTGGGCCTGGAGTAACGCGCTGAACGTCGTGGGGCGCAGCAGGGCGAACTCCAGCTGCTCCGCGGCGGACTCCAGTCGCCTGGCGAGCGGCCCGTCGTCGACGGCAGCCATCCGCGCCACCCGTACCGCGGTGAGCAGCTGGGAGTCGTCGAGCGACCGCCAGCGCTGTTGGCTACCGGGGGTGCGGTCCACGCCATCAGCTTACGCCCGCAATCGTCCTGACACACCGTGCCGCGTCACCGATGTCCGCACGTCAAGTCCATCATCGGGCCGGCTATGCAACGGGACGCTTGGACTTGGGCAGCCGCGCGACGACGTCCCGATAGGACCTGTCCAGCAGTTCGCGCACCTCCTCGGCGGGGACGCCAGCATCGATCCGGACCCTGTTCCATCCGTACCGGCCGATGTAGGCACTGGCCACGATGTCCTCCGGGTGTCGCTGCCGCCACTCGGCGGCCTCCTCGGCACTGGCGCCGCACTTGACGGTGACGGCCCTGGCCTGGAAGCCGATGAACGCGAACGCCTTGCCGCCGACCTTGCAGACCAGTTCCTCCTCCCCCCACGGGTAGGTCTCCTCGGCTCCCGGCTTGGCCATGCAGTGGTCGATCACGTCGTCCAGGGTCACCTGTCTCACTCCACGAGCTTCAAGTCGGTCAGCGAGAAATCCTTGCCCACGAACAACAACGGTTCATTGGCCACCGAAGCGACGGCGTAGGTCAGGCAGTCGCCGAAGTTCAGCCCCGCCGGGTGCCGCCCCTTGCCGAACCGCTGGAAGGCATCCAACGCGACCTCTGTATGTGTCTCGGTGAAGGAGACCGTCTCGACGTGGTTATGCTGGAGGAACCTCGCGAGAAACGTGTGTCCCCGCGCGCCCCAGCGCCCCACCAGAACCATCCCGGCCTCCAACTGGGTTGGCGCGCCGATCTTGAGGGTGGCGGCCGTGATCATGTGCCGTTCCAACGATTCGTGGCCGGGTTCACGCCCGACAATCGCGATGATCGCGGAGGTGTCGATGATCATACGCCGTCAGGCCCGAAGCCGAGGATTTCCTCCTGCTCGGCCTTGGACAGCGACTTGCCCAGTTCATCTGGGGGGATGAACGCCCAGATCTCGTCCTCGAGGAATCTCCGAAACCTCGCTTTCCGCTGGTCGACGCTCTCATGAGCAACGAGGCGATCGAATTGTTCCCGGACAGCCGCCCGGATCACGCCCGTCTTCGTCTCGCCCGTGAGCTGAGCGACCTCGGCCACCATTCGCTCGAGGTCTGGATCCTTGATATTCAACGCCATGGTGTAATGGTACCAAATTGGCGCAATGGAACCTACGAAATGCCGGCCGAGTCCATGCCTCGCAGCTCCCGTTTGAGGTCGGCGATCTCGTCGCGGATCCGGCCGGCCAGCTCGAACTGAAGGTCGCGGGCCGCGGCGAGCATCTGGTCGGTGAGCTGCTGCACCAGGTCGGCCAGTTCGGCCCTGGGCATCGACTTGACGTCCCTGTCCACCAGCACACCCGACGAGGTGTGCCCGCCGCCCGCACCACTGGCCGGCTTCTTGCCCCGCGTGGTGTTGCGGCCCGACCCACCGACCGAGACCTCGCGCTCCGCGTCGTCGGCCTCCGCGTAGACTTTGTCCAGGATGTCGGCGATCTTCTTGCGCAGCGGCTGCGGATCGATGCCCCGCTCGGTGTTGTACGCGACCTGCTTCTCCCGTCGCCGATTCGTCTCGTCGATGGCCTCGCGCATCGAGGCGGTGACCGTGTCGGCATACATGTGTACCTGCCCGGAGACGTTGCGGGCCGCCCGGCCGATCGTCTGGATGAGCGAGGTGGTCGAGCGGAGGAAGCCCTCCTTGTCCGCGTCGAGGATCGCCACGAGCGACACCTCGGGCAGGTCGAGCCCTTCCCTGAGCAGGTTGATGCCGACCAGCACGTCGTAGTCGCCGAGCCGCAGCTGGCGCAGCAGCTCGACACGACGCAGGGTGTCGACCTCGGAGTGCAGATAGCGCACCCTGATACCCAGCTCCAACAGGTAGTCGGTGAGGTCCTCCGCCATCTTCTTGGTCAGCGTGGTGACCAGCACCCGCTCGTCCCGCTCGGCCCGGATCCTGATCTCGTGCACGAGGTCGTCGATCTGGCCGGAGGTCGGCTTGACCACCACCTCGGGGTCGACAAGGCCGGTGGGCCGGATGACCTGTTCGACGAACTCCCCGCCGGCGCGCCCCATCTCGTAGGGGCCCGGGGTCGCCGACAGGTACATCGTCTGCCCGATCCGGTCCTGGAATTCCTCCCAGGTGAGCGGTCGGTTGTCCAGCGCGCTCGGCAACCGGAAGCCATGCTCGACCAGGTTGCGCTTGCGTGAGGCGTCCCCCTCGTACATCCCGCCGATCTGCGGCACCGTCACGTGGGACTCGTCGATGACGAGCAGGAAGTCCTCGGGGAAGTAGTCGATCAGCGTTGCCGGCGCCGATCCCGCGCCGCGACCGTCGATGTGCCGAGAATAGTTCTCGATACCGGAACAGAACCCGACCTGCCGCATCATCTCGATGTCGTAAGTGGTGCGCATCCGAAGCCGCTGTGCCTCCAGGAGCTTTCCTTGCCGCTCAAGGGTGGCGAGGGTCTCGGCGAGCTCGGCTTCGATGGAGGCGATGGCGCGCTCCATCCGTTCCGGCCCCGCCGTGTAGTGGGTGGCCGGAAAGATCCGCAGCTCGTCGACCTCCCTGACGACCTCACCGGTCAGCGGATGCAGGTAGTACAGCCGGTCGACCTCGTCGCCGAAGAACTCCACCCGCACGGCCAGCTCCTCATAGGCGGGAATGACCTCGACGGTGTCCCCCCGGACGCGGAAGGTGCCGCGCGCGAACGCGATGTCGTTGCGGGTGTACTGGACGTCGACCAGCGCGCGCAGCAGCGCGTCACGCTCGATCTCACGGCCACGGGCCAGTGCGATCGACCGGTCGAGATAGGCCTGCGGCGTGCCAAGTCCGTAGATGCACGACACCGACGCGACGACAATGGTGTCCCGCCTGGTGAGCAGGCTCATCGTCGCCGAGTGCCGCAGCCTCTCCACGTCGGCGTTGATCGAGGAGTCCTTCTCGATGTAGGTGTCGGTTTGCGGGATGTAGGCCTCGGGCTGGTAGTAGTCGTAGTAGCTGACGAAGTACTCCACGGCGTTGTCCGGGAAGAACTCGCGCAGTTCGTTCGCCAGCTGCGCGGCGAGGGTCTTGTTCGGCGCCATCACCAGCGTCGGCCGCTGCAGCCTTTCCACCAACCAGGCCATGGTCGCCGACTTGCCCGTTCCGGTGGCGCCGAGCAGCACCACGTCGGGCTCCCCCGCGCGCAGCCTCCGTTCCAGGTCGTCGATGGCCTGCGGCTGGTCACCGGAGGGTTGGTAGTCGGCGGCCACCGTGAAGCGCCCGTCGGCCCGGGGGATGTCGCCGACGGGACGGAACTCCGAGGACGCGATGACCGGTGTGTCTGTCACACCAACGAGAGTAGGCCGGTCCCCTGACATGTCGCGCCGGCCCCGCGGCTCCGACAGGCCGAAATGATCATCGTGTCGAAGGACGGCGCAGGTCAGCACTACTGACAGTCACCCAGGTGCGTCGCGATTAGACACCATCAGCGGATCCCGCCGTGACCGCGCGGCGCCGACGATGTCGGCATGACGGTTCACCTCGTCACGCAAGACCGGGGCCGGCGTGCGCACGGTGTCGATGACACACACGTGCACCCGCCGAAGGTGGAGATCTTCGATCTGGACGCGATGACCAACACCGACCCCAAGGGCAAGATCCGAACGGTGGAGATCTATCGGGTCGACGCGGCCGGGCTGTACATGTCGCGCCCGGTGGTCGGGCATCCCGAGCTGACCCACTTCGAATCCTGGTTGCTGCCGACACACGGGCTGCGGGTGACCAGACAGAGCTGGTCGCCTGGCACGACCCGGGATTACGACTTCTATATCGACCTCGTCGAGATCACTCCGGGCCGGCGGCACTGGCGCACCCTCGACCTGTACCTGGATCTGTTGGTACGCACCGGCCGAGGGGTCGAGGTCCTGGACACCGACGAGCTGCTCGCCGCCGTCCGCGCGGGCCTGCTCGACAGCGCCCGCGCGGAACGCGGTCTGCTGGACACCTACCGGGCGGTCAGCGGAATCTCGGCGCACGGCAACGATGTCGGACGGTGGCTTGCCGCCGAGGGGGTGCCGCTGAGCTGGCAGGACGACCCGAGGGCAAGGCCGTGACCAGGGCCTCCGTCAAGCGCCATTGGCGTGATCCTGCCCCACGCTTCCCAATCGGTATCAAAACAACGACAATCCGTGATGTAACGAATCGACCCGGACGGTCACCGTCCCGATACTTAGGGCTAACCTCGGGTCTCGTGGGAACGGCCATCACTCCGCAACTGGTAGACATCGTTGACACGATCACTGCGGTGCGGAGTTACTCGTCCGGCGCAAGCAGGAGCCTGACGACCTGTCAGGTCGAGTGGTGGGGTCTGCGGATGGAGTGTCCTACTCCCGAGGATCCCTTTAGCGACTGTGAAGTCACCTGGCTGCTTCCTGAGCTCGGACTCCGGCTGACTCACCAGCGGTCCCGTTCACGGCATGGCAGATCGGCTCCGACCACCCTGACCGCCGTCAAGGTCGACCGTGACAGCCGCTCCTGGCGCACCACCGACCTGTTGCTCGGGTTGGCGGTGCCGGAGGGCGCCACCGCGAGGATCGTGCGGCTTGAGGACTTCGCGGCCGCCGTGGCCGGCAGGGTGCTGCGCCCCGGCGACGCCGATCTCGCACTGCGCACCGTCCACAGAACCCTCGAGGAGATCAGTCACTTCCGGCACGACATCAACGCCTGGCTCAACCACCTGGACATCCTCGATGTGTGGCCACCCATGTGAAGAGCCTCCTTGCCCGGTAGCGCGTCCCGGGCAACGTCGCTGTGGTCGTCCCCGCCCGGCCACACCCGCGGCTCAGCTCGGCGGGGACCAGCTTTCCTGCCGCGCCCACCGAAGGGCCCTGGGCCGAGCGCGCTCGAACCAGGGCTCCTTCGCCCCGGCGTAGTCAGCGATCGACGTGTCCTCGTCCCGTTCGGCAAGGCGTCGTATGACCTCGGCGTACTCGGCGGCGGCCGAAGCCGTGGCGCGCAGCCAGGCGGGGAACAGCAGTGCGAACCGCCACGCCGGTGTGCCGACGACTCGCACCTGCACATTCACCCAGCGCCTCGGGTCGGCGCCGCAGTGCACCCGTTTGCCCCACTGTTCAGGATTGGCATCGTCATCGCTCGGTGTGTCCCGGGTGAGGCCTGGCACAACGGGAAAGCCGGCATCGCCGAGCCGGTCGGCGATCGCGTCGGCATCGGCCAGCGACGCCACCGTCAGCTGCACGTCGATCACGTCCCTGGTGGCGAGCCCGGGAACTGACGTCGGACCGATGTGGTCCACCCGAAGTCCGGCGTCCCCCGCGGCGAGCCGGATCCTGCTCATGATCCGCTCGGCCTGGTCGGGCCAGGTCGGGTCGTAGGCAACGATTCGCGGTGTTCCTCGCGATGCGCATCGACCAAGCCGCACGTTGGCCTCGAACGGCACAAGTCGGCACGCCCACAGCTCGGTGGCCGCCGCGAGCACCTGGCCCGGATCACCGCTGTTGTCCAGCCACACGTCCGCGGCCGCCTTCCGCTCGGCCGTGGTCGCCTGCGCGGCGATCCTGGCGCGGGCGTCCCGCTCGGTCATGCCCCGGTCGGTGACCAGCCGGCGCACCCGCGACGGCACGTCGGCATCCACCACAATGACGATGTGGAACGCCGGAAACATGCCGTTCTCCACGAGAAGCGGGATGTCCTGCACCACAACGGCGTCATCTGGGGCCTTCTCGGCGAGCTGGGCGGCACGGTCGCGCACTCGAGGGTGAACGATGGCATTGAGCCGTGCGCGGGCCTCGTTGTCGCCGAACACCATCGCGGCCAGCGCGGGACGGTCCACCTGGCCCTCAGGAGTGAGGACCCGGGTGCCGAACGCGGTGACGACCTCGGCCAGCCCGTCGGTGCCCGGCCCGATCACCTCACGGGCGAGCCGATCCGAGTCGATCACGACGGCGCCCAACTCGGCGAGCTTG
>JAFAZC010000041.1 GCA_019239965.1 Kutzneria sp. | reverse complement strand
GCCCACCGAGCCGATCACGAACATCCACCGCCATCCGGCCACGCCAAGCGGTGCGACCGGCACCAGCCAGCGGCCGAGGAATCCGGCCAGCGGTACCCCGAGGAATGACAAGGTGTACGCGAGCGCGGTGTACCTGCCTCGCTGGCGGGGCGGCAGAAGATCACCGAGGTAGGCATCGGACACCGGCGGTTCGGCCCCGATCCCGATGCCGGCGAGGAATCGAGCCGCGACCAGCATGGCCGGACCGGTGCTGAACGCGGCGAGCAGTGAGAACACGGAGTAGCCGCCGACGCTGGCGAGGAACGCACCGCGCCGTCCGATCCGGTCGGCCAGCCGGCCGAGCGTGAGTGCCCCGATGAACATGCCGAGGAAGGCCGAGGACAACAGCCAGGGCAGCTGTGCCTTGCCCAGGTGGAACTCGCTGCCGAGGGCGGTGCTCAGCACACCGGCGAGAAAGACCTCGTAGATGTCGAAGAACAGCCCAAACCCGATCGCGAGGGTCGCGAACCGGTGCTGGCGGGTGATAGGCAACCGGTTCATCCGCGCCGCGATCATGCCGCCCGTCGTCATCGCCGCCCTTCGTGCCGGATATCGCCGCGGTGCCGTTCAGACCAGGTCGGCCGCGCCGGCGGTCTGAGCGGTGAGAAGGTCGACGACGTCGGTGAGCTTGCCGGTCCTCGCGTAGGCCCGGCGCTGCCGTTGTGCCCCGCAGCCCCTGCGGACCAGGGCGGCCACCGATTCGATGACCAGGTCGAGGTCGCCGGCCTGGTCCAGTGCCGGTCGAACCCGGTTGATCAGCTGGTTGAGCAGCACCGGCGCGGGCAGGGGATGGCCGGTGACCGGATTGACGCAGTCGCCGCCGAGACCGTCGCGCGCCGCCCGCCAGATCGCGGCGCGCAGTGCCTGCTGGGGCATGGGCAGCGGAGGTCTGGTGTCGTCCAAGGCGGTGGCCACCATCGCCCGTACCAACGCCGCGATCAACACCGCCTCGTCGCTGGTGGCCGCGACATCGCACACCCGAAGTTCGAGCGTGGGGTGCCGATGGGACAGTCGGACGTCCCAGTACGCCATGCCGCGGTCGATAGCCGCACCAGCCCGCAGCAGCGACTGCATGACGTGCTCGTAGTGGGCGGCCGACTCGAACGCCGGTGGCGGCCCCGAACTCGGCCAGTGGCCCCACAGCAGGTACCGCCAGCTCGCGTAGCCGGTGTCGCGCCCCTCGCAGAACGGCGAGTTGGCGCTGACCGCCAACAGGATCGGCAGCCAGGGGCGCAGATGGTTGATGGCCTGGACCCCGTCCTCGAGGCTGGGAATGCCGATGTGCACATGGCAGCCGCAGATCGACACCATGTCGGTGACCGCACCGAACTCGGCGAGCATCCGGTGGTACCGGGGCGCGTCGGTCAGCGGTGGAGGCATGGCCTTGCCGAGCACCGGCGCGCCGACCGCCGCGAGCCGCAGCCCGTGCTGGCGCGCCACACTGGCAAGCCCGGCCCGACTGGTGCTCAGATGACGACGGATCTCGTCCATGGTGTGGCACACCGGGGTCGCGGTCTCCACCTGGAACTGGGTCATCTCCTGCTGCAGGCCGGGCAACCGCGCCGAGGCGCTGGCCAGTACCAGCGGCGCCCTCGGGGCCACCCGGCGCGTCCGATAGTCCACCAGCAGGAATTCCTCTTCGACGCCAATGCTGAGTGACTGGCCGGCGACCGGCCTCGGGGCCGTCCTCGGCAGCGGAAGCGCCACGGGTCCTTGGGACGACCGCGAACTCTTTCCGGTTTCGCTGATCCGCACCAGAACTCCCGCCCGTCCGTCGACCGGACACGAGGCTCAGGACAGAGTGCGCTCTGTCATCGCGGCAATGCTAGGAGTAATCGCTTGGTTCGCGCGACCGGCGTTGGTGTGGTCTGGCGGCCCCGATAGGGGACACCCGCTGGATGAAAGGATCTCCCGGTCGTGAGGGCTTCACGGTACTCCAAGTCAGCGCACGTCGCCCCACATCGGCTGACGCGCCCGCCGTCTGATGCTGTCCACGACAGCTGCGACGAAACGCTCGGTGCCCACCCGCACCCGGCGTTCGGCGGCCGGGACGAGCACGGTGACGACCCGGTGGCGCCGTTCGTCGTCCCCGATGACCGCGACATAGGGGTCGCGGTGCGCACGGACGGAACGGATCCGGCCGCCAAGGGTGCCGGCACCGACAACCCTGGCGCGCACGCCGTCGGCCAGCAGGCGGTCGCACAGGGCCGACGCGGCGGCATGCTGACGTCGGACATCGACGGGCAGGACGGACACCTGCACAGGGGCGAGCCAGGGCGGCATCCGACCCTGGTACCGCTCGATCAGCACGGCGATCATCCGCTCCATCGAACCAAGCAGGCCACGATGGATCATCACCGGCCGATGCCTCGCGCCATCCTTTCCGGTGTACTCCAGGCCGAACCGCTCGGGCTGGTTGAAGTCGACCTGCACGGTGGACAGGGTTTCCTGCCTGCCCTGGGCATCAGCCACCTGGACGTCGATCTTGGGGCCGTAGAAGGCCGCCTCGCCTTCGGCCTCGACGAAGGGCAGTCCGAGTGCATGCAGCGCACCACGGAGCTGGTCTTCGGCGTGCTTCCACTGTTCGTCGCCACCGAGATAGCACCCGGCCGGTCCGCGCAGCGAAAGCCGGTAGTGCGCCACGCAGATGTCGAGAGTCGCGTAACACCGCTCGATCGCGGCGAGGGTGAGCGCGATCTCGTCGCCGACCTGTTCTGGTGCGCAGAACACGTGGGCGTCGTCGAGGGTGATCTGGCGGACCCTGCTCAGGCCGGCGAGCACTCCGGACAGTTCAGCGCGGAACATCGAGCCCTGCTCCGACAGCCGGAACGGAAGGTCCCGATAGCTGCGGCCCCTCGCTGCGTACACCTGGGTGTGGTGTGGGCAGTTGGCCGGCCGGAGCACGAAACTCTCGCCGCCCACCCGCAGCTCCGGGAACATATCCTCGGCGAACTTGTCCCAGTGTCCGGACTGCTCGAACAAGGCGCGCTTGGCGAGCACGGGGGTGTAGACGCGGTGACATCCGGAGCGGGCGGCTTCCTGTGCGGCGAGCGCCTCCAGTTCGGCACGCATGATGGCGCCGTCAGGTAGCCACAGCGGCAACCCCGCGCCCACGATCGGGGAGGTGGTGAACAGCTCCAGTTCCCGCCCGAGTACTCGGTGATCGGCATTCATTTCTGGTGACCTCCACTGGTCACGAGCGCGAGCCGCGACCCCGGACGTGAACGAGCCCCGGGGATCGACTCCCGGGGCTCGTTGGTCCGTCAGCAGGTGCTAAACGATGCGCCGGAGAGTGTCCGGCGTCGTCGTCACCGACTGAATGAAACTCATGTGGGCAGCCTACCGCGCGGCACCCGTACGTCGGCTGGATTTATCTGGCGACACGTGGCGGCGAGGAGGCCGACCAACCGGCGTGCCGGCCACGTAAGCTGGCGCGCGTTCTGAGATGGTCGTTGTTCGGGTCAATGTGGAGCGAAGGGAACTAGTGCGGCCTTGAATGCGGAATATTGGTCGGAGTTCTGTCGTTATCGAGCGAGAAAAGCTGGAGCGGTGCTCCGCATGATTCCCGCGCATCGATGGATTGCCCTTGTCCTGTTTGCTGGCCTGCTGTTACCCTGGATTTCCCCGAAATTGCGGGTAAACGTTTATCTTGGGGACGTCTGGAATATCAGTTCTCCGGTGCTGGCCGGAATACTGCCCATAATTCAGATCCTTCCACTGTGGTGGTGTCGGAATTATCCCATAACGATGGCGGCGGCGGCGACCGTGCCATTCTTGGTCGGCCAGTCCTTCGCCTTGCCGTCTACGACAGGGGATCTGGCCTTCTTCGCCGCGCTCGTCGCGGTGGGAAAGTTCACTCACCGCCGTGCCGCTGTTCTTACCGCCGCTGTGACGGGAGCCCTTCTGACCGCGTTGGTCATGATATCGAACCTGGCGCCTCTCGGACTCCGTGTAACCGTTCTGTCCGCGGCGATCATAGTCGCCTTGCCGACAATCCTGGGCATGGCGTTGCGTGGAGTGCATCAGCCGGAACCAAGAGCCATGACGCGGTTATCAGACGCAAATCCGTCCGGACGTCCGACGGCACCGTCCGTTCGTTCGCCTCGACGTCCGGTGTCGTGCCCGCTGACCGGACGAGAACGGGAAATTCTGGACATGATGGCCGAAGGGCTCACCAACAATGAGATCGCGTCGGGCCTGTTCATCGCCCGCGAGACCGTGAAGAGTCATGTCAGTAATATCCTCACGAAGCTGGGCGCTCGGGACAGAACACATGCGGTCACCATCGCGCACCGCCTCGGGCTGCTGAGCGTCCCGGACTCGTCGTGAAGGCCAGTGGCCTGTCCGCCGAGTTGACACCCCCATCCGGGGGGTTGAACACCCGAAACCCTCACCCGGGGGATCTGCCCGGGACTCATGTCCTCCATGGTCGACACAGCGGACGTGCATGACGGTCCGCCGACGGTGTCACCTTGGAGATTGGAAGAACTGGGTGAGAAAGAAAATGAGACACATCCTCGTCGGCATTGCTCTTGCGCTGACATGTGTCCTTGTTGACACGGTTGCCGCACATGGCGTTCCACTCGTTGTCGGTGGCGAGCCGGCGGATCAATCATATTCCTTCATGACGGCGGTGATCCATGACGGCCAGCAGCACTGTGGGGGCGCTTTGGTTCACCGCGACTGGGTACTGACAGCCGCCCATTGTGTGCTGTACTACCAAGACCATCCGGAAGAATTGGTCAAAGCCAGTGTCCGAGTGGGTTCGCTGGACAAAGCTCACGGAGGAGCGGTGCGCGCCGTCCGTCGCGTAGTGATACATCCGGACTTTCACGCCACGAGGCGCCCCAACAACGACATCGCCTTGATACGGCTCTCTGCCCCAGTTCCGTATGAGCCGATTCCGCTGTCTTGGTGGTCCCCGGGGGACGGTACCGACACCCGGCTACTCGGCTGGGGCTCGACGTGTTCCGTGCCCACTGGTTGCGTGTCCCCGAACGTCCTGCGGCAGTTCGACACCCACGTGGTATCGGATACCCGCTGTGCGGTCCGTCCTCCGCAGTCATCCCGTCCCGTCCTGGTCCATGATCCCGGCACGGAGTTCTGTACGGGCAACGGAGATCCGGCCGGGGTGTGTTTCGGCGACTCAGGCGGACCCGCGCTCGTCGGCCACTACGGGCAGTGGCGCCTGGCCGGTGTCGCCAGTCGGCTCACCGACCTCGGCGGCCGATGCGGGCTCGCGCCGGATATTTTCACCGACACCAGCGTCTATCTGAGCTGGATCTACCGGACGGTTTTCCTCGGCCGGTGACCGTGCGGCCGTCACGAAGGCACGCCGGTGCCGGACCGAACAGTTCGGTACACGGTGCGAACGGTGGACAGCACGTGGCGGCGAGGAGGCCGGCCAACCGGAATACCGGAGGAATCCGCAGGCTACCGTCAACCCATGCGCGATCAGCGATGGCAGGCCGACCTGGCACGGCGGCGTTCTGGTGAGGCCCGGTGCGGTGAACAGGGCCCGACCGACCTGGCCGCGAGTCCGTTCCGCGCGGACCGGGACCGGATCGCCAGCTCCCCGTTCTTCGCCCGGCTCGGCGGGGTCACCCAGGTGATCAGTCCGACCGGCTCCGGGCTGCTCGTGCACAACCGGCTCACGCACAGCCTCAAGGTGGCCCAGGTCGCAAGGGCCATCGCGGAGCGGCTGGCCGGTGGGGACGCCGTCGAGCTGGTGACCAGGCTTGGCGGATGCGACGCCGACGTGGTGGAGGCCGCCGCGCTCGCCCACGACCTCGGCCATCCGCCGTTCGGCCATCTCGGCGAGTGGACCCTTGACCGGATCGCCCGCCACCGGTTCGGTCTGCCCGACGGATTCGAGGGCAACGCGCAGACCTTCCGGATCGTTACCACAACGGGCATGCGGGGGGCGGCCGCGACCGGTCTCGACCTGACCGTCGCGGTCCGCGCGGCGATACTGAAGTATCCGTGGACCAAGCGCACATATCCCAGCCCGCATCCGGTGACGATGGCAAACCCTCCGCGCGGAGCGGCAAGACCGCAGGACGACCCCGGCGGCGGTTCGGCGAAGTTCTCCGCGTATGTGACCGAGCTGGACGACCTGGAGGAATCGAGGGCTCCCTTCGCCGGCCGTGTGGCGCAGTGGCAGCAGACCGTTGAGGCGTCGGTGATGGACACCGCCGACGATGTGGCCTACGCCATCCACGACGTCGAGGACTTCCACCGGGTCGGCGTCCTGCAGCACGCCACCGTCGCGGTGGAACTGACGACCTGGCTGGCCGAGGCCGTCACGCTGGCCCAACTCGACGAGGCGAAGCTGCGGGCCGACGTGCGTCGGCCGGGCAGGTCGCTCGAGGCGCTCCGTCGCCGGTTGCACGCCAGGGACTCCTGGGTGGTCGACGACGAAGCGTTCGCCGCCGCGGTGTGCCGGGTTCGGGCCGAGCTGGTCGACGGTCTGCTCTCCGTGCCGTTCGACGGCTCCATCGAGGCGGAACGCAGCCTCGCCGGCTTCTCCAGCCGCTGGACCACGAGGCTGATCGACGGCGTGCGGGTGCTGGCGGAGCCGACGACCCGTTCCGGGCACGTGGTGCTGGCCCCGGCGCAGTGGCACGAGGCGGCGGTGCTCAAGTTCGTACACCGCAGGTTCGTGCTGCTGCGCCCCGATCTCGCATTGCACCAGCGGGGCCAGGCAAGGTTGCTGACCAGGCTGGTCGAGGCGCTCGACCAGTGGCTGTCCGACCGGTACGAGGCCGATCGGCTGCCGAGGCGGCTGCACGACCTCGTCGAACTGGCCGACGGTGAGTACCAGACGCTGGCCAGGACGTGCCCGCGGGCGCTGGCCGATCCGGCGGGAGAGGTCCCCGCCGGTCCCGACGCGGTGCGCCGGCTGGCACGCGGACGTGCCGTCGTGGACTTCGTTGCCTCGCTGACCGACGGCCAGGCCACCGCACTCCTCGACGCCCTGTCCGGACGGACGGGCCAGGCGTGGACGGCATCGTTCGTGCTCTGACGTGTCGGAGCCGTGATTGGATGTGGCATGACCCCTGCCGCACTCGCCGTCTACACTCTCGCCGCGGTGCTGATGGCCATCACACCTGGCCTGGACACCCTGCTGGTCCTGCGGAGTTCCCTCACCCAAGGCCGCACAGCGGGGTTGGCCGCCATTCTCGGCATCACCGTTGGCTGCCTTGTCTGGGCTGTGGCCAGCATCCTCGGGCTGTCCGCGCTGCTCGCCGCGTCCACCCTCGCCTACGACGTCGTCCGCCTTGCCGGAGCCGGTTACCTCATCTGGCTCGGCGGTGCCGCCCTGTGGAGATCCTTCCAAGGTCACCAGGCCGACGCACCGCAGTCCAACCCCAAGAGCACCGTGGCCGCCCTCCGCGGCGGACTGACAACCAACCTTCTCAATCCCAAGGTCGGAGCGTTCTACCTCAGCTTGCTGCCCCAATTCCTGCCCACCACGGGCAACAACACCATCTGGTGGGCGGTGTTGCTCGTCGCGATCCACCTCAGCGCGGGAGCTGTGTGGCTCACCGCGGTCGCGTGGCTGGCGGGACGGGCCAAGGCTCTGCTCACCAAGGCCGCTGTCCGCCGCTGGCTGGACCGCGTCACGGCTGGTGTCCTCGTGGCCTTCGGCCTCAAGATCGCCCTCGACTGACCAGTCATTCAGGCAGTGTGGACGGTCAGTTGGTCGGCCAGTCCCAGCGGACGCCGAACATCCCCGGGCCGAAGCCCAGCGCGACCGCGTGCACGCCTCCGGCGGGATCCAGGGCGAGGTTGCGGCGGCGGGACGGTCCTTCCTCGCCGGCTGGCACGGCGTACTGCTGGCATCGCACCGGCAGCCGCGACGGGGCGAAGCGGACCTCGACGACGTACTCCCGCACCGGCAGCCGGAACTTGCGGCAGTAGCCGTCCCCGCTGGCCGGATAGGGCGGGTTCGGGTGGGTCAGCTGGTATTCCATGACCACGGTGTCGCCTCGGGCGAGTGTGCGGTCGAAGACCAGTTCGGCGACCAGGATGCTGGCCTCGGAGTCCACGGCCGTCCGCCCGACCCGGCAGTTGCGCAGGCTGCCCAGTTCCGGAATCGTGCCGGGGGTCGACTCGGAGTCGAACACCAGCACCCAGCGGTCGGCGCCGTCCTGGTCGGCGCGCAACACCTGGCGCACCCACAGTGAGCGTTGCCCGCCGTCGGCCGCGACCTCGATTCTGTCGTGTTGACTGAGCCGTCCGAGTTTGCTGTCTGAACTGGTGTCCACCCGGGATAACAGGTTGGCCAGCCGCTCACGCCGCGTCCACAGCGCGTCCATCGGCAGCATCCGGCTCGGCCGGCTGCGCCGTCCGCGCGGGCGCGGCGGTCCAAGCAGGGCGGTCAGCGCCCCCGGCGGCACCCCGAGTACCGCCTCGAGGTGGCGCAGTGCCTCCAGCGACTCCGGCCGCTCCGGCCGTCGGCGGCCGGACTGCCAGTAGCTGAGGGTGGCCACGCTGATGGTGATTCCCCGCAGGCCTAGCCGGTGCTGGATACGGTCCAGACTTAGCCGACTGGTCTTGATCGCGGCACGCAATGCGTCCGGGAACGGGCCGGTAGCCAGAAGGCCCACCAGTTCGTTCCTGTCGGCTGGCACGGTGTCGGCGTACGACAAATCCGGATGACCAGCAGCGATCGTCATGGTGACTCCTCGCTGTCAATTTGTCACGCAGAAGCGACACTACTGGGTGAACATATGACCACGGCACCTCTAGGTGGAGGCTCTAAACTACTACTTTTGGGGTAATTTATTACCAGAGGTCACGAATTGTCCAGTCTTCACTGGTAAGGCGATCCCTGGTTCAGGGGAAGCTACCAGCCTGGATGGTGATCGCCCGTGAGGGTGGCGTGGCTCACGGCAAGGTGCCGTCGGACGCAGTGAAAACCAGTCGCGCTGACCGGTAGACTTCCCGTCGTGATCGTGCTCCTGTGCTAGGTGGGACCGGGGCCCGCGCGGAGGCCGCGGCGGGCCGGAGCGTCTTACCCCGGATCACGTCCTTCTTTCGGAGCTTCTCTTGATCACCGCCACCGGTATCGAACTGCGCGCGGGCACGCGGATCCTGCTGTCCGAGGCGACCCTGCGTGTGCAGCCTGGCGACCGCATCGGCCTTGTCGGCCGCAACGGAGCAGGCAAGACCACCTCACTGCGGGTGCTCTCGGGAGAGACGCAGCCCTACGGCGGCCAGGTCGTCCGCAGCGGCGAACTGGGCTACCTGCCGCAGGACCCGCGGGAGGGTGACCTGTCGGTGACGGCCAAGGACCGGGTGCTGTCGGCGCGTGGGCTCGACGAGCTCCTGCGGGAGATGGCCAAGGCTCAGGTTCGGATGGCCGAGCTGGTCGATGACGAGGAACTCGACGCCGCCGTGCGCGGGTACGGCCGGCTCGAGGAGCGGTTCGGCGCTCTCGGCGGGTATGCCGCCGAGAGCGAGGCGGCGCGGATCTGCGCGAACCTTGGCCTTGCCGACCGGGTACTCGCCCAGCAGCTGCGCACCCTGTCCGGCGGACAGCGCCGGCGTGTCGAGCTGGCCAGGATTCTGTTCGGCGCCTCGGAGTCCGGCGCGGGCGGCAAGGCGGGTACCACGTTGCTGCTCGACGAGCCGACCAACCATCTCGACGCGGACTCGGTGTCCTGGCTGCGGTCGTTCCTCAAAGGCCACAGCGGCGGCCTTGTGGTCATCAGCCACGACGTCGAACTGCTCGCCGACGTCGTGAACAAGGTGTGGTTCCTCGACGCGACCCGCGGCGAGGTGGACCTCTACAACATGGGGTGGCGACGGTACCTGGAAGCACGGGCCACCGACGAGAAGCGCCGGCGCCGCGAGCGCTCCAACGCCGAGAAGAAGGCCTCGGCGCTGATGGCGCAGGCCGACAAGATGCGGGCGAAGGCCACCAAGGCGGTGGCCGCCCAGAACATGGCCAAACGGGCCGAGAAGCTGCTCGCGGGTCTGGACCAGGTTCAGGTCGCCGACAAGGTCGCCAGGATCCGCTTTCCCGATCCCGCGCCCTGCGGCAGGACGCCTCTCACAGCCAGGGGACTGAGCAAGGCCTACGGTTCCCTGGAGATCTTCGCGGGGGTCGACCTCGCCATCGACCGCGGCGCCAAGGTCGTCGTGCTCGGCCTCAACGGTGCCGGCAAGACCACCCTGCTGCGGCTGCTTGGTGGCCGGGAGAAGCCGGACAGCGGATCGGTGATCGCCGGGCACGGCTTGCGGATCGGCTACTACGCCCAGGAGCACGAGACCCTCGACCACGAGGCCAGCGTTTGGGCGAACATTCGACACAGCGCCCCGGACACTTCCGAACAACAACTGCGTTCGCTACTGGGCATGTTCCTGTTCACCGGCGAACAGCTCGACCAGCCGGCGGGCACCCTGTCCGGTGGCGAGAAGACCCGGCTCGCGCTCGCCGGCCTGGTGTCCAGCGCGGCCAATGTGCTGCTGCTCGACGAGCCGACCAACAACCTCGACCCGGCGAGCCGGGAGCGGGTACTCGACGCGCTGCGGCGTTTCACCGGTGCTGTGGTGCTGGTGACCCACGATCCCGGCGCGGTGCAGGCGCTCACACCCGAGCGGGTGATCTTGCTTCCGGACGGCACGGAGGATCACTGGTCCGACGAGTACCTCGAACTCGTCGAACTGGCCTGATCACCGGGGTACTGGCCGGTCGGTCAGGACGAGCCCACCAGCCACAATGATCACTCCAACCCCGCTGGTGATCGACTCAGGGTGATCGAATGCTCACTCTTGAGAGGATTTTGCTTGATCGTCTGGCGTTCCCGGCCGTGGTGTTCGATCATTGCGACGACAGGGGCCCTGAGCGGCCCGACCTGCTCTCCCACGGAAGGCGGGACAAGGTGGCTGACCTGAAGAAAGGGGCCCGGATCACCGGGGCCGTGCGGGACAAGCTAGCCGCTGACCTGAAGAAGAAATACGAGAAGGGTGCCAGCATCCGTGCGCTGGCCGAGACGACCGGACGCTCCTACGGTTTCGTGCACCGGGTGCTGTCGGAATCCGGCGTGCAGCTTCGGGGTCGGGGCGGTGCCACCAGGACCAAGAAGAAGTAGCGACCGGACGGACGTGCCCGGTGCGCCGGGTGCGCACCGGGTCCCGGACGGCCGTGTCTCGTCGGCCGGGACCCGGATCGGCGCTTTGCGCCGCCGCTCACCCGCGCAACCACGGAGCGCGTATCACCATCAGGCACGCGATGACACTGGAGAAATGAACAGTTTCTGTGTTCATATTGACGTCAAAGGAGCGTGATACAGCGCGCTGGAGGTAGTCCGTGGCCGAGGTGCTCTCCCTGCGGCCCCCGACAGCGGCACGGCGGTCGACGACCGCGGTCTTCGCGCTGCACGCGCTGGTCTTCGCGGCATGGACCGCACACATCCCTACGGTCAAGGACCGGATCGGGCTTGACGACGGCGCGTTGGGACTGGCGCTGCTCGGTGCCCCCGCCGGGGCGGTGTGCGCGCTGCTCGGCGCCGGCGTCGCCGTGGCCCGGTGGGGAAGCAAACCCGTGGTCACGTGGTCCCTCGGCGGCTATGCGGCGGTGTCGACAGGACTCGGGCTCACCGATTCGTGGTCGGCACTGTTCGCCGCCCTCGCGGTCTGGGGCGCGTTGCAGAGCACCCTGGACATCGCCATGAACGCCCAGGCCGTCGCCGTGGAACACGGCTACGGCACTCCGATCATGGCCAGTTTCCACGCCTGGTGGAGCCTCGCCGGATTCCTCGGCGCGGGACTCGGCACTCTCGCCGTCGGCCTGCGGATCAGCCTGGGTTGGCAGATGTTCGTGCTTGGCGTGGTGATCACGGCCATCGCCCGGCCACTGACCCGTCCGATGCTGCGTGAGGACTTCTCGACAGAAGAACACCGAGTCTCGGTGCCCTGGCGCAGCCGCGCGCTGATCGTGCTCGGTGTGCTGATGTTCGCCGGCCTGTTCTGTGAAGGCGCGATGGGTGACTGGACCGCGTTGTACTTGCATGGATCCCTCAAGGCGCCGAGCTGGCTGTCCGGCGCCGGCTACGCCGTGTTCGCGGTGGCGATGTTCGTGGGACGGTCCGTCGGGGACAGGATGGTCGCCAGGGTCGGTGACCGCGCGGTGGTCGCCACGCTCGCCGGTGTCGGGGCCGTCGGGTTCGGTGCCACACTGCTCGTGGGAGACCTTGGCGTGGCACTGGCCGGTCTGGTGCTGTTCGGCCTCGGACTTTCCTGTGTCGTGCCCATTGTCTTTCGCGCCGCGGCAGCCGTTGGCGGAGTGCACCCGGGCACCGCCATCGCCGGTGCGTCGACCGCGGGCTGGGCCGGGATGTTGTTG
This sequence comes from Kutzneria sp., assembly GCA_019239965.1. GTDB lineage: Bacteria > Actinomycetota > Actinomycetes > Mycobacteriales > Pseudonocardiaceae > Kutzneria. The sequence goes on along the minus strand of JAFAZC010000041.1, from coordinate 2,155 downwards.
GGACCGCCCACTATCGGCCTGCTGTCGCACGCCACCTCGTTGCCGCTGGCGCTGGGACTGTTACCCGTGTTGTGCGCCGCCATCAGTCTCGGCGCCCTCGCGTTCGGGCGGGCCTGACTGTCAGAGCGGCAAGGCCGGCGGGCTGAGTCGGACCACTCGTCCGTGTTCACCCGCTGCCCAGCACGCCACCCGGAACGCGCAGTCCACCGTGTCGAAGCTGCCCGAATCGATCCGGTGCCAGTGCCAGCCGCCGTCGAGACTCAGATCGCTTCCGGTCGGCCCGACGGCGATCACGGTCGATCCCGCGAGCCAGGCGACGCCGGACCGGTATCCGGCCGGGCCGTCCCGCGGTGCCCGCCAGGTCCGTCCGCCGTCCTCGCTCAGCGCCAGTGCGGTGCCGGTGGCCGTCGGGGCGGCGTAGTCGCCACCGATGGCCAGACCGTGCCGGGGGTCCCGAAACGCCACGGCGAACACGCCCGCTGAGGGGCCACTGGCCAGCGGAGTGTCGGCCACGGTCCACGTCCGCCCCCTGTCACCGGAGTGCAGCACCCTGGCCCGCGCCCCACCGCCGGTGCCGATCCAGGCATCGCGGGCGCCATCGGTGGCCACGCACTGCCCGCTCGCGGCGAACTGCGCCTCCCCGCTGAGCGCCGCGGGCAGTGCGCCACCGGGCACAGGCTGCCAGGTCCGGCCCGCATCGGCGGTGATGAGCACCTGGACCGTGCCGTCGACCGGATCGCCGACGACAAGACCGTGCTGTCGGTCGAAGAACGCCAGGCAGTCGTAGAACGCCCGCGGATCGGGATTGGTGAACACCGTCGACCAGTGCCGACCACCGTCGTCGGTGCGGTAGATCCTGGACCGCTCACCCGCTCCGATCGACAGGGCGACCGCACGGTCGGCGTCGAATGCCTGGATGTCCCGGAAGTCGAGCTCCTCGGTGCCGGCCGGAGCCACCGAGTCCCACCCGTGGCCGCCGTCGACGGTGCGCAGGATCGTGCCGTGGTCACCGCTGACCCAGGCCGCCAGCGGGCTCACCGCGGAAAGGCCGCGCAGCCTGGCGTCGACATTGGTCGCCGCAGGCAGCCAGGTGGGCGCCGGCGCGGCAGAAGCGGGCGAAGCCGCGGTGAGCGCGAGCAGGACCACGGCGCCGGCCGGGATCCATCCCGTGGCGATCCACCTCATGGCCCGCGACGCTACCGGGCTCCGGGTCACCGCGGCAGGTCCGTCGGGCGGTCGACGTCCCGCCCGCTGGCCACGTCCTCGCACGGCACCTCGACCACCTCGTGGCGCCGCAGATACTCCCGCGCGCCGCTGTCGCCGAGAGCCAGGTCGCACACGCCGTGCCAGTGCGCACGGCCCAGCAACACCGGATGCCCGCGAACACCGTGGTAGCTGGCCGCCACGAGTGCCTCGGCATCCGCGAACGCCGTGACACGCCGGACCGCCTCCGGGGTCATCCCGGGCAGGTCCACAGGCAACACCGCGGCCGCCGTCGCGTCCGAGCCGGCAGCCGCGGTCAGTCCAGACCGCAGTGAGGAGCCCATCCCCGTCGGCCAGTCGGGATTCTCGGTGATCAGCGCGTCGCCGAGGTTGGCCCGCCGAACCCGCCGCGCCTGCGCGCCGACGACGACGATCACCGGTGTGCATCCGGCCGCGCGCAGCACATCGACGGTCGACTCCACCAGCAGTCTGCCGCCCAGCCGCACCAGGGCCTTGGGCATCCCGTAGCGCCGGCCCGCGCCGGCCGCGAGGACCAGGCCGGCCACAGTGGTCATGGTCGGAGCCTACGGGCATCGTCCGCCCTGGCGACGATCAGCTGACCTTGCCCGCGGACCAGGTGACCAGCGGTGGCCGCACGGCGGCACACAACGGGTGCCCGTTGGCGTCGGTGAGCCGCAGCCGCGCGGTGAGGCATCCGGCTGACACTGCGGCAAGGAGGGTGTCGGAGTCCACGGCGTCGAGCATTAGCTTCGCCCGCCGAAACAGGGTGAAGGCGCCGCCGTCGTCGAGGGTTCCCCACGAGAGGTAGACGAACCTGCCTCCGGGACGGCCCTGGACATGTGGCCCGCTGATGTCGAGGCCGGCAGGGCCGGACGCGGCGACGCAGTCCAGGGTCCAGACGGCCGACTGGGCGTCACCGGGGTGCGGTCCG
>JAFAZC010000152.1 GCA_019239965.1 Kutzneria sp. | reverse complement strand
GTCCGATGCGAACCTAGGCAATCCTCACCTGGCGCGCCACGAAGTGGCCACGACACGACCGGTACGGTCCAGATGTGGATGCGGTGGTTTTCGACCTCGACGGCGTCCTCGTCGACTCGGAGACGGTCTGGGACGAGGTCCGCAGGTCCGTGGCGGCCGCCAACGGCGGCACCTGGGCGCCGGGGACGACCAGGGCGATGATGGGCATGAGCACGCCAGAATGGGCGGCCTATCTCGCGACCGAATGCGGAGTGCGGCTGCCGCCGGAGCGGATCGCCGAGGCCGTGATCGACGGCATGGTGCGCCGGTACGCCGAACGGCCGCCAGTGCTGCCGGGCGCGGTCGAGGTCGTGCGGGCTGTCGCGCGGGACCGCCTGGTGGCGATCGCCAGTTCCTCGCCACCGGTCCTGATCACGGAGGTGCTGACGGCCACGGGACTGTCGGAGGTCGTGGGGGCCGCGCTGTCCAGCGAGCAGACCGGGGCCGGCAAGCCAGCCCCGGATGTGTACCTCGCGGCCGCGAAGGCGCTGGGCGTCCCGCCGCGCGAGTGTGCCGCGGTTGAGGACTCCACCAACGGCATCCGGTCGGCACTCAATGCCGGCATGACGGTGTATGCGTTGCCCAATCCGCATTTCCCGCCGGATCCCGACGTGCTGGCCGCCGCCAGCGCGGTCCTCGACGACCTACGTGGACTTCTCGCGCTGCTCGCCGCCGATCACCGCATGTGACGGCAATGGGGGTGCATGATCGGTTTCATACGCCACTGCCGGCAAGGGGCAGCTTGAAACCGACGTGACTGGCGACGAAACCGAGCCGCTCGTAGAAGCGGTGGGCGCCATCCCTCGTCGCGTTGGAGGTGAGTTGCACGATGTGGCAGCCCCTGTCCCTGGATTCCCGCACCGCGGCGGCGACCAGCCGCGAGCCGAGACCGTTGCCGCGCTCGGTCGAGCGCACCCGGACGGCTTCGATCTGCGCACGGGTGGCGCCCCGATGCGACAGGCCCGTGATGAACGTCAGCTGCAGCGTGGCGAGGATCTCGCCATCCCCCTCACCGACGATCACCACCTGGTTGGGATCGGCGTTGATCCTGGTGAAGGCCCGAACGTAGGGAGCCAGGTCGTCGAGCGATTCACGCGCCGCTCCCAGTGTGTCGTCGGCGAGCATCGCCACGATCTGCGGAACGTCATCCGGCTCCGCCGGCCGGAACTCGACCTCACCCATGCTGGATTCCGTTCTCTCGTCAGGAAGGCCCACCATACTCGCCCACCACGACTGGAGTACATTAAGTACTATTACTTCAGTGACGACTAAAAATAGCCCCCCCGACACGAGGAACCGGCCAAACAGTCCACGATGGACAATCAGCGTCGAGGCGGAGGAGCATTGATGGCGCAGTGCATCGTGTGCTCCGTTTCGGTATCCGACTCCGAGCGCAGGACGGAGTTGTCAACGCCGAGGGCGAACAGGCCGCCGAGCGCGGCGGCCGCCGCGCAGAGCGCGATCGCCAGCTGCCAGCCGGCCGTCAGGGTGACCGGATTCGCGTACTGCTCGCCGTGAATGCCCGCCGCCGCGGGAAGAACGGCCACCGCGAGCAGGGATCCGGTGCGTGCCACGGCGTTGTTGACACCGGAAGCGATACCCGCGTGTCGATCAGGCGCCGCCGCAAGGACGGTCGCCGTCAGCGGGGCGACGGCGACCGCGAGCCCGAAGCCGAACAGGACCACCCCGGGAAGCACCGAGACCGGATAGGAGGCGTCCGGCGTTACCCCGCGCAGCAGGAACATTCCCGCCGCGACCACCAGCGGTCCGGCCACGAGCTGGGGCCGGGGGCCGAACCGCTGTGCGAGACGTCCTGATCGGGCCGACAGCACCAGCATGATGATCGTGATCGGCAGGCCGGCAAGACCCGCCGCGGTCGGCGAGTAACCCAGCGACACCTGCAGTTGCATGACCATGAGCGTCATGGCGCCGCTCAACGCGGCGTAGAGCAGGAAGGTGAGCAGGTTAGTCAGCACGAAAGTGCGGTTGGCGAACAGCGAAGGCGGAACAAGGGGTCGCGTCGAGCGCACCTGGAGAAGGCAGAAGGCCGCCAGCGCCGCCGCACCGCCCGGCCCGGCGATCCACACAAGCGGGTCACCGATTCCTCGTGCCGGCGCCTCCACCAGCACCGCGGTGATCCCGGCCAGTCCCACGGCCCCGAGTATCGTGCCGAGGACGTCCGGACGTCCGGCGAGGTCGGCGTCGCGGGACTCCGGCACGCAGCGTCTTGTCAACCACAGGCACAGCAGGGCGACCGGAACGTTGACCAGGAACGCCAAGCGCCACGACCATGCCTGCACGAGCAGGCCGCCGACCAGCGGGCCGACGGCGGTGGCCACCCCGGACAGTCCCGACCAGGCGCCGATCGCGCGCGCCCGGTCGTCGTGGGCGAAGGCCGACTGCAAGATCGCCAGTGAGCCCGGGGTGAGCAGCGCACCGCCGATTCCCTGCAGCACGCGAGCTGCCACCAGCACCTGGACCGACGGAGCGAGCCCGCACAGCACCGAGGCCATCCCGAACCACGCCACCCCGATCTGGAACACCCGCCGTCGCCCGTAGCGGTCGCCGAGCGAGCCGGACACGAGGATCAACGCGGCCAACGAGAGCAGGTAGCCGTCAAGGACCCACTGCAGTCCCGTCATCGTCGCCGACAGCTCGGCGCCGATTCGGGGCAAGGCCACGTTGACGATCGTGCCGTCGAGCATCGCCATGCCGGAGCCGACGATCGTGGCGGCGAGTACGCCCCGCGCCTGCGGGGTGCCCCATCGCACACCAGCGGGTGTTCCTGGTGTCGTGGTCACCAGGGCACCGTACTGCTCTGCGTGTGGACTCCGGCCGAACGCCCCCGGGTTCCCGCGTGTCATGCGACCACGAGCGTGCCCTTGCCGGCCCGTTTCGCCGCGTACATGGCCACGTCGGCTTGGCTGAGAAGCGTGTCGCCGGACACGGCCGGTTCCGGTTGTGTGCTGACCGCCATGCCGATGCTGACTCGGACCATATGCTCCATGCCGGCGATGGCGTACGGCCGGTTGAGGTGGCTGAGCACGCGGCGACCGAGTTCGTCCGGTTCGACGGTGGGCGAGTTGACCAGAACACCGAACTCGTCACCACCGAGGCGAGCCACCATGTCGCACTCGCGGACGCAGTCGGTCAGCCGTTGCCCGATGGCGCGCAGGACGGCGTCGCCGATGGCGTGTCCGAACCGGTCGTTGACCGACTTGAAGTCGTCCACGTCGATGAACAGCAGCACGAGGGGCTTCGCCGTCGCGGCGAGCCGGTCGTGGAACGCGGCGCTGTTGGCCAGCCCGGTCACGGAGTCGTGGCTGGCCTGGTGCGCCAGTTCGCTGCGGCTGGTGTTCAGGCTCTGCACCAGCTGCAGGTTGTCCACGGACGTCAGCAGTTGGCGCAGCGAGACCAGAGACACCACGCCGAGACCGAGATAGATGTTCACCGCGCTCGGCGTGACTCCGTTCGCCGTGGCCACGGCGACGAACCCCCAGGTTACCGCGAGGGGAATGAACGGAACGAACAGGTGCAGGTATGCCGCGGTTGTCGGTCGGGAACCGACGGCCGCGGCACTCGCGGTTGGCCGCGGCGCCCAGGGTGCGAGCGCGAACAGCAGCTGCGCGGCCATGAACCCGGTGTCGGTCCATGCCGGAATGGCGGGTGCGCCATGAGCCAGCAGGTAGGCGACGGTCCAGCCAGAGGCCGACTGGGTGAGAGCCGCCGCCAACAACACCCACATGGCGCTCCTGCGAGCCGCCGGATAGTTCGCGACGAGCACGATCATCACGACGATGACGACCAGGTAGGCGGCGGGATGGGCGACGACCGTGACCACGGCGGTAACCGACCATGCGATCGAGCGGATACCCCGTTCGGAGAGGGTCCCCGAGACCAGGATCGTGAGGGCGCCGGCCAGGATCACGCCGTCCAATGCCAGCAGAGCCCTGTTCCGTGGCCGTGCGGTGGGTGCACTGTCGGCGTGGTGTCCGCCTGCGGCCATCGCCAGCACCGCCGGGAGCAGGAACACCGCGGTCATGATGAAACCCAGTGGCGCGAGAGAGGCTGTGGGCAACGGTGTCCCGACGACCAGTTGCCCCCAGGTCCAGGCCAGCATTCCAATCGTGAGACTGGCCGAGCTGCACACCATCCACCACCGCCAACGGCGGTCACCGCCGGGGGAGTGCAGTGCGGTCCACAGAAAGCCGGCAAGGGCGAGCGCGGCGCCGAACACCTGCACCCCGTTGATGACCATGCTTGCCGCCGCCCCGGAAAGGCCGCCCGGCCCCACCGCCGCCACGCAGGCGAGCAGTACGAGGGCCATGGCCACGCATACCGCCGCGAACGGCCGTGCTTTCACCGAAGTGCCCTTTCCCGGCGTGCTAGTCATCCGACGTCTTTCACGCCCGGTCGACGCGGAAGACCGTTATGGCGCGAGAATAACTCGCCTGATGCGCGGTGTGAGGTGTTTGCCGGTACTCGAACGGGTTTCGGTAAATCGAGAATGGACAGTGGTGGTGAATCCGACATTATACGTTTTCATTTAACGTTGAAATATGTATCGGCAGCCGCGATCCCCTTTAAGATGACGGCTCATGGTCGAGTGCGGCGGTGGAGGCGCGATGCGGCGAAGTGGTTCGGTGCTCCTGGTGGTCGGCGCGATCGTCCTTGCCGGTGTTCCCGCCGCGGCGGGAACACCGGGTCCTGGCGCGCCCGGTATGACCTCCTACTTTGACACGGCGCGCAAGGACTGCGTCGGCACCGCACGCGGCAGCGGGTCCAAGGTCTGGTACACCGTGGCCAACGGTGTGCTGTCCGACGTCTACGAGCCGACGGTCGACAACACCAACGTCGGCAGCCTGCAGTACCTGATCACCGACGGGGCGACCTTCACCGACGTGCAGACCAGGGACACCACCTACTCGGTTGCCGCCGATGCCACCGGTATGACCTGCACGGTCACCTCGACCAGTCCAAGCCACGGCTACCGGCTCGTCACCACCTACCTCACCGATCCACAGCGGGACTCGGTGATCATGCGAACCCACCTCGACGGCCCCGCGAATCTGCGGGTCTACGCCAGACTCGACGCCCACGTGAACGGAAACGGCGGCGGCGGTACCGACAACGGCGGTGCCGACAGCGGTGTCGTCGACGGCGACGCGGCCGTGGTCTACGACACCGGTACCACCAGCCAGGCTGTCAACCGCGACTACGCGGTCCCCACGTTCATGGCCATGCTCGCCAGCACCGGCAAGTCGCCGTCGGTCGGATACGCCGGGCCTCCCGGCAGTGACGTCGGTCAGGGGGCGACCTCAGTCGTCAACGGTCACATCGTGGCCACCGAGGACGTGACTCCGGCCGCCGACCGCGAGTTCACGCTCACCCTCGGATTCGGCCGTGCCCAGCAAGAGGCTGTCGACACCGCGCGTGCGTCGTTGCGAACACCATTTGACGACCTGCGCGAGGCCTACGAGCAGGGCTGGCGAGCCTATGACGCCAGCCTGCGCCCCGGCACGTCCGCTGTGGACGCGAACGTGGTGAAGGCCAGCGAGGACAAGTCGTTTCCCGGTGCCGTGGTGGCCTCGCTCGCGAGCCCCTGGGGACAGGCGGTGAGCGCCGCGACGGTGAACGAAGGCAGACCCGTGTACTTCGGTTCCTACCGGGAGGTCTTCGCGCGCGACGCCTACGAGACCTACACCGGGTTCCTCGCCGCCGGCGACACCTCGACCGCGCGGGCCGTCGCGACGTTCCTGCTGACGCGGCAGCAGCTGCCCACCGGGGGATTCCCGCGCAACTCGCTCATCAACGGCAGGACGGCCCCGGACACCGGCGGCGACCAGTTGGACGAGACCGCCTACCCGATCCTGATGGCCGAGCTGTCCGGACTGGACCGGGACGAATCGTTGTGGCGGAAGCACATCAAGCCCGCCGCCGACTATCTGCTCGGGCACGGCCCCGCCACCGGGGTGGAGCGGTGGGAGGAACAGGCCGGATACTCGCCGTCCACCATCGCCGCGGAGATCGCCGGACTCACCGCGGCGGCGGACATGGCCGCGCGGCACGGCGAAGCCGCCGACTCACGCGTCTACCAGGCGGCCGCCGACGACTTCCAGCGAAACGTCAAGCGCTGGACGGTGACCACGACCGGCCCGTACGCGCCAAGGTACTTCGTGCGGCTGAGCAAGGAGGGCGACCCGGACGCCGCGATCCGCTACAGCCTCGGCAACGGCGGTCCCACCGTCGATCAGCGTGCGGTCGTCGACGGCGGCTTCCAGGAACTGGTCAGGCTCGGCGAGCTGGCGCCGGACGATCCGGACTACCTCGCGTCGCTGGCGGTGCTCGACGAGCACATCGCGGTGCGGACCGCGACGGGCACCGGCTACTACCGCTACGGCACGTCGGCGGCACTGGGCAGTGCCGACGGGTACGGGGACTGCTACCAGCCCAGCCAGAGTTCCTGCACCGGCCAGGGCCAGCCGTGGCCGACGACGGACACCGGCACGGGACATCTGTGGCCTGTGCTGTCCGGGGAGCGGGCCGAGTCCAAGCTGCTCACCGGCGATCTGGCTGGGGCGTCGGCGTTGCTGGACAACATGGTGGGCTCGGCGTCGGGCATCGGACTGGTTCCTGAGCAAGTCTGGGAGTCGCCGGATCTCCCGGCGTCGCCCTACGGCACAGATCCGGGCACCGCGTCGATCGGGTTCGTCAACGGCCACGCTGCCGGCTCGGCGTCCCCTCTGACCTGGGCGCAGGCCCAGCGGCTGCGGCTGCGCGCGGATCTGCGCGCCGGCGAAGTGCTCGACCGGCCCGCGGTCACCACCGCACGGTACACCTCAGGTGCGACACCGGGCGACATCTCGGTGCTCGCGACGACGTCGGTGTCCGGGCCCGCCACGGTCGTCACCGGACACACCGCGCCCGCAGCATTGGTGAGTGTTCGGCCGGTGGGCTCGAACCTCAGGGTCGGCGCCGTGACCGTGAGTGCGGTGGCCGGCCCCGACGGGTCGTTCTCGGTTGTGGTGCCGGTACTGCCCGCCACCACAGCTGTCGCTGTGGGCGTTGCGGCCACGGGCAACCGCACGGGCTACCTCCGCCTGCCTGTGACGGCTCCTCCATCAGGGTCATGACGCCGCCGCTACGGCATGCACCGTCGGTTGCGTCATGACGCCGTGCCCGCCAGCCCGGTCGACGACGAGCGCGGTGGCGTTGTCTCGCCCGCCGAGCATGGCGGCGACCCGGGTGAGCGCATGAGCCGGCTGTTCGGCACGGAGCAGTTCCCGATGTGCCATGAACGTCGGCACGATCTTGTGGACCCCGTCGGTGGCCAACAGCAGTCCGGCGTCCGCGGTGCGGACCTGAGTCCAGCCGATCCGATCGACGGTCGTGGTGGCAACGGTGTTGGTGACGATGTGTTCCATGCGAACCGTCGTGGGACGCCCCCGTGATCGCAGGTAGGCGGCGACGGTCTGGTCCGTGGTCAGCAGGCGCAGTGTCCGTTGGTCCCACAGGTAGGCCCGGCAGTCACCGACCCAGGCGATGCGGTAACCCCCACCGGTTCGGTCGGCGAAGGGCATCGCCACCACGAGCACGCAGTCGCCGGTACCGCTGGCCACGGCTTGCCGCGCCGCGAGTATGGCCTTGATGACTCCATCCCGCGCCGTCGTCTCCACGGCGGCGTTCGCCGCCAGTTGAGCCGCGTTGGCCGCCTCCGGTGTGTCGCCGACGCCGTCAGCGACGGCGAAGACGGATTCTCCATTGACCGGGTCGTACCGGCTGGCCACCGCGTCCGCGTTGACCGTGCGCCGGCCACGCCAGCTCGCGGTGTCCCAGCCGACGTCGACCTGCTCGAGTTCATGGTGCACGCGGTCCCTCCTCAGCCCGTCGGCGGATTCCCACCGCCGAAGTCCAGGATCGCGGTCGCGCCTGTGAGGGCACTGAGAACGCCATAGGTGATTGCTGTGGATCTTCACGGAAGCGTTGACCCGCAAGATAATCCTTTGTGGATAATTCGGGGGTCTGATCAGGGACGGAGCTTGGCGTTGATCCAGTAGACGGCGTCGTCGACAGCGCCGGCCACGTCAACCGGCGGCAGCGGCGGTCTGCGCACCATGATCACCGGGACACCGAGTATCCGCGCCGCGGAGAGCTTGGCGCCCGGCCCACCGCTGTCCTTGGTGACCAGCACGTCGATGTCGTGCCTGCGGAAGAGCGCGAGTTCGGCGTCCAGCGTGAACGGTCCACGGTCCAGCAGCACCTCGCACCGCGCGGGCATCGGCGGCGCGGGCGGCTCGATGGAGCGGGAAAGGAACCACACCTGGCTCAGCGCGGCGAAGTGGGCCAGGTCCCTGCGTCCGGTGGTGAGCAGGGCACGCCGGCCAACGGAGGGGACCATCTGCGCTGCCGCGGGCACCGAGTCCACCCATCGCCAGTCGTCGCCGGGCACCGTCCGCCAGCCCGGCCGATTCAGCACCAGCAAGGGAACGCCGACCTCGGTGGCCGCGGACACCGCGAGTTGGGTGATCCGGCTGGCGAACGGATGGGTCGCGTCGACCAGGACGTCGGCCTGCTCGGTCCGCAGCCAAGCGGCGAGACCCGGCGCACCGCCGAAGCCGCCGATCCGGACCTGTCCAACCGGAAGGCGCGGCAGGCTGACCTGGCCAGCCAGCGCGGACACCACCCGCAACTCCGGTTCGACGGCCAGCGCCGCGGCGAGCCGTCTGCCGTCGTTCGTCCCGCCGAGCACGAGCACCGTGGACCGCACAGCCGTCGAAGATAGCCTGATGTCCGTGCCCCGCAAAGAACTTGACGATATGCACCGCACACTGGTCCTGCCCGACCGGGTCCGCAGGGTGGTGTCCCTCGTGCCGTCGCTGACCGAGGCCATCGCGGCGAGCGAGCGAGGACTGCTGGTCGGCGCCACGCAGTGGTGCACCCATCCCGGCGACCTGGACGTGGTCCGGGTGCGGGGCACCAAGAATCCCGACGTGCGCAGGATTGTCGAACTCGCGCCGGACCTGGTCGTCGCGAACAAGGAGGAGAACCGTGAGCTGGACGTCCGGCGGCTCACCGAGGCCGGCATCGCGGTGTGGGTCACGGTTGTCGAGGATGTCGAAGGAGCACTGCGTTCGCTGGACCGATTGTTCACCGCCGCGCTGCGGGCGGCGGTGCCGGACTGGCTGGTCAGCGCACGACGACAGTTGTCCGGCCCGGTGCCCGAGCCGTCCCGGTGCGCCGTGGTGTGCGTGTGGCGGGACCCGTGGATGGTCGTCGGCGGCCGTACGTTCGCCACCGATCTGCTCGCCCGTGCCGGTGTGGGCAACATCTACCGCGCCCACCCTGACCGGTATCCGACGGTTGCGCTCGCCGACCTCCGGGCGGCGCGGCCCGATCTGGTGATCCTGCCGGATGAACCATACGTGTTCACGGCGGACGATGGTCCAGAAGCCTTCCCGGGGCAGGCCGTCCGACTGGTCAGTGGACGGATGCTGACCTGGTACGGGCCATCGCTGGCCACCGCGGTGCCGATACTGACCACCCAGCTACGGTGACGACAGTCGTCGGGCGATCACGGTGCCCGCCCGACGATGTTCCCCTCCCGGTCGACGACGACCACGTCCACCTCGACGTCTGATCGGCGCAGCACCGACAGGGTGGTGTCGCGGGCACGTGCGGCGATCAGGTCGCCGAGTGGCAGCCCGGCCCGCTGGCACAGCCGCAGCGCACCAAGCGCGGTGGTCGCCGTGAGCACCTGTGCGGCGAGCTCCGGTGTGCCGCCGGCTTCGCCCACCAGGTTCGCGAGCATCCGGTTGTTGACCTGTGACCGGCCGGAGTGCAGGTCGAGGTGCCCGTCGGCGAGCTTGGCGAGCTTGCCAACACCGCCGGCGACGGTCAGCCGCGGCACCGGATGGCGTCGCAGGTGCTTGAGCATCGCCCCGGCGAAGTCGCCCATGTCCAACACGGCCTGCGGCGCGAGTCGGTACAACTCGACGACTGTCCGCTCCGAGGTGCTGCCGGTGCAGCCGGCGACGTGGCGGTAGCCGGCGGCGCGGGCCACGTCGATACCGCGCCGGATGCTGTCGATCCACGCCGAACAGGAGTACGGCACGACGATCCCGGTGGTGCCGAGGATCGACAGTCCGCCAAGGATGCCGAGCCGGGCGTTCCACGTGTGCTTGGCGATCTCCTCGCCATTGTCGACCGACACCTCCACCACCACGTCGGTGGAGGCTCCGCTGGCCGCGGCCACCTCGGCGACCGCCTCCCGCATCAGCCGGCGCGGCACCGGGTTGATCGCCGGGTCGCCGACCCGCAGCGGCAGCCCCGGCCTGGTGACCGTGCCCACCCCGGGACCGGCCCGGAACACCACGCCGCTGCCTGGCTCGCCCGGGGTGACCGTCGAGCGGATCAGGGCGCCATGTGTCACGTCGGGGTCATCGCCGGCGTCTTTGACGATCCCGGCCATGGCCGAGGAGCGGGTCAGTAGTTCGACGGCGAGTGCGAAGGCGGGGCGCTGGCCTCTGGGCAGCACGATCCGCACCGGGTCGGGAAAGACGCCGGTCACCAGCGCGGTGAAGGCCGCCTTGGTGGCGGCCGTCGCGCAGGCGCCCGTGGTCCACCCTCGGCGGAGGCCGGTGCCGTCGGTGCCCATGGTGGCCCCATCATCGTCGGTGACCATCCTCGGACGCCAAGTACCCCCGAACGGGCGGTCACGTGGTGCACCACGGACACCCCGGTTCCGGCAAGATCGGAATTGTCGCGCGCGAGGAGGTTGGAAGTGTCCGAGGAGGCAGGAGCGTCCGGGGCCGGCATGGTCGAGCTGCGGGAGGATGTGGCCGAGCTGCGGGAGCAGGTCGCCGAGCTCGCCGCCCTGGTGCGTCGGGACGTCCAACGCCGGCCGGAACTGGATGAGGTGGACGAGGAACTGGCCGACGCGGTGGCGGTGCTCGCCGCCGCGCACGAGGCCGAGCGGCACCAGCTCACCGGGGAGCAGGCTGCCGCGGTGCGCAAGCGGGTCGAGCAGCTGCAGACCCAGCTGGCCAAGGGGCGGGGCCGGGGGCCCGGCGAGTCCTACGTCAACCTCACCCCGAAACACGTGCAACCCAAGTGGACGACGGTGGAGGCGGCTCAGCGGCTCCTCGAGGCCGACCTGCTCAAACTGGAGCGGGCCGAACGCAGCGACGGTCCAGGCAAGACGGAGATCGCCGAAGCCCGCGCCCGGATCGGGGCCGTCGCCGCCCAGCGACTGACCGACGCGGTGACCGGGGGCCAGCCACTGCCGGTGTGGCTGTCGGCGGCGGTGGGGTCAATGCCTCGGCCCGATCCGGAACCCTGGTTGTCCACGGCCCGGCGGGTGCTCACGTTCCGGCTGGAACACGGCGTCACCGACGCGATCCTGCCGCTCGGCGCGAAACCAGGCGGCGAGGACGCCTACAGCGCACGGCGGGCCGGCGAGTTCGCCAAGATCGCCGAACAGCTGAACCAGCTGCACAAACTGGGTGGGGCGAGCGAGTTCGCCCTCTGACCGGGATCACGAGCCCGTCGGCACGATCATCGTGATGCCGGCCGGCCCGGCGTCGGTCATCCCGGCCAGCGCCGCGCCCGCCTCGCCGAGCCGGATCGTCCTGGACACCAGGAGGTCTGGTCGCAAGGTGCCGGCGGCGACCATGTCCATCATCGGCCGGTACGCGTGCGCGGCCATGCCATGGCTGCCCAGCACCCGCAGCTCGTATCCGATCACCCGGTCCATCGGCAGCGCGGCCGGGCCGGCGGCTGCCGGCAGCAGGCCGACCTGGACGTGCCGGCCCCTGCGGCGCAGTCCGCGGATGGCGGCGGCACAGCTGGCTGGGTCGCCCGTGGCGTCGAGGGACACGCAGGCACCACCACCGGTGACGTCCCGCACGGCGGCGGCCACATCGTCGTGGGCGCCGGCGTTTACCCGCTCGGCGGCGCCGAACCGGGCGGCCAGTTCCAACGCGTCGGCGGCGACGTCGACGGCGACGACCCTGGCGCCGCACGCGGCCGCGATCATGACGGCGGACAGGCCGACGCCGCCGCAGCCGTGTACCGCGACCCATTCGCCGGCCGTGACCCGGCCGGTGGCGACAACGGCGCGGAACGCGGTGGCGAACCGGCAGCCGAGTGCCGCGGCGGTGGGGTAGGCCATGCTCTGCGGCAACCGCACCAGGTTCACGTCGGCGTGGTCGATCGCCACGAGCTCGGCGAACGAACCCCAGTGTGTGAAACCGGGCTGGGTCTGGCGTTCGCACACCTGGTGGTGCCCGGCCGCGCAGGCGGCACATCGGCCGCACGCGCAGACGAACGGCACCGTCACCCGGTCGCCGGCCTGCCACAGCCGCACATCGGCGCCAACCGCCCGAACGACCCCGGCCAGCTCGTGTCCTGGCACATGCGGCAACGTGGCGATGTCGGCATCGTGCCCCTGCCAGCCGTGCCAATCGCTGCGGCACAGCCCGGTCGCCGCCACTTCGATCACCGCGCCGTCGCGCGCCGGGGTGGGGTCGGCCACCCGGTCGAGCCGTGGCGGGGCGCCGAACGCGTCGTAGAGAACAGCCTGCACGTGATCACCGTAACCCGGTGCGGCAAGGGCGGTGCCCGATGAAGCCGGGCTTCATGGGCTGCGTAGCTGGACTTCCTGGACCGTGGCGCCAGGCGGCTGGTATTGCTTGGCGACATGACCGAGTCGCCGATGTCGGCCGAAACCGTTCTGACCACCACCCGCTCGGTGCGCCGCCGCCTGGACCTGGACCGCCCGGTCGGGCTGGCTCTCGTGCGCGAGTGCCTCGAGATCGCCCTGCAGGCCCCCAGCGGATCCAACGCCCAGCGCTGGCATTTCGTCGTGGTCACCGACCCCGGCCAGCGGGCCGCCGTCGGCGCGGTCTACCACCGGGCGTGTGAGGAGTACCTGCGGTCCCCGGGGGCGGCGGGCACGCTATTCGCCGACGATCCCGACCGCTCGCGGGTGCAGAAGCGGGTGCATGCCAGCGTCGAACACCTGGCCACCACCATGGGGCGGGTACCGGTGTTGGTCATCCCCTGCCTGCGGCTGTCGGGAGGAGCCCTTCCCGCGGGAAACCAAGCCGGAATCTGGGGCTCGCTGCTGCCGGCCGCGTGGAGCTACATGCTCGCCGCGAGGACAAGGGGGCTCGGCACCGCGTGGACGACACTGCACCTGACCTACGAGCGGGAGGTCGCCGAGATCCTGGGGCTTCCCGATGACGTCCACCAGGGTGCGCTGATTCCCACCGCGTACTACACCGGACAGGGCTTCAAACCGGCTCCGCGCCAGTCGGTCGACGAGGTGTTGCATGTGGACCGCTGGAGCTGATCGGTCCGGTTCCTCCCTCGAGTCGGTCCCCGCCGTTCTGTGACCGGGACCGCGTGGTTCGCGCCGTGCCGAACAGGACGGTGCGCGGGTATCCTCTAGTCGGTTGCCCCGCTGGTTCGCCGAGCCCGCGCAGCCGATGTGGCGGTGCCGCGTGACGGCGCACGCAACCATGACCGAGGAGAAGGCGTGACCGTCGACGTATTCATCTCAGCGGAGACGGCATCGTGACCGACGATGGCCGGGTGGTGGCGAACCGGTACCGCTTGGGTCGGCGGATCGGCAGCGGGGCGATGGGCGTCGTGTGGGAGGCCTACGACGAGCTGCTGTACCGGACCGTCGCGGTCAAACAGCTGCTTGTCCAACCGGGACAGGGCGAACAGGAGGCCGAGGAGGCCAAGCGCCGGGCGATGCGGGAAGGGCGGATAGCGGCCCGTCTGCAGCACCCCAATGCCGTCGCGGTGTACGACGTCGTCGACGAGGGCGACGGCATGCCGTGGCTGGTGATGGAGTACGTGCCGTCCAGGAGCCTGTCGGCGGTGCTCGAGGATCGGGGATCGCTGCATCCCAAGGAAGTGGCGAGGATCGGCATGCACGTCGCGTCCGCGTTGGCCGCCGCGCACGCCGCCGGCATCGTGCACCGAGACGTCAAACCCGGAAACGTCCTGCTCGGCGAGGACGGTACCGTCAAGATCACGGATTTCGGCATCTCGCGGGCCGTCGGCGACGCCACGGTCACCGCCACCGGTGTGCTCGCCGGCACGCCCGCATACCTGGCCCCGGAAATCGCCAAGGGGCAGGACCCGAGCACGTCCTCGGACGTGTTCTCCTTGGGGGCCACCCTGTACGCGGCGGTTGAGGGTGTTCCGCCCTTCGGGGTGAGCGACAATCCGTTGGCGCTGCTGCACAAGGTCGCCTCGGGCCGAGTCACCCCGCCCGAGCAGGCCGGCCCGCTGGCAGCGCCGTTGATGGCGTTGCTTTCCGACGAGCCGACCGAACGGGCCAGCATGACCCAGGTGCGCGATGCTCTCGGTGAGATCGCCGCCGGTCGGCGTGCGCCGGCGTTGATCGCGGCCGCCGCGCCGACCGCGGGCGAACGGGTCACGGCGACCGGAACCAGGATGGACATCCGTCCGGTTCAGGCGCACGGCGGGCCTGACCGGACAACCGCACTGCCGCGAGGCACCGCGGGCAGGCAGGTTGGATCGGCGTCGCCGCGGCTGAACCGGCCAGCGGCACTGGGCATCGCGGCCGCGGTGGTGGTGGCCATCGTCGTCGGCATTCTGGCCGCGACACTGAACTCCAACCACGACAGTGCTCAATCCGGGCAGGGCGGCTCCACCACCTCGTCGACCGCGACCGATCAGCAGTCCTCGCAACAGGAACGGATCACCAGCCAGCCGTCCGGAGAGCAGGAGGTCAAGCTGATCGTCGACTACTACGACCTGCTTGCCTCGTCTCCGCAGGCCGCGTGGGCGAAGCTCAGCCCGGGTTACCAGGCCACGTTTCAGGGCGGCTTCAGTGCCTGGAAGACCCAGTGGAGTGGCAAGCTGTCGCTGGTGATCAGCAACGTGCATCAGACCCAGCCCTATGTCGTCGAAGCTGACGAACACTTCACCAACGACAGCGGCGCCAGGCTCAGACAGCCGGTACTGTTCTCGATTCGCTGGGAGGGCACGTCGATTTTCGTGGACAGGGAGCAAAAGCTCGGGCCGCCCCAATCGGACCCCGTTGCGCAGCCGGGTACCTAACCCGCCAACTCCTTCTCGATCGCGGCGAGCAGGGCCGGATCCTCCGGCTCCACCTTCGGCCGGAACCGGGCCGCCACCGCTCCACCGGCGGTGACCAGGAACTTCTCGAAGTTCCATTGCACGTCGCCGGCCGTGCCCTCGGCGTCGGCGGCGGCGACCAGCTCCGCGTACAGGGGGTGCCGGTTCTCGCCGTTGACCTCGAGCTTGTCCATCATGGGGAAACTGATCCCGTAGGTGGTCGAGCAGAACGTCCGGATCTCCTCGTTGGTGCCCGGCTCCTGCCCCATGAACTGGTTGCACGGGAAGCCGACCACGGCGAGGCCACGGTCGGAGTACCGCTCCTGCACTCGCTCGAGTCCGGCGTACTGCGGGGTGAGTCCGCATCTCGACGCGACGTTCACGATCAGCAGGGCCTTGGCCTTCAGATCGGCGAGCGTGGTCGGCGTGCCGGCGAGTGTGCGGAGTCCGACATCGAGAATGCCCATGGACCGTCCTTCTGGTGGCGCGGAGACGACTGCTTGGGACCGGCACAGCCTAGCCGCGACACGGCAGTCCGGTCCCGCCGAACCGGGCCGTGTCCCCACGTCCAGCAAGCACCGGTAGAATCCGCCGCGCACAAGTGGATGACCAGGTGAAACGAGAGTGGTGCGGGTGGTTACCGGACGGGTTCTGAGGTTCGATGAGGTGCGGGGTTATGGGTTTATCGCCCCCGATTCGGGTAGTGAGGACGTGTTCGTCCACGCCAATGACCTCGAGGACGAGAAGTCGATGTTCAAGGCGGGCACCGCGGTCGAGTTCGAGGTGGAGGAGGGCGACCGCGGGCTCAAGGCCGTCGACGTACGAGTGATCGGGCAGCCGGTGGCGACGTCGGCCTCGGACTTCGCCATCGCGCTGTCCGAGACGCTCATGACACGGGTGCCGGACCTGACCGGTGCCCAGATCCTCAAGGTTCGCCAGGCCGTCGCCGAGGTCGCGAGAAGTCGCGGCGTCGGGCTGTCCTGATCGTAGTCCGCGGGCGGTGGGACGCGGTCGTGTCCCACCGCCGAGTCGCGGCGCGGTGATCCTCAGCCC
>JAFAZC010000043.1 GCA_019239965.1 Kutzneria sp. | reverse complement strand
GCTGAGCCTGGGGACTTCCGCTGCGCGGAACTTGTCGACGACGACCAAGTCCGTGCCGCAGATGCAGGGCATCACGTCGCGGTGGTTGTTGCGTGTGTTGCCGTGGGTTCAGGTCAGTGGTGGTGCTTATCGGGTGAACCGCAGGTTGAGTTACACGGTGGGCGACGGGCGAGTGGAGTTCGTCAGTACCGGTGCCGATGTTCGGGTCATTCCCGCGGAGCTCGGTGAATTGCCCGTGTTGCGTGGTTTTGATGATGCGGATGTGCTCAGCGCGTTGGCTGTTCGGTTTACGCAGCAGGAGTTCGCGCCGGGTGAGGTGATCGCGGAGCGGGGTCGTCCGGCGGATCGGGTCTATCTGATCGCGCACGGCAGGGTGAACAAGGTCGGCGCCGGGAAATACGGTGACGAGACACTGTTGGAGGTGCTGGCCGACGGCGACTACTTCGGGGACCACGCATTGGTGGAGGCCGATTCCATATGGGATTATACGGTCAAGACCGTCACCGCCTGCACGGTTCTCGCCATGTCGAGAAGTGATTTCCAAAACGTATGCGACCAGTCCGAAGAATTGCGCGCCCAAATCGTCATGTACCAGGCCAGCGTCGCCTTGGGACACAATGCGAGCGGTGAGGCGTCGATCGCGGTGGCGTCGGGTCATACTGGTGAGCCGGACTTGCCAGGCACGTTCGTCGACTACGACGAGTCGCCGCGTGAGTACGAGTTGAGTGTCGCGCAGACGGTGTTGCGTGTACACAGCAGGGTTGCCGATCTGTACAACGAGCCGATGAACCAGATCGAGCAGCAGCTCCGGCTGACCATCGAAGCGCTGCGCGAGTGCCAGGAGCACGAGCTGATCAACAACCGTGAGTTCGGTCTGTTGCACAACGCCGACTTCAGTCAGCGAATTCACACCCGCTCCGGCCCACCGACCCCCGACGACATGGACGAACTGCTGTGCCGCCGCCGTAAGACGCAGTTCATTCTTGCCCATCCCAGAGCCATTGCCGCCTTCGGTCGCCAATGCAACCACCGAGGCGTCTATCCACCCAGTGTCGAGTTCGCCGGGAGGCCCTTCCTGTCATGGCGAGGTGTTCCGCTACTGCCCTGTGACAAGATTCCTGTGACCGACGCGGGCACTTCCTCCATTCTCGCGATGCGTACGGGTGAGAAGAGCCAGGGGGTCGTCGGGCTCCACCACGTCGGTCTGCAGGACGAGTACGAGCCAGGGCTTTCCGTGCGGTTCATGGGGATTAGCGAGAAGGCGATCATCTCCTACCTGGTGAGTACCTACTACTCGGCCGCCGTGCTCGTACCAGATGCACTGGGTGTGTTGGAGGATGTGGAAATTGGAATCTCCGCGGGAGATGGTCACCATTGATGTCATGACGAACACCAGGCCGGTGCGTGAGGTACTGGCATGGAGCCGCTCGGTGATCGAACCGGCGATGCGCGCGGCGGTGGACACCTTGTCCCCCTCGATGAGACGCGTCGCCGGATACCACTTCGGATGGTGGGATGCCGACGAGGTGCCAGCTGGAGACGCCGGTGGGAAGGTAATTCGGCCGACGTTGACGCTGCTGGCCGCCGAGGCGGTTGGCGGCAGCCCAGACTCCGCTGTACCGGCGGCGGTGGCGGTGGAGTTTGTGCACAACTTCTCTTTGTTGCATGACGATGTGATGGACGGCGATCTCAGTCGACGACACCGCCCGACCGCGTGGAGCGTGTTCGGTACGGGCCCGGCGGTGCTCGCCGGCGATGCCATGCTGACATTGGCGTTCGACGTCGTGGCCAGCAGCACACATCCAGCAGCGCAGGACGGAATGCGCATGCTCAGCAATGCCGTACAGAAGTTGGTCAGCGGACAGGCCGAGGACGTGTCCTTCGAGCAGCGGGCCGACGTGAAGCTGTCGGAATGTCTTGCCATGGCAGGGGAAAAGACTGGTTCGCTGCTTGCGTGCGCCTGTGCCGTTGGCGGACTGTTCGGTGGCGGGAGCGCGAGCGAGATCGAACGGTTGGGCAGGTTCGGTGAGAAACTCGGTCTTGCCTTCCAGCTTGTCGACGACCTGCTCGGTATCTGGGGAGATTCCGTCGTAACCGGAAAACCGGTGTATTCCGACCTGGCGAGCCGTAAGAAGTCGCTGCCTGTGGTCGCGGCGCTGACGTCCGGGACCGAGGCTGGTGCTGAACTGTCTGAGCTGTATCACCGCGAACAGCCGTTGTCCGATGACGAACTCGTCCATGCCGCCGAACTGATCGACGGTGCCGGGGGCCGGTCCTGGAGCCAGGAGCGCGCCGACGGCTTGCTTGTGGAGGCGTTGTCCGACCTGCACACGGTCGAAACGTCGCCACGCGCTGTCGCCGAACTGGCCGCGTTGGCCTGGCTCACAACCCATCGGGACCACTGAGACGGCATACAGCGGCTCAAGCGTCGAAGTGGAGGCCGAATCTGTCGCCAGCTGCCGTGGAACTCGGCAGCAGCGTCTCCCCGGCCTGGACGCCACGCGTGTCGGCTGTGTCTAATACGCCGGTGGCAGGCAGAAGCATCGGGTCGTTGATTGGATCCATCGCGGGTCTGGTTTTCATCGTGGCCAACGCGGGGCAGTTGGGCCAGCCCACCGCCCTCGTGGTGCGTGCGGTGGGGGTTGTGGCGTTCCTGGTCGTGCTGTGGCTGGCTGTGCTCCGTCGGTCCGCGCGCGCTTCCGCATCCGGGCGGCCGGAGCGGCGGGCGATGCGCGTGTACTGGACCTGTGTGCTGGCCGAGGTGATCGCGATTCCGGTCGGCGTCCAGGTGGTCTCCAGGGGCTTCGGTCGGGCCGATCTGGGGGCGGTATGGGTGGTCTTCGTGGTGGGCGTGCACTTTCTGCCGTTCGCCTCGGCGTTCCGGGCCCCGCTGTTTCGGTGGCTGGGGCGGACGATGATCGTGCTGGCCGTGCTCGGCGGTGGGGTGGCCGTTCTTGCGGATGCTGCGGCCGCGCCGTGGACTGCGGTGCTGGCGGGCGTGGTGTTGCTCGGATTCAGCCTTGGTGGTCGGCCCCATGTGCCAAGCGGCACCGTGCTGGCTTCGAGGGGGGAGACGGCCGCGCAGGCGTGAACGATCAGTGATCGAGTTCCAAGCACCGTTGTGGTGCCAGTGGTGCCAGCGATCACAACGGCGGTAGCTGGACGCAAGGCCGCGCTCGACCTCGAGGACCTGGCGACGAAGACCATGCAGTGGGTAGACGTGCTCGCAACACAAACGGCACCCGCTGTTGCCCGACCGCACCGGATGACCGTGGATCGTGTCTGGCAGCGCATCCGCCTGCACCTGCTGTCCAAGCCAGACAAGGAACTGCGTGACCTGCTGACCTGGCATGACTCGCAACGCCTGCCGCTGGCCGAGCTGGTCGCGCTCGACCCACACGAGCCAGGCGGACGCAGACGAGCCTACATTCGTTCCGGTGCGGCGATGCCGAGCAGGTTGAGCCCTTGCCGCAGCGTTCGGGCTGCGAGGTGGCACAGGGCGAGACGATTGGCGCGGGCCGGGGCATCGGCCGACAGCACTGGGCAGGCTTCGTAGAAGTCGGTGAACGCCTTGGCCAACTCGTAGAGATGGCCGCAGAGCCGGTGTGGTTCCAGCAGCCGGCCAACCTCGGCCAAGACCTCGCCGAACGTGTCCAACTCCAGCGCGAGTGCTCGTTCCGCCGGGTGCAGCGGCAACGTCGGATCGACCTCAGCGCTGGTGTCGTCTGCCTTGCGGAGAATCGAGCAGATTCGGGTGTGCGCGTATTGGAGGTAAACGCCGGTGTTGCCGGCAAAGGACACCATGCGGTCAACGTCGAAGACGTAGTCCTTGGTGCGGCTCGTGGACAGGTCAGCGTACTTGACCGCGCCGATGCCGGCCTGCTCGGCGATCTGGCTCAACTCATCGTTGGTCAGGTCGTGGTCCTTCTCCGCGACGGTCGCCCGTGCCTTGTCCACCGCCGCGTCGAGCAGGTCCACCAACTTGACCGTGTCGCCGGACCGGGTCTTGAATGGCCGCCCGTCCGGACCGAGCACAGTGCCGAAAGCGACATGAGTGATGTCAATATCGTCGGTGAGCCAACCCGCGCGGCGAGCGGCTTCGAAGATCAGCCGGAAGTGTAGGGCCTGCCGGGAGTCCACCACGTACAGCAGCCGGTCGGCCTTCAGGTCTCGGATGCGGTAGCGGATGGTAGCCAGGTCGGTGGTGTCGTAGCCGTAGCCGCCATCTTTCTTGCGAACCATGAGCGTGACTGGGTTGCCGTCCGGGCCAGTGACCTCCTGCGAGTACACCACCAGCGCGCCGTCGCTTTCCACGGCGATTCCCGCTGCGGTCAACTCGGCGACCACGTCGGACAGCCGATCGTTGTAGAACGACTCCCCGGCCGAGTCTTCCGGTTCCAGCAGCACCCCAAGCCGGTCGTAGACCTCCCGAAAGGCAAACTCGGATTCGGTGACGATGTCCCGCCAGCGGGCGACGGTGACCTCGTCACCGGCCTGCAAGGCCACCACCCGCGCCCGCGCCCGGTCAGTGAAGGTCGGGTCGGCGTCGAACTCCTTGCGGGCTGCCCTGTACAGGCCGTCCAATGCCGGGACGGTGGACGTGCCGGGGGCGAGTTGGTCATGGTGCCAGGCGGCGTCGGCGTGCTCGTCAAGATACTGAATGAGCATTCCGAACTGGGTGCCCCAGTCGCCGACGTGGTTCTGTCGGATGACCTCGGCGCCGAGGAAGCCCAGCAGGCGGGCCAGTGCGTCACCGATTATGGTGGTGCGCAGGTGGCCGACGTGCATCTCCTTGGCGATGTTGGGCGCCGAGTAGTCGATCACCGTGCGCCGCCCCTGCTCGGAGGTGCCGATCCCGAGACGGGGGCTGGCCAACCGCGCAGCCACCTGTCCCCAGATCGCCGCGTCGGCGACGGTCAGGTTGAGAAACCCCGGCCCGGACACGCTCACCTCGGCCACCGGCGCGTTGTTGCCGTCGGCGCGGAGCACCTCGATCACGGTCGTCGCCAGGTCGGCGGGCTTGATGCGGGCTCGCTTGGCGAGTGCGAGGGCGGCATTGGACTGGAAGTCCGCGTGCTCGGATCGCCGTACCACCGAATCGGCCCCGGTCAACGCCGGCAATGCTTGGTCGATCGCGCCGGACACGGCGGTCTCGACCTGGCTGATCAGTGAGCGCACCTCGTGCTCGTTCAAGCTGGCATCCTCCTCGCTCTGCCGCCCATCGTCCTAGGTGTGCTGGATCATTACGCATCGGCACGGCGCAGGCTGGCCAGCAGCGCCCGGCGCCGGCCAAGGTGCTGGTGGAAGCGCAGGCCGTCGGTGGTGGACACGATCTGCTCGGTGATCAAATTGGCCAGGCCGCGGTGCACGGCGGAGTACGGGGCCGGACCCCGGGCATACCCGAGGAAGTCCTCTCCGGTGACGCCGTCCGCGGCGGTGACCAGCGCCGCAGCGGCCTCGGCGACGGTGAACGCGGTCGAGGAGCCCAGTAGGGACAAGGCGACCAGTGCCACGACGCGGTCGGCACGGGCGTAGTGCCGCCGGTACAGTTCGATGTGACCGCCGAGGACCACGTGCGGCGTGGTCAGCGCGTTGAGGATCAACCGAAGTTTGAATGGCACCGAGTTGAGAAACCACGGGGCCGCGACGACCGGCGGCACCCTTACGTCGCCGGCCGTGTCGACGGCGAACCCACCGAGGGCGAGGGCGGTGTCCACCTCGGCCGGGCAGGCGTGCAGTTTCACCTCATGGGCGACCTCCGTATCCAGGCTCAGGCCGTGCTCGTCGTGCAGGGCGTCCACAGCCCGTACCAGCCGGTCGAGGTGGTCACGGGGCAGGGGTGGCCCGACGAACAAGCAGGTCGAGATCCGACCCTGCGGCGGTCGTGCTGGTCGCATGGGAGCCGTAGGCCAGGGCGGACCCCTGCTCACCCACGAAGGCCGCGCGGAGTTGGCCGACGTCGGCCAAGGCGTTCTCGATGCCGGTCATGGACTGGGTGGGCGGTGGTGGCGGGGGTCGCAGGTGACCTGGAAGTCGTCCACGAACGCGGCGACCTCGGCTTGAATCTCGGGATCACCCACAAGGGCTGGCATGTTCTTGAAGTGCAGGTGGTTGAACCACGCCTTGGCCGCGTCCTTGCTCGAGGCGAGGGCCACACCGCCGGTGCGGGTGTGGGTCAACCAGCCATCGCCGTGATCTTCGGCGGCGCGTAGCTCGTCCAGCAGCAACAGGCGGGTGTATCCGCGTCCGCCCTCCGGAAAGGGCGCGATCTTTTCCCACACCCGTGTCACCAGCCGCTGCTCGGGGGTGTCGGAGTCGAAGAACAACACCAGCACGTGGCCGCCCTCGGTCACCAGGGACACGAGGTCATGCACGAACTGTCCGGCCTGCTGACGCCCCGTCCCAGTCGGCCACGGGGCGGATGCCCTCGGCGGCCATCTCTTCGAAGAAGTCACCCAGCGGGTAGCTCAGCGACCAGAAAGCCCCTACCACATCAAATCCACCGGCCAACCCATCGTCCAGCATCTGCGCTACCGCCTGGCGCGCGTCGGCGCAGCGCGTCTCGGTGCGCGGAAACCGCGCCCGGAAGGTGTCCAGCATGGCCGGGCTGGAGTCGACGGCCACCAGCCGCCGCGTACGGGGCAAGCCGCGCGGTCACTCGGCCCGTGCACACCCAAACTCGACGACGGCCAGCTCATGGCGTGGCGGCCCGTAGTGCTGGGCCATCAGCTTCACGGCGAGATCAACATCCTCCCCGCCATGGTAGTAGTGCGGGGGCAGCACCACGTCATAGATTCCGGTGGACCGGTAGACGCCTTGAACTCGGTCGCCTGCCGTGCGTTCTCATTGGTGTCGTGGCGGGTTGTGTCGGTCATCTCCAACCCTCCTCGTGCTGGTTGGTCTCCCATTGGTGTCCCAGGGACACGACGTAATCGAGCACGCAGGTCATGTGGTGGTGTTCGATGCGGGGATTGGGTGCCATGACGGCAACGGATACAGCGTGACGGCATGGCGCAGCGCGCCCGTGTCGTCGGCAACGCTGAACTGGTGTAGGTGCCAGGACCCCTCGGCAAGCATGCGGTCGTGAATCCACCGATCGGCCTGGTTGACCCGTTCTACACGGTTTGCTGACCGAAGACCTGGCCACATCTTTCGTCCGTGGCTCAGTGGGCCCAACAGCTGTGAGGGGAACGGCGGACGCGCCGGTCCCCTCACACCGTCGATGGCTCCAAACTTCAAGGGACTTCTTGCACTACAACACAAGTCGAGGGTCGGAACGGCCGTCAGTACCAGTGCGCACGGCCGCCGATCCTGCGACCCGTGCCGCCGAGGATCGCGAGGACGGCGCCGGCCAACAGCAGAATGATTCCGATGGTCCAGAGGGTGGGGATGCCGAGCACGAAGCCGGCGACCAGCAGGATTACCCCGAGTGTGATCACGGTTCTCCTTCGAAGGTGGACGATCGGCTCGAATCGTCTGGGAGCGAGTGACCGGCCGACCTGTCAGCAGGATGGTCATTTGACGTGGGGGTCGCACGGGCCATTCGCCGAATCCTGTTGGCCGGTCTCGGAGTGGGTCCCGCCTAGGACAGAGCCGGCTCGTTGTCCACGATGGACAGCACGGTCAGGTCAGTCCTTTTTGAACGCGTCCTTGACGTCTTCGACAGCCTTCTTGACCTTGCCCTTGACCTGGTCGCCCTTGCCCTCGGTCTCCATGCCCTTGTCGTGGGTGACCTTGCCGACGCCTTCCTTCACCTTGCCCTTGACGTCGTCGGCAGTGGCGTCGACCCTGCGTTCGGTGCTCATGGTGTTCCCTTCAGGTGATGGAATGGCGCGCCGCAACAGAATGACGCGTCGGTCCGGCCTCATCCTCTGCGAGAGGGCTGGCCCCGGATACCTCGGTTCGGCGCCGATAAAACCTCCGTTCTGGCCGTAGCGGCGCGGCGAAGGCGTACGGCTGGTGTTCCGCCGCTGCCGTCGGACTTGAATGCCGCCGACGGTGAACGTGGCCGAATGGCTACCTTTCGCGCAGTGCGGGCAGCAGTTCCTGCGCGGCGAAGGTGACGGCCCGTCCTGGTGGTCGCCACCGATCTGGACTGTGCGGCACGTCGACGACGGCGAGGACCTGGCCGCCGTCGACCGTGCGCTGGCCGCCGCGAAGGCCGAGACCGGCCGCCCATCGATGATCGTGCTGCGGACGATCATCGGCTGGCCCTCGCCGACCTCGCAGAACACCGGCGCGGCCCAGGGTTCGGTGCTGGGCGAGGACGAGGTCCGGGCAACCGGGGACATCCTCGGCTTCGACCCCGACCACTACAGTCCGTCGGGGACCCCCGCCCACCGTTGGCTCGGCGGAGACGCCAGGTGGGCGGGCGCCGGGGACTAGGCGCGTTCCGAGGGTGCGCCCGATGCACTAGCTTGGCAACGGGGCCAGCGCCGAGCGGACAGGATCAGCAGGTGAACCGGATCCGGCCGTCCAGGACCGCGTCAGCGACGTCGCGCAGAGGTCGGTCCGCGACGGACGTCCATAACACAGCCGGCTACTGCGTCCGCCGGCGCTTGGCCGGCGGATAGACGTAGCGCGCGATCGTCGTGGACACCCAGCCGATGCAGAATCCGAGGAAGACCGGCAGTACGGCGCGCGCCGCGTCGGCGCCGCGGATCGTGAGGACGAGCACGAACACGATGACCCACGCGACGGCGAGGCCGGCGCTGTAGATCCAGTAGTTGCGGAAGCGGGACATGCGACCGATCGTCGACCCCGATGGTCCGGCGGACAAGGACGACACGCACTACGCCGGCCGACGAAGCCCGGCGACGGAGCGAGCCCAACCACCACCAATGAGCGCGTCGAGCACCACATTGGCCAAGCTTGGCTTGAGCGACACGGCGTTGTCGCCGTGCACGGCAAGGACCTGCTCGCTGTGTGATGGCCACGGGCAGGTCGATCCGCTCGGGCCGGCTGACCGCGGCCCGCCGCCGTGCACGAGTATGTCGGAGAGCAGCAGTACCGCTTCCGGTGGCGCTGAGCAGTTGGTTGAGGAATCCGGCCGGTTCCGCGGATGAGCTGCGTCGCGCTGGCCATGACGAGCGGGACACCGGCCACGCTGACTGCGCCGATGCTCACGGCGAGACCGGCCGTCGGCGGTGCCGAGCGCATCCACGCGGTCATCGCGGCGGTGGACGCCGCCGCCAGGGCCACTGCCCCCTCGCCGCGCCCACCGGTTCCGAAATCCGTGACCTGCGACTATCCAGCGCGGTTGCGCCGAACGGGTTACCGTCGTCGCGGAGTGGCTGCTGCGGGGAACGGAGGCCGACATGGCGCGCACCCGCGACCGGTCCCACTGCGCGGGCTGCGCCGGCGCGGGACGTAACGGACCGTTGACGTCCGGATGTTGCGAGACCGCGCGGTTGGGCGCAGCGATGGTGGGTAGCCGTGCAGCGTGTCCGATTCCGCCATCGCCGTCCTCGACATCGACGGGACGCTCATCGACTCCAACTACCAGCACGCGCTGGCCTGGTACCGGGCGCTGCGCTCGGTCGGCGAGACGTATCCGGTGTGGCGGCTGCACCGGCTGATCGGCATGGGCGGGGACCAGGTGCTCACGGCTGTGGGAGGTGAGGACCTGGAGCGTCGAGTGGGCGACCAGGCTCGGGAGCAGCAGGGCAAGGAGGTCGATGCGCTGCTGGAGGAGATGGTGCCGTTGCCCGGCGCTCGCGACCTGCTCGTGGCCATCAAGGAACGCGGCCACCGGCTCGTGCTGGCCAGCTCCGGTCAGCAACGCCACGTGGACGTCTTCCTGGACAAGCTGGACGCCCGGGACATCGCCGACGACTGGACCACCAGCGCCGACGTCGAGACGTCCAAGCCGGCGCCGGACCTGCTGCACGTGGCGCTGAAGAAGCTGGGCGCGTTGCCCGACGCGTCGAGCGTGATGATCGGCGACTCGGTGTGGGACGTCAAGGCGGCGAAAAAGGCAGGGATGCCGGCGATCGTCGTGCGCTCCGGCGGTTTCGGCGACGACGAGCTCCGCGAGGCCGGCGCCGTCGCCATCTACGACACGCCCGGCGACCTCGCGAAGGCGCTGGACGACACCCCGCTCGCGTGATGCCCCGCCGCCGAGCGGCCACAGCGTCCACGGCCACCCCGAGGGAGCACCGCAGCCGATGACCGCCAACCAGACCGACCACGCCTCCGGCACGAAAAGCACCCGCCCTGAGGCGCCGGCCGAGGCCGCGAGCGACGCGCCCACCGGCAGTCCCTTCCAGCGACGACCGACCCTCCCCGAGGGCATGGGCGATCTCGATCGTCGCGCGATCAACACCGTGCGAGTGTTGGCGATGGACGCCGTGCAGAAGGTCGGCAACGGCCACCCCGGTACCGCGATGAGCATGGCTCCCACGGCCTATCTGCTGTTCCAGAAGTGGCTGCGTCACGACCCGAGCGATCCGAACTGGGTCGGCCGCGACCGCTTCGTGCTGTCGATGGGCCATTCCAGCCTGACCCTCTACATCCAACTGTTCCTGTCCGGCTACGGACTGGAACTGACGGATCTGGAGGCGCTGCGCACCTGGGGCTCCCTGACGCCGGGGCACCCCGAGGTCAACCACACACCAGGCGTGGAGACCACGACCGGCCCGCTGGGGCAAGGTGTCGGCAACGCCGTCGGCATGGCGATGGCCGCCCGTCGCGAACGCGGCCTGCTGGACGCCGACGCCCCGGAGGGCGAGAGCGTGTTCGACCACACGGTCTGGGCGTTCGCCTCCGATGGCGACCTGGAGGAAGGTGTCAGCGGCGAGGCGTCGTCGCTGGCCGGCACCCAGGAATTGGGGAACCTGGTCCTGGTCTACGACGCCAACCGGATCTCCATCGAGGACAACACCGACATCGCGTTCACCGAGGGCGTCGCCACCCGAAAGGCCTCCGGCGAGGTCCTCGCCGCCCTGTACCCGGTGCTGCCGGAGCTGTGGGGCGGCTCGGCCGACCTGGCGGAGAGCAACAACACCGTCGTCGAGGGGGCGGCCTCGTTCCCGCCCGCGGACCGGCAGACGAAGATGTGGTCGGGCGGCCCTTACGGACGCACGCTGCACTTCGGCGTCCGCGAGCACGCCATGGGCGCGATCATGAACGGCATCGCTCTGCACGGCGGGACCCGCGTGTACGGCGGCACCTTTCTCACCTTCTCCGACTACATGCGCGGGGCGGTCCGGCTGGCCGCCCTCATGCAGCTTCCGGTCACCTACGTGTGGACGCATGTCTCCATCGGGCTGGGCGAGGACGGTCCCACCCATCAGCCGGTCGAGCACTACGCGGCGCTGCGAGCCATGCCCGGCCTGGACTTCGTCCGCCCGGCCGACGCCAACGAGACCGCCGTGGCATGGCGCACCATCCTCGAGCACAACGACCGCCCAGCCGGGCTCTCGCTGACGCGGCAGAACCTGCCCGTCTTCGACCGCACACAGTTCGCGTCGGCCGAGGGCGTCACCCGGGGCGGATACGTGCTGGCCGAGGCCACCGGCGGCATACCCGAGGTGATCCTGATGGGCACCGGCTCAGAGGTGCAGATCGCCGTCGCCGCCCGAGAAGCATTGGAAGCCGACGGCGTGCCGACGAGGGTCGTGTCGCTGCCGTGCTGGGAGTGGTTCGCCGCGCAGGACCGGGCCTACCGCGAGCAGGTGCTGCCGCCCACGGTGCGCGCCCGGGTGAGCGTCGAAGCCGGCGTGCCCATGGGCTGGCGGGAGTTCGTCGGTGACGCCGGCCGGATCGTCGGTCTGGACCACTTCGGTGCCAGCGCGGCCTATTCCGTGCTGTACGAGCAGTTCGGGCTCACCGCCGACGCGGACGTCGGCGCAGCGCGGGAGAGCCTCGCTGCTGCCGCCGCGGCGCCGGTCGCCCCCAGCGGCCCGGACAGCGCCGGCGTCCTGCACAGCCCCACCGGCGACCGCTGATTCCTCTCCCTTTCCCGAGCCCGGAAGGCACTGCCATGGCACGAAACGAGAAGTTGGCCGCGTTGTCAGACGCTGGGGTCGCGGTCTGGCTGGACGACCTGTCCCGCGACCGCATTCGGAGCGGCGGCCTGCAGTCCTTGGTCGACGACTACTCCGTCGTGGGTGTCACCACGAACCCGACGATCTTCGCCGCGGCGATCAGCGGCTCGGACTCCTACGACGACCAGGTGCACGCGATGGCCGTCCGCAAGGTCAGTGTCGAGGAAGCGCTGCGAACCATCACCGCCGCTGACGTCCGCGACGCCTGCGACCTGCTCGCCCCGGTGGCGCGGCGGACGGGCCGTGACGGCCGGGTGTCGCTGGAGGTGGCGCCCAGGCTGGCGCAGGACAGCGACGCCACCGCCGCGGAGGCGGCTCACCTGTGGTGGCTGGTCGATCGGCCGAACCTGTTCATCAAGATTCCGGCGACGCGGGAAGGGCTGCGCGCGATCACCACGTCCATTGCCCGGGGCATCAGCGTCAACGTCACTCTCATCTTCAGCCTGGAGCGGTATCGGGCGGTCATGGACGCCTACTTGTGCGGGCTGGAGCAGCGCGTGCGGGACGGCGGGTCGCTGACCGGGATCGAATCAGTGGCCTCCTTCTTCGTCTCCCGCGTGGACACCGAAATCGATCGGCGCCTGGACAAGGCCGGCGCCGATCCCGCCCTCAAGGGCAAGGCCGCGCTGGCCAACGCGCAGTTGGCCTACCAGGCCTATGAGGAGGTGTTCTCCTCCGATCGGTGGCGGGCGCTGCAAGCCCAGGGTGCCATGACGCAGCGTCCGCTGTGGGCTTCGACGGGCGTGAAGAACCCGGACTACCCCGACACCCTGTACGTGCGGGAGCTCATCGCGCCGGACACGGTGAACACCATGCCCGAAAAGACCCTGATGGCCTACGCCGACCACGGCAGCCCCGGCCGGCCCATCCACGAGACCTACGAGGAGGCGGCGCAGGTCATGAAGGCCGTGACCGATGCCGGTGTCGACCTCGACGAGGTCTTCACCGTCCTGGAGGACGAGGGCATCGAGAAGTTCGTCGACTCCTGGGACGAGCTCACCGGGTCGGTCCGCGCCGAGCTTGAGGACAAGAAAATGAGCGTGTACCAGGGCGGGTGAAGGCCAAGACCCAGGACGTGGCCGACATGGTGCAGGGCCAGGCCGTGGCGGGTGGCTCACCAAGTCGCGGACAGGTTCGCGAGCGGCGCGGACGCGGTGCAGGCTACGGCCAATGAGGTCACGCCAGACCAAGTCCGCCGGGCAGGCGGTGGCGGCACTCCCGCCGATGGTGCAGGACCGGACCGGGTGATCGGGGCGGCGCGGCAATGACCGGTACGCACCACGATCGTCGCCGTGCTTGTGGCGCGGGTGCTCCGATGCTTGCTGCGTCGCCGGTCGAAGGCGGGATCCTGATGCTGAAGGTACAGCGCCACGCCCGGCGGCGTCGAATTCAATGAGGACGAACCGCTGTCGGCGACTTCGCGTACCTAGCGTTCACCATCGGCACGACGTTCCCGGTGTCGGACACCGATCTGACGACCGGCGAGATCCGTTGCACGGCGTTGCGCCACGCGCTGCTGTCCTACCTCTTCGACGCGGTCATCATCGCCACGGTGATCAATCTTGTTGCGGGGCTCGGTAAGTAGGATTCGCGTTGGGCAGCTTCCATTGGCGTCGAGGGAGCTTTGCCAGGACGAGTGCCCTCGGCCAGCGCATCAGCCACGGAGCCGGTGAACACGAACAGCTCGTCCGGCTGAGCTTGACGAACTCAACGGAGGGCCTCGAAAAATCCTCGACCTCCTGTCCGGGATGGGCGTCGGCGAAGGCGCGCTGCACACCGGGGATGATCCGGCCTGGGGTGCGGCCGACCTTGGTCATGTCCAGCAGTCGCACGTGCTCGGCGTCCCGGCCCAGCTCGTCGCGCAGCAGGGTGAGGTTGGCGGTGGATACGGCGACCGCCACGGGCGCGCCGGCGCCCAGTCTCTCGGTGCTGAACGGCAGGGTGCCGGCCACGTAGTCCTGCTCGTCCCGGTAGAACAACGCCGGGCGATCGAACGGATCAACGTCGGCAGGCATGAGCGTCGTGTTCATGACGCGGCCACCACGATCGACCGGCGGGGCGTCGGGCCACAACACGTCCATCACCTGCCGTAGTACACGCGGCGGCCGGTGATGACCATCCGCCGCTCCTCTCCCGGACCATGCGCCAGGTCGATCAGTTCGGCCACGCCGCGGACGTCGATGAACGTCAACTCGGACAGATCGAGGTGGACGTGGCCATCGACGGCGGCCAGCGGTGCCAGTGTGGCGTGCCAGTTGTCGTGAACGGTCGCGTCAACCTCGCCGCCGGGTTAGTACTCCAGCAGCACTTCGTGATCTATGGTGCATCGTCGCTGGTAGTGGGCTTGTCGTGCGCGGTATTGATGGCGTCTGCGCCAGAGAGACCACGCCCAGGTCAC
>JAFAZC010000186.1 GCA_019239965.1 Kutzneria sp. | reverse complement strand
TGGCCGGGTCGGGCGCGAGAGGGCGGGTGCGTCGGGTAACGCGGATGGCCGGGCACCACCCCTGCCCCAGCGTCCCGTCGTCGCTTTTCACCAGCAGCGGGTCACCCACTGGCCGATCCTCGGAGACTTGCTCATGGAGCCTTCGTGGGATCGCCCATGGCCCACGCAATCCCGTCGCCACGGTCCATCTTCTCGATCGCAGCCATGTCCTTGTCGTCGAGACCGAAGCCAAAGATGTCGGCGTTCTTCCGGATGCGACCGGGGTTGGTGCTCTTCGGGAGCACCGGATACCCCTTCTGGATGGCCCAGCGCAGCAGGACCTGCGCCTCGCTCACACCGTACTTGGCGGCCATGACCTTGAACGGGGCGTCCGCTTGCTCACCGTCGGCCTTCATCCGGTCCGTCTTCGCGCTGTCCTGGCCCTCGGCGGCTCGCCAGGTGGAGAGTGGAACCAGGCTGCTGTAGGCGATGGGGGTGATGCCGTTGTCGTTGAGATATCGAACCAGCTCAGGCTTCTGCGACCACGGATGAAGCTCGATCTGGTTGGCCACCGGCAGGGGCAGGCCCGCTGCCTTCAGCTCCTCGATGTGCGTGATGCTGAAGTTGCTCACGCCGATCGCACGCGCCTTCTCCTGTCGCTTCAGCTCGACGAGCCCGCGCCACTGGGCGAGTCGCTGGTCGCGTTCGAACGGCGCATGGATCAGGTAAAGGTCCACGTAGTCCAGCCCCAGCCGTTCGAGGCTCTGGTCGAGCGATGCCACCGTGGACTCGGTGGTCTTCGCGGGCTGCCCCCACGCGGGGTTGCCGGGCCAGAGCTTGGTGGTGACGAACAGATCGCTTCTCGTCAGCCCCTGGGATTCCAACGCCTGCCTGATGCCGGCCCCGACGCCCGGTTCATTCCCATAGCCTTCCGCGGTGTCGATGTGCCGGTAGCCGGCACGAATGGCCTCGATCACCGCCGCGGCTACCTCGTCGTCCGCGATGAGGTACGTGCCAAAGCCGAGGTACGGGATGTCGACATCTGTGGTCAGGGTTCGGGTCTTCATTCACTTCTCCTTGGAACTCGACGGGAAAGGACCCTAGCCACCCTGGAGTCGCAGCGCCTGCCCGCTCCTCCACGCTGCTTGCCTAATCCTGCACATGCCGGGAAAATGTGGCCGTCTCAGGCGGGCTGGTCGGGGCCGGCCTCGATGTCACCGGAGGCTGAAGCATGTACCTGGAGCGACTCATCGAACAAGCGTCCCGTCGTGTTCCGGCGGCCGAGAATGGCCATCAGCACGCCGCACAGCCGATGAACGGTCTCCAGGTCCTCCGGCAGAACGTCCCGAGTTCGTTCGAAGCCTCGTTGTACAAGCCTGTCCTATGCCTGATCCTGCGAGGCGAGAAGCAGGTCTCGATCGGAGAGCGGACGTTGTCGTTCGGCCCGGGGGAGTGCCTGCTCGTGAGTCACGACGTGCCCGTGTGCTCCAGAATCACGAAGGCTCCGTACCTGGCGCTGGTCCTCGACGTTGACGTCGCCACCGTCAGGGAACTCTACGACAAGGTCGCCGAGTCGGCGCTCGACAGCGAACGCGCTCGTGCGGCGGAGACGCATCAGGCCGATCCCGGGCTGCTGGATGCTTTGCGTCGATACCTGGCGCTCGCGGACTCGCCCACGGACGCGAAGGTGCTCGGCCCGCTCACCTCGAAGGAGATCCACTACCGGTTGCTGGTCGCTCCGTTTGGCGGAATGCTTCGCAGCCTCATTCGCCACGACAGCAATGCGAGCGCCATCGCCCGCGCCATTGGTCACATCCGCGCCGACATCCGCTCGCCGATCGCGGTCCCGGATCTCGCACGGCGGGTCGGGATGAGCGCGTCGTCATTCCACAAGCACTTCAAGACGATCACCTCAACGACGCCGCTGCAATACCAGAAGGAGCTTCGCCTGCTCGAGGCGCGGCGACTCCTGAAGACGGGCGGTGCCTCGGTCACCACCGCGGCCTTTGACGTCGGGTACGAGAGCCCGAGCCAGTTCAGTCGCGAGTACGCACGCAAATTCGGCGTCCCCCCGAGCCGTGATCTGGCAAACACGTCCGGCTAACGGCGACCTGGATCGAGGCTGACCCTCGACTTGCGGGCCGGAACCGTCTCGATGCGGTCGCTGACCCGGGTGGTGTCCCTTGCGCCGCTCTTCGTTCGTCGTGTAGGTGAGAACTCACTGCCTGGAGGTTGCGATGCAGTACGCACTGATGATTTACGCCGAGCCTGGAGCGGTCGAGGCACTGGCCGACGCGGAACGGGAGGCGGCGTATGCCCAGTACTTCGCGCTGGCCGAGGACGCCCGGTGTCTTGGCAACGTGCGGCTGCAACCGGGGGAAACGGCGACCAGTGTGCGGGTGGTCGGCGGTCGCACGCTGATGACCGATGGCCCGTTCGCGGACACCAAGGAGGTACTCGGCGGCTTCTACCTGGTCGAGGCCGCCGACTTGGATGAGGCGCTCGAGCTGGCGGCGGGCCTCCCCGCCGCCCGGCTCGGCGGCGCGGTGGAGGTCAGACCGGTGATGCAGCGCTGAGGGCGCTCGAGGCGGTCTTCCGGGACGAGTGGAGTCGGGTACTGGCTTCGCTGGTCGGGTACCTCGGCGATTTCGACAAGGCCGAGGACGCGGTGCAGGAGGCGTTCGCGATCGCGGCGAAGCGCTGGCCGGTGTCCGGCACGCCGGCCAATCCGGGTGCGTGGCTGGTGACGACGGCCCGCAACCGGGCGATCGACCGGATCCGCCGTGAGCGCACCTTGGCCGAGAAGACCCCACTGCTATGTGTAGCCGAGGCCGTCATGGATGAGTTCGACGACACCGTGATCAAGGACGAACGACTCGAGCTGATCTTCACCTGCTGCCACCCGGCGCTGTCTCTTGACGGGCAGGTGGCGCTCACGCTGCGGGCCGTCGGTGGCCTTGAGACCGCCGACATCGCCCGGGCGTTTCTGGTCTCCGAGGAAACCATGAAGCGGCGCCTGTCCCGCGCCAAGACGAAGATCAAGGCGGCGGGGATCCCGTTCGCGGTCCCCGGCCCACACCTGCTCCCGGACCGGCTCGACGCGGTGCTGGCCGTCCTCTACCTGATCTACAACGAGGGCTACAGCGGCCGGGTCGACCTCGGCGCCGAAGCCATCCGCCTGGGGCAGGTGCTTGCAGCGCTCATGCCGGACGAACCGGAGGCACACGGGCTGCTCGCGCTGATGATGATCCACCACGCCCGGCGGCGAGCCCGGTTCTCCGGGGAGGATCTCGTGTTGCTCGACGACCAGGACCGTTCGCTGTGGGACATGGGACAGATCTCGGCGGGTCGGACGGTGCTCGACCGCGCGATCGCGTTGGGCGGACGCGGCGCCTACGTCGTGCAGGCCGTGATCTCGTGGCTGCAGACGCGGGAGCGGATCGACTGGCAGCAGGTCGCCGAGATGTACCAACGGCTGGTCGAACTCACAAGCTCGCCCGTGGTCGAGCTCAACCATGCCGTGGCGGTCGCCCAGGCCGGCAACCCCACCGCGGCGCTACACGCCATCGACCGGCTCGACCTGGACGGCTACCTTTACTTCCACTCCACCCGCGGTGAGTTGTTGCGCCGTCTGGGCCGTCACGACGAAGCTCTGGCGGCGTACCGTCGAGCGCTCGACCTGGCCACGTCGACCCCTGAGCGGCGGTTCCTGACCCGGCGGCTTGAACAGCTCTGACTCGCACGCGTCCGCACCGCCGGGCCCATGCCCCTACTCAGCCCGTTCGACGGCGAACATGTAACAGCCTTGCAGCGGGTTGCGACTGTGCACCTCGACGACCTGTGGGTCGCCGAACACGCGTTGAATGGCCTCTTCCGGGGTTCGGCCCGCGTGCATCTCGGCCCGAATCATCCAGCCGCGCTCATCGTAGCCGCGGATCATCTGGGCAAGTGGCTTCCAGTCGGCTGGATACTCGTCCGTGCTCTTCGGCCCTGAGCACGATTCCGCGTGCGCGAAAACCGGTCCCAGTTCGCTGTATGGTCCACCAGTTCCGTCGGGGGCGTACCCAAACAGCAAGACCTCGGTGCCCGGATCGGCGTCACGCAGGCAGCAGCGCAGCGGCCAGTTCAGACTGTTGCCGTCACTGGTCAACCGCGCCGGCAGCTGTCCCGCGTCGTCAAGGCCACCGCTGCGAACCCGGGACAACACTTCGGCTGGGATCGCCCGGTAACGCAGGCGAACGTCGTGAATGCTCATGAAGACAATCTCGCCCACCGGCGGGAACGTCGCTGGCGGGAATCAGACGTCGCGTCCGGCAGCGTACTCCGGCGGGCCGCGAGTAGTTGCGGGTGATCACGTCCGACTGAGCAGCAGGGACACGCCGAGGCAGGTCATTGTCACCGCGACAAGGGCGTCGAGGGCCCGCCACGCGGCTGGGCGCGCGAAAATCCCGGCGAGCCGACGCGCTCCGAATCCCAGTGCGCTGAACCAGACCATGCTGGCGAGCCCGGCACCGAGGCCGAACAGCCAACGGCCCTCGCCGTGTGCGACCGCGACCGAGCCAAGCAGGAGCACGGTGTCGAGATAGACGTGTGGGTTGAGCCAGGTGAAGGCGAGACAGGCCAGTGCTGCTTTGCCCAGGGGGATGCGCTCCTCGCCGACCGTCATCACCGATGGGCGGAACGCCCGGCGGGCGGCGAGCGCGCCGTAGCCGAGCAGGAATAGCCCACCACACACCGCGGTCACGCTGATCGCGGCCGGCCATCGGCCGAGAGCTACCCCAATGCCGCTGACACCCAGTCCAATCAGGACCAGGTCGGATGCCGCGCAGATGGCGACCAGCGGCGCCACGGGGCCGCCACGCAGCCCCTGCTGGAGCAGGAAGGCGTTCTGTGAACCGATCGCGACGATGAGGGACAGTCCGGTACCGAACCCGGCGAGGAGCAAGGGGAGCACGAATCGACGCTAAGCGGCCCACCGTGGACCAATCTAGCTAAAGTTTCTTAGGTAACATTAGTGTTCGTGATGCCAAATATTCCCCTTGACCAGGCGCGGACTCTGCTCGCGGTCGTTGATGAACAGAGCTTCGACGCGGCCGCGGCGGTACTGCATGTGACTCCGTCCGCCGTGAGCCAGCGGGTGAAGGCCCTCGAACAGGGGATTGGCCGCGTGCTGCTGTTGCGGACCAAACCGATTCGGCTCACCGAGTCGGGTAAGGTGGTTGCCCGGTTCGCGCGATCGCTGGCGCAGCTCGAACGGGACACCCGTGCCGAACTTGGGCTCGCGGGCTCGTCGGGACTCACGACGCTGTCAATCGCGGTCAGCTCCGACTCGCTGGCAACGTGGTTCCTGCCCGCGCTCGGGCGGGTGCCGGAGGACCTCGGGATCTGCTTTGATCTTCAGCGCGAGGACCAGGAACACACCGCGGCGCTGCTGCGTGAGGGGTTGGTCATGGCCGCCGTGACGGCATCGCCGCATCCGGTCCAGGGATGCACCTCCCGTCGGCTCGGCCGGATGCGGTACCGCGCCGTGGCCTCGCCCGGATTTGTCGAGCGCTGGCTGTCTGGCATACCGCTCGCACAGGCGCTCCCCGAGGCTCCAGTGATCATTTTTGACCGGAAGGACGATCTGCAGGACCGATTTCTGCGTGCCCTCACTCGGCGGCGGCGATTCGACCCGGTGCGGCACTACGTCCCGGCCTCAGAGTCCTTTGTGGATGCCGTAGCTGGCGGATTCGGTTGGGGTATGGTGTCCGAAGCCCAGGCGGACAGTCGCGGCGAGACACTGGTGGACCTTGCCCCGCAACGGCCGCTGGATGTGCCGCTGTACTGGCAGCAGTGGAAGCTGGACTCGCCGGCCCTGGCGGCGGTTGGCCGGGCCGTGAGCGCTGGTGCGGCCGAAGCTCTTCTCCGTTGATTGGAGCGGAAAACCGCCTGCGGTTCACCGAAGCCAGGAAGCAGGGGTTGGCGGTGGTTTACCAGTCAACTCCGGAGCCGTCACGGTCGGTGGTGCATACCGCGCAGGCCTCCTTCACGTAATCGTGCCGATGGCCACCAGCCGAGTCTTGATTTGCTTCCTGAACACAGCACAACCTCCATGCGTGTTATGCGGAAATCTCTGAATACGTCGGGTAACGGCCGAGGCATAACCAGGTGGCGAACATGCCAAGCGCAACAGCCGGTACCGACGTCCGGCAAGAACCTCGGAGCAACCCGGACGGCACGTAACGCCTGGTCGAGTGGCACGGCGAAGAAAAGCCGCAGGGACCGAGTAGCTGTCCGACTGCCCGGCGGACATCGGCGAACAGAGCTGTGACGGGAGGAGCCGCTTGGAGGTTGGGCCATCGAGTGCGGGGCTATGGGCGGCGCGGCACAATGGTCCGAATCGGGCGTTGGCGAGGTGCGTGATGCGGGACGAGTTGAAGGCGGTCGTGGACGGCTTGGCGGCACTTCTGCACCGTGCGGTCGCGATCGACGATCCGCAGATGCGATTGCTCGCATACACCGCACACGACGAGAAGGTGGACGAGTACCGGATCGCGTCGGTGATGAAGCTCAAACCGCCGCGTGATGTCATCGAGCACGCGCTGGACTGCGGCATCGCGACTGCTCAAGGGCCAGTGCGGGTGCCGGGGCTGCCCGAGCGCGGGCTGCTGGGCCGCGTCGCGGTTCCAGTCAGGTGTGAGGGCCACCTGTTCGGCTATCTGTGGCTGCTGGACGACGATGAGACGCTGACCGGCATCGAGCTTCAGATGGCCACCGACGCGGCGGCAGCGGCCGGTCACCTTATTCACCGTGAGCGGTTGATCGGCGATCTTCGCAAGAGCCGCGATCGCGAACTGGTACGCGACCTGCTGTCGGAGGAGGAGCCGGTCCGGGCTCACGCGGCACGGGGGCTGACTGCCGAAGACCGCTTGCCCAACCAGGGGCAGTTCGTCTGCGTGGCGGTGCGGCTGGGAGACGATGTGATGGATCGCCATCAGGTGGCGGACACTGAGCTTGACTTGGTGCTCAAACGGGCTATGGGTCGACTCGCTCCAGGCGCCGCGTCCGTGGCGATGGCCCGCGCCGGCGGCCGAGGAACGCTGCTCGCCGCCGCGCCGACGTTGCCGCCTGCCCAGCGGCTACGCGATCACGGCGAGTGGATCCGCGCGCAGCTGTGCAAGACACTTGCCACCGACGACGTCTGGGTTGGCATCGGTCCGACGGTCGTTGACCTGCTGGACGCCTACAAGTCCCACCGTGGCGCCGAAAACGCGATTCGCGTCAGCCGCGCTGTTCCCGGTTTCGGTGCGGTGGTGTGCTACGACGAGCTGGGTATGTACCGCTTGCTCCTGCACGTCGATGTCGCCGAGCTCGCCGACGAGGCAGTACCGGCGGGGCTACGACGCCTCATCGAGAATGACACCACGGGCGATCTCGTCAAGACGCTCGAGACATACCTCGACGCGGCGGGGGACGTGCGGTCAGTGGTCGACCGTCTCAACGTCCACCGGACGAGCGTGTACCACCGGCTGGCGCGCATCGAGAAGGCGACCGGCTTGAGCCTGTCCAACGGTGGCGAGCGGCTGTCGCTGCATGTCGGAATCAAGCTCGCTCGGCTCAACGGGATGGTGCCGGCCATCGGCCCGTGATGACGCGGCAGGCCGGGTCACCCCATCACGGACATACTCGAATTCTCGTTTCTGCCGCGTTTGCGCGAGAACGCGCCAAGATCGATCTCCAGGCCCGTGTGCGCCCCGACAAGGCACACCGGGTCCGCGTCGTGATCGCGACCTGCTTCGACCGCCCCGATGATCTCCGCCATGACACGGCCCACGATGGGCGCGTTCTTGAACTGGTTTCCGCTCGTGCCCATCGCTACGTAGAACCCGTCGAGCGCGGTGCGGTCGTAGATCGGAGTCCAGTCCTCGGCCACGTCGTAGACGCCCGCGATACCGCGCGGCCTCGAGGGTACCGCGAGTCCGGGAAATCGTCGTGCGGCGCGGACGACCTGCGTCTCGAACATGTGGGGTGTCGGGTTCGGGTTGGCCTGATTCGGATCGTCCAGCCACTGGAGCGGATCGCAGTCGGGCTCTGTTCCGCCGATGAGCATGCCGTCGCCAGGCGTGGCGCGGACGTAGACACCGAGATCCAGGTCCGCCACGCAGGGGCCGAACACGGCGCCGTTGTTGTAACCAGGAGGGGCCGACACGTGGTGGACCTCCTGCCGCATCGGCCGTACGGCGATCGTGAAGTCGTCTCCGACACCGGCCAGCGTGTTCAGCATCGACGACCACGGACCGGCGACGTTCACGACGATCGGACAGTCGATACGACCGCCGTCCGCCAGGTCCAGACCGGCGACGCGGCCACCGCGGTGCCGGACCGCGACGACCTCGCGATGAAACAGAAACTCGACACCGCGCCGCCGAGCCGCATCCGCCAGGTTCACCGCGGCCAGCATCGGATCGTCGACGAACCCGGCATCCGGGGTGAAGACGGCGCCGAGCCGGCCATCGGCCTGTGCCCAGAACGCATCGTCATCGAGCCGCTTCGGAGGTCCGAACCGTCCCGTGTCGATGCTGGGCACTTGTGTTGCCAAAGTGGCCGGATCCCATTCCTCGTACGGCACGCCAGCCTCGTCCAACAGTGCGAGCATGCTGGGCTTCGGTACTGCGTCGACGTCCAGCAGTGCGACCCCGGTGCGGTGCAAGCACGCCACAGCGGGAGTGTCGAGAACACCGAGGTGATCCGTCCAGTTCTCCCAGCAGTGCTTTGCTTCCCACGACATGGCGACGCCGGCCGCGGTCGAGTAGTTGAACCGGACTATCGCGCTCGACGCACCGGTCGATCCATGTCCTGGGCCGCCTTGCCGCTCGACGACGACAACGCGATGCCCGGCCCGCGCAAGCTCGAACGCGGTCGCGCAACCGAGGACACCGGCACCAACAACGACTGCGTCCGCGGTAGTGGCCATGTCTCCAGGGTAGTGGCACTGAGCGGTGACGGCAGCGACGGTTGTTGAGCGTCAGCTCATCCCGGCGCGACGTCTGTCGCATGGGGACTCCGGGTTATGTCCCGTGAAGCGGCCCAGCGGTGCAGAACGACGCGGAGCTCGGACAGCGGAATGGAGGCGGCGCCGAGAAGAGCGTCGTGGAACTCCTTGAGCTGGAAGCGGCTGCCCAACTCGGCCCGGCCGGTCTCGCGTAGCGCGTCGATTTCCAGGCGGCCGGTCATGTAGGCCAACGCTTGGCCGGGCCAGTTGATGTAGCGGTCCACCTCGTTGACGATCGTTCCCATCGGCACGGCGGTGTGCCGCCACATGTAGTCGATGGCCCGGTCCCGGCTCCAGCCCGCGGCATGGATTCCGGTGTCGACCACCAGGCGCGCGGCCCGCATCGCGTCGAACGACAGCATGCCCAGCCGTGCCCGGTCGTCGGAATACAGCCCCATCTCGTCCGCGAGCCGCTCGGCGTATAGGCCCCAGCCCTCGCCGAAGGCGCTTACGTACGCGAAGCGGCGGAACTCGGGAAGCCCGGTGAGTTCCTGCGCAACGGCGAACTGGAGGTGGTGGCCGGGGACGCTCTCGTGGAAAGTGAGCGCCTCGGTCTCGTGACGGCACCGGGAACCAGGACCCGACGTGTTGACCCAGAACCGGCCCGGCCGGCTGCCGTCACTGCCCGGCGGCTGGTAGTAGCCAGGCACGGCGGTCGCGCCCTCCACGGCGTTCATCTGCCCGATCTCGCACGGTGCGCGGTGCCACCGCCCGAACCAGTCGGGGAGCGCCTCCTCGGCTCGCCGCAGGGCGCCTGTCGCGTCCCGCACGATCTCGTCGGACGTGGCATAGCGCAGCCCGGGATCCTCGCGGAGCAGTCGGATGATCTCGGTGAACTCGTCAGTGCCGAACACGCGGACCCCGACGCTGCGGAGCTCCTCGCGCACCTGCCTGCCGAGTCGCAGGCCGGTTTCGTGGAGTTCGTGCGGCGTCCGTTCGGTGGTCGTGTGCTGTCTGACCGCGTCGAGGTAGATTTCGGGGCCGTTCGGCAGGTGCATGACGCCGCACCTGGTGTCCGGTCTCGCCGCCGGCAGGAGTTCGTCGTGGATCAGCTGTCGGATGCGAGCCATGGCGGGCCGCATGCGCTCGGCCACCAGAGTGGTGAGCTTGGCGCGCACTCGCGCGTGTTCTGCCGGTTGGCAGGGGGCGAGCAACGGGTCGTCGCCGGGCGATGAGGCAAGGTAGCCGTCGAGTTGGCCGAGTGCCAGTTCGACGCTTCGGCGGTTGGGGACGAAGCCCTGTGCGCGTCCGTCGCGAAGTCGATCGACCCACTGCTCGAGGTAGGCCGGCAGCTTGGCGCACCGGTGGTAGTAGTCGGCCGCGCGCGCGTCGTCGGTGAGCAGCACCTTCGGCACGGCGGACAGCACCATGCTGATCGGCCCCGCGTACCGGCCGATGGCCCACTCCAGCTCGTGGGAGGTGTGGGCGTTGATCATCGCCTGGCACTCGTGTCGCAGGAGCGCGCGGGTCGTCCGCTCCGTGTCCGTCAACTGGTCCGCGTCGAGGGCGTCCGTGCGGTCGCGGATGTTCGCCATTCGTCTGGCGATGTCGGCCTGTGCGGACTCGGACACGTCCGGCACGGCGTCGTCGTGTCCCGGGATTCCGTACATGGTCGCCGCGACGGGAGCCGCCTCGGTGAACAGGGCGAAATACTCGTCTGCCAGCTCGGCGAGCTGAGCGGTCGGTGTCGTCACGGCGTCTCCATACCCAGTGGTTGTGCCTGCCCGTAGCTGCGGATGCTCGACATGTCGATGGGTTTCGCCTCGGTGAACTGCCGCAGTTGCGCTGTGGGATAACCCACGTCCGCGCCCCGCAAGATCGTGTCGAAGTAGGCGCCGACGAAGCTGTCAAGGAGATCGACGATTCGCTCACTGGACAGTGAGCCGGAGACCGGCAGTGCGGCGGCACGGTCCGCGGCTGGGATCAGCGCCATGTCGGTCAGCTCGAGATGCGTGACGCCGTTGATGCGAAGGCGTTGCACGTCGGGTCTGGTGCCGGCACTTGCCAATGGCTCGAAGAAGAACTCGTTCGCGTCCACGGCCGTCGGCTCCAGGCCGGAGGCTCGTAGTTGCGCGGGCAGGTCGGCGGAGAGCTGGAGCATCGGGACACGCACGTCCGTGTCGAGCAGATCCGACAGGAACTGCCCGCCGTCGATGTTGACCGCGGCGGCCACCCGGTGATCTTGATGCGCGGCCGAGACGGCCGCGGCGCCACCGAACGACATGCCGAACAGACCGATCCGCGACAGGTCGCACGCGGCGGTGACGCTGCTCGCCGCGCCGGTCACCGATTGCCGCTCGAGCGCGTCGATGACGGCACGCTTGTCGTCGACCCACCGTCGCGACCACGGCCCTAGACCGAATCCGTCGAGGAATTTGCCGGTCGCGGCAAACCGTTGGGCCGGTTCACCGACGAATTTGGCGTGGTAAGCCCCGCCCGCGTTCAGACCCAGCGCGGCCGCGTGGAATGCCTCGTCGTACCGGACCAGCGTTCCGTCCGGATACGCGACTCCGCCGGCTTCTCCCGGATGTGCGATGCTCCAGACCACGTAGCCGCGGCTGGCCAACTCCTCCATGAGCGGAGTGTTCTGGCAGACGTAGCTGTGCGCGCCGTGGGAAAAGACCAGTGTGGGGAACGCCCCCTCTGCGACGGCGGCGCCGGGCAGGCTGTGCGTGCGGACGTCCGCGAGCCGGTGGACCCAGGCCTGCGGGATGAACCCACTGGTGGCTTCGATGAACCAGGCGAGCACTTGTCGCTCGGGTCCCGCGGCATACGCGCGGGGCTGACCGTGGGCGGCGGCCGCCGGGTACCACACCCGAACCATCAGGCGGCGTCCGTCGGCGTCGTCCGGGCGAAGCGTCGGGTAGGCCCTGTCGAGCACCTCGCCGTCGCGGACACCGACCGGATGCGGACCGTTGGGAGCTTGATAGCGGATCGGGTCGTCGGTCATCGCCGGGTGTCCCTTCGACGGATGCGGTCGTGGAGCCTGGTGGTGACGGTTCGTGCCGATCGGCCGGTCCGGGGCATCAGGCGCTGACCATGGGCAGCGTCGGCAGTCGAAGCGTGGAGACTCGCGCCGTGTCGTGGAACACGGTCATCCGTACGCGGTGGGATGTGTCCGCGGTCCGCACCGGTTCCCCGGTATGTGGATTCGGGTCCACCAGCGGA
Organism: Kutzneria sp.; assembly: GCA_019239965.1. GTDB lineage: Bacteria > Actinomycetota > Actinomycetes > Mycobacteriales > Pseudonocardiaceae > Kutzneria. The sequence goes on along the minus strand of JAFAZC010000186.1, from coordinate 642 downwards.
AACATGCTGGCTCCGACCAACAGGGCGAGCCGGCTTCCGGCCGGTACCTGGTGGCCCACATAGGTCAGCGGAATCTCGGCCCGCACCGGTACACCCGGCTCGAGTGGGATCTCGCGGTCCGGGCCGCCGCGGTAGCGCAACCGGAGGAAGCCGAGTGCCAGCTGGGTCAGCGCGCCGTCGCTGGTCTGCTCGGCGAGCCAGACCGCGACGTCCCCGTCGACGCTGTCGTAACTGACCGTGACTGACACGGCCGGCTCACCCACGATCACCACCGGCTCGTCCAGCGGGTCACTGGTGTAGACCAACACCTCCGCGTGTGCCGCGATCTCGCGGATGTCGAGCGTGTTCCCGAAGGCGTGCGCCATGACCGGGATGACGGGCATGTCCGGATCGGCTCGAATCTCGTCCGGTGGGCCCGCACAGGGTTCGGTCGCGCGGAGGAGGCCGTCGCCTCCGGCCGTGTTCGCCTTGCCGCCGCTCGACAAGGCCCACTGCTGGGTGATCACTTCGCGAGGCGGAAAGTCGTCGAAGGACCGCCACTCGTTGCGCCCGGTCAGGAACAGGTGCACGCGCGCCCCGAAGTCCGGTCCGTCCCCGAGACCCCGCAGGTGCGCGTCGAAGAACGCCTTGCGCCACAGGTAC
>JAFAZC010000159.1 GCA_019239965.1 Kutzneria sp. | reverse complement strand
GTACGCCGGGGAGCGATGCACGGGCGGAAGCATGCCGACCACCGGCAGACCGGGCCGAATCGCCCGCACCGCGCGGACGCAGTCGTCGAGGTAGCGACCGGTGAGCCGAGGCGGCAACGCGACCGGCCGTCCCCGAAGGACCGTGGCCAACAAGGGCTGGAGGCCCAGATAGGCGGTGCGTGCCTGCCTGCGCAGGCCGTCGGGACGCAGGTACCGCAGGCCCTGGCGCAGGTAGGTCGGCAGTGGCGATGGCAGGGTGTCCATGCCGCCGACGGCGAGCACTAGCACGTCGACACGGGGCAGAGCCGCCCAGAACCTGGGATCGCCGGTTACCGCCCACCACGCGTCGCGCGCTGTCCAGCCGAATCCGGCGATCAGTTCGGCCCGGCCGGTTCCGAGTTGGGCGGCGGCGATGTTGGGCCACAGCCTGCTGTCGTCAGCCGGCAGCGGCCCCAGCGGACCATGGAAGGCCAGCGAGTCGCCAACCACCAGCAGCCGAGTCACGCCTGGAGGTTGTAGGACACCAAACGCCACCGGCCGTCGTCGCCGGGTCTGCGGCCGAGGATGGACCAGTGGCAGTTGCCGTGGCCGCCCAGCTGGGGCCAGGCCGACAGTGGGAGGCCGAGCAGCTGACCGATCGCCGCGGTGATCAGACCGCCGTGTGCGCAGAGCAGCACTGTGCCTTCGACCTCAACGTCCAGTTCTGCGACGACCTCCGCCGCCCTCGCCGCCACCTCGACCTTGCTCTCACCGCCGGGCGGTGCCCAGGTCGGGTCGGACCGCCAGGTACGGAGAGCACCGGGGTAGCGTTGCTCGATCTCGGTCGACGAGGCCCCCTGCCACTCGCCGATGTCGGTCTCTCGTAACCGCTTGTCGATCCGCAATCGCACGCCGGTGGCCTCGGTGAACGTTCTCGCCGTTTCGGCGGCCCGTTGCAGGTCCGAGGACACCACCAGTGTCGGCTCGAGCGTGCTGAGCGCGGGGACGGCGGCCGCGGCCTGTTCGCGCCCCAACTCGGTCAGCTGGGAGTCCAGGTGACCCTGCCAGCGATCGGTGGCGTTGTGCACGGTCTGGCCGTGCCGCCACAGTACGACACGGCTCAGTGTCATGACTCCGCCTCGGTCTCGGTGGAGGTGTCCTCGAACTCGATGCGCGGACAGTCCTTCCACAGCCTTTCCAGGCCGTAGAACGAGCGCTCCTCGGTATGCTGCACGTGCACCACGACATCGACGAAGTCAAGCAACACCCATCTGCCCTCACGGGCTCCTTCGCGGCGGACTGGCTTCGTGCCCGCCTCACGCATCTTCTCCTCGACATTGTCTACGACCGCGCCGATCTGACGCTCGTTGGGCGCCGAGGCGATCACGAAGCAGTCGGTGATCACCAACTGGTCAGACACGTCGAGGACGGTGATCTCATGGGCTTTCTTGTCGGCCGCCGCGGCCGCCGCCACCAGCGCCAGCCTTCGTGCCTCGTCGGTGGCTGTCACGTCTCTCCCTCGACCACGTCCGTCTTGCCCGCGTTCTCGTCGGGCCAGCACGAGAGTACCGTCCCCACACCGGGCGGCGTGGCGTCACAGTCAAGGCTGGAGGCGGAAAGTCGCGAGACGAGCGGACGGCGGGAAAAGCGATTGACGCGACGAAGGCTCGCGCGATCAGATGACCACACACGGCCACGTCCGGTGGCTCGACCGAAGGGAGGTGCGTGAATGCTCGGGAAGTCTGCTGGAGCGCTCGCGCTTCGTCCCGTCGGGCGTACGCGATAGCGCCCTGGACCAACGAGTGAGTCCCCTGGCCCAGGCGCCGGGCCAGGGGATCTCAGCCGTCAGTTCCACGGCCCGTTCGTCCAGAGTGGGCGCGTCAGCGCGCGGTGTCGGCGACGAAACCGGTAATACCCCGCTTGGTGATCGCCGAGACCAGTTCGCCGGCCCCGCGGATCAGCTCGGTGTCGCCGGTCCGGCCGGCGATGCGGAGATGACCGGCCAACGTCACGAGTGGGTCGTCCCTCGCGGATCGACGGACTAGACCCCAACCGCGTGATCTTGCCTACGATGGTTCGGTGAGCCGCAGCGATCCGCGCGAGCGTCTACTCGCCACCGCGACCAGACTGTTCGATGCCGAGGGTATCCGTGCCATCGGTGTCGAACGTCTCGTGGCCGAGACACCCGTCACACGAGCGACGTTCTATCGACACTTCCCCACCAAGGACGATCTGGTGGTGGCATACCTGCGTGCCACTGACTCCCACGTCCGGGCATCCGTCGCCGAACGCACCCGCGGCCTGGCTGGACGCGACGCGATACTGGCGATTTTCGAATGGCTCGCGTCCGCCATGCGCCGACGCGACTTCCGTGGCTGTACGTTCACCAATGCCGCCGCCGAGTACCCACGCGTTGACCATCCGGTCCGTGTGGCGGTTCGGGCCTATCGCGACTGGTTTCGAGACACGCTGCGGACCCACCTGATCGAGGCCGGGCATCCGGATCCCGACCGCGGTGCCGTCACCTTGGTGATGTTGCGCGACGGCGCCATGACCGGTTGCTTCCTTGACGAGCCCGCAACCGTGTCAGGCCGCCTCACCGCGGCGGCGCGTGCCGAACTGGAATGTCCGCAAGGCTGACACCCGGCCGCAGACGGCCCGACAACGCACGCATCGTTCGGCGACGACGGTCGCCGCGCTTGGAACGCCCGGCGACCGGTGCTATCGTCACTAACCAGAAAGAACGTTCGTTCTACTAGAATCGTCTCGGAAAGGTGTCTGATGCGGCTGACGAAGTACGCCCATTCCTGCGTTCGGATCCAGGGCGATGGAGTTCTGGTGATCGATCCGGGCTCACTGTCCGAACGGGAGGCACTCGACGGTGTCGACGCCGTCCTCATCACTCACGAACACTTCGACCATCTCGACGTCGACGCGCTGACCGACGCGGTCGCCAAACGTCCCAGCATCGCGATCTACACCCACCCCGACGTGATCAGCAAGCTGACCGATCTCGCCGATGTGGTCCATCCCGTGGTCACCGGCGAGGAGTTCATCGCGGCCGGCTTCACGGTGCGGACGTTCGGCGGCCTGCACGCGGTGGTCCACCCTGACCTGCCACCAGTGGCCAACCTCGGTTTCCACGTCGCCGGACAAGGCGGTTCCGGCGGCGTGTACCACCCGGGGGACTCGTTCGACGTCCCCTCTGGAGTCGAGGTCGAGACCCTGTTCGTGCCGGTCTCCGGCCCCTTCCTGAAGTTGGCGGACGCGATCGATTTCGTGCGGGCGGTCGGGCCGAGGCGGGCGTTCGCGCTCCATGACGGGCTGCACAACGACATCGGGAACCAGGTCAGCGATCATTTCCTGACCGAGCTCTCCAGATCTGACTATGTCCGACTGCCGACCCGCGCCACCGTCGATCTGGCCGAGCAGGGTGTGCCCATCCCGGAAACGGTTTCACCGGACAGGAATGAGGACTCCTGACCTCGCGCGGGTCGGGAGCCCGGTTACTGGTAGAGCCGCCGCTTGGAGATGTACTGGACCACTCCGTCGGGTACCAGGTACCAGACAGGAAGTCCGGCGCGGACCCGGTCACGGCAGGCGGTCGAGGAGATCGCCATCGCCGGCACCTCGATGAGGCTGACCGCTCCGTCGGGAAGGTGGTGGCCGTCGAGGTGGTAACCGGGCCTGGTCACACCGATGAAGTGGGCCTTGTCGAACAGTTCGTTCACCCGCATCCACGACATGATCTGTTCGAGTGCGTCGGCACCGGTGATGAAGAACAGGTCGTCGCCGGGATACTCGTCAGCGAGATCGGCGATGGTGTCGACGGTGTAGGTCGGACCGGCCCGGTCGATGTCAACCCTGCTCACCGAGAAGACCGGGTTGGATGCGGTGGCGATCACCGTCATCAGATAGCGATCCTCGGCGGGGCTGACCTCGCGGCCGGTCTTCTGCCACGGCTGCCCGGTCGGCACGAAGATCACTTCGTCCAGCAGGAAGCGGGCCTGCACCTCGCTGGCCGCGACCAGGTGACCATGATGGATCGGATCAAACGTGCCGCCCATGACGCCAATCCGGCGGCGCTGTCTTTCAGACATGAATGGTCAGCGTACGTAACCGGCGTCGGGCCCGCGCTACCACAGCTCGTCAGGGTGATTCATCACAGTTCGGGCGCGATCACCGTGTCCGACCCGGTCTCGCGAACCAGGATCGCCTCCATCGGACAGGACTCGGCCGCGTTGACCACGGCCTCGTCCGGGTCGACCTCGTCGGCGATCGGCACCGAGTACCCGCCGTCGAGAGTGAAGTGGCCCGGAGCGGTGCCGGCGCACACTCCCGAGCCGATGCACTTGCCTGGGTCGACCAAAATCCGCCAACGGTTGTCTGTTGTCACGGTTGTTCTCCTCACCGCTCACACCGAGGATGGGCTCGTCCCGACATCAGCATGCCAGTCCATGTCGGCATGCTGGGCGGCCACTACGATACGGATCGCACGTGGCCGTCGCCCCAAACCACCCACTTCGTCGAGGTCAGTTCGGCCAGACCCATCGGCCCGCGAGCGTGCAGCTTCTGCGTGGAGATGCCGATCTCCGCGCCCATGCCGAACTCACCGCCGTCGGTGAACGCCGTGGACGCGTTGACAGCAACGACGGCGGCGTCCACCTCCGAGACGAACCGCCGGGCCGCCCGAACATCCCCGGTGACGATCGCCTCGGTGTGGCCGCTGCCGTGCTCGACGATGTGCCCGATCGCCTCGTCCAGCGAGTCGACCACCCTCATCGCGACATCCAGCGACAGGTACTCGGTGTCCCAGTCCGCGTCCACCGCCGGCAACACGGCCCCGGCCGCGGCGAGGTCGCCGGTCCTGGCGTCGCCGTGCACCGTGACGCCGCGGTCGCGCAGCGCGTCGACGATCACGGGAACCGCCTTGTCGGCGACCTCGGCGTGCACGAGCACCGTTTCGGCCGCGTTGCACACGCTCGGCCGACGTGTCTTGGCGTTGACCACGATGTCCCGCGCCATGTCGAGCTCGGCCGCACGGTCGACGTAGACGTGGCAGTTGCCGACTCCGGTCTCGATGGTCGGCACGGTGGCCTTGTCGACGACGGCGGCGATCAGCCCGGCGCCGCCACGCGGGATGACCAGGTCGACAAGCCCACGAGCGGTGACCAGGTGTTCGACCGAAGCGCGTTCCGCGCACGGCAGCAGCTGCACGGCGTCGCCCGGGAGGCCGTTGTCCGTCAGGATCTGCCGCAGCACACCAACGAGTGCGCTGTTGGACCGCTCCGCGCTGGACGAGCCGCGCAGGAGCACCGCGTTGCCCGCCTTGAAGGCCAGGCCCGCGGCGTCGACGGTGACGTTGGGCCGGGCCTCATAAACGATGCCCACCACCCCGAGCGGAACCCGGATCTGGCGCAGCTCAAGCCCGTTGGGCAGCACCGAACCCCGAAGTACGGTACCGACCGGATCAGGCAGGTCGGCGACGGTGCGCAGACCATCAGCGATGGCGGTGACCCTGGACTCGGTCAGCGCGAGCCGGTCGAGCAGCGCCTCACTCAGCCCAGCCGCACGGCCGTCAACGAGGTCAGCGCGGTTGGCGGCAAGGATTTCCACGCTCCTGGCGACAAGCGCGTCCGCCATGGCACAGAGCACCAGATCTTTGCGCAGTCGGCTTTCCGTGGCCAACACCGCCGCGGCGCGGCGTCCTCTTCCAGCCGCCGCACGGACCTCGTCGCGAAGCCGGTCTGTCATCTGTCCGATTCTAGGCGGGTGCCGCCTTGTCGGACCGGTGGGGTATGCATGGAACGTGGACGAACGCACGCTGCGCGGACAGGCCGAGGAGTACCTCCGCGCGTTGTCCGGACCGGCGGCGCGACTGCGTGAGGATCAGTGGACAGCTATCAGCGCGCTGGTGTCGGAACGTCGTCGTGCGCTCGTGGTACAGCGAACGGGCTGGGGCAAGTCAGCGGTCTACTTCGTGGCGACCGCGCTGTTGCGCTCGGCTGGTGAGGGTCCGACTGTGATCGTCTCGCCGCTGCTCGCCCTGATGCGCAACCAGATCGATGCGGCCGCTCGGGCAGGTGTGCGGGCGGCCACCATCAACTCGGCCAACCTCGACGAGTGGGACACGGTGCAGCAGCGCGTGGCGACCGGTGAGGTCGACGTACTGCTGGTGAGCCCGGAACGGCTGAACAGCCCGGATTTCCGTGACGACGTCCTGCCCAAGCTCGCGACGAGCGTCGGGCTGCTCGTTGTCGACGAAGCCCACTGCGTCTCGGACTGGGGGCACGACTTCCGCCCGGACTACCGGCGGCTACGCACCCTGGTCGCCGGCCTACCCGGAGAGGTCCCCGTGCTGGCGACCACCGCCACCGCGAACGACCGGGTCGTCAAGGACATCGCCGACCAGCTGGGGATCGGCGCGGCCGGCGATCGCGCGCTGGTGCTCCGGGGGCCGCTGGACCGCGAAAGCCTGCGCCTGTCCGTTGTCCGGCTGCCCACCGCGCAGGCACGGCTGGGCTGGCTCGCCGAGCGGCTTGCCGAGCTGCCCGGTTCCGGCATCGTCTACACCCTGACGGTGTCCTCGGCCGAGGAGGTCGCATCCTTCCTCACCGAGCGCGGCTTCCCTGTCGCCGCGTACTCCGGCAGGACCGATCCGGCCGAACGGGAGCGGGCCGAACGTGACCTGCTTGCCAACCGAGTGAAGGCGGTCGTCGCGACATCGGCGCTTGGGATGGGCTTTGACAAGCCCGACCTTGGGTTCGTCGCGCACCTTGGCGCGCCTGGCTCCCCTATCGCCTACTACCAGCAGGTCGGCAGGGCCGGCCGTGGGGTGCGGTCGGCGGAGGTCTTGCTGCTGCCTGGCAGCGAGGACACCCAGATCTGGCGCTATTTCTCCTCGCTCGCCTTTCCCGCGGAACAGACGGT
>JAFAZC010000098.1 GCA_019239965.1 Kutzneria sp. | reverse complement strand
CCGAACGGATCGGGCAAGACCACCACGATCCGGATGCTCCTCGGCCTCGTCCAGCCCTCGGCGGGCGAGGTGGAACTGCTCGGGCACACCATGCCCACGGGGGCAGGTCTCGCGTTGCCACACGTTGGCGCGCTTGTCGAGGGGCCGGGCTTTCACCCGTTTCTGTCGGGCCGGGAGAACCTGCGCCGGCTCGCCGCGGCCGAACCGCTGATGCGCGGCCGTTCGATTCGCACGGCCGTCGGCACCGCGTTGGAGCGGGTCGGGCTCGGCGACGCGGCCGACCGCCGCTACCGCGGTTACTCGCTCGGCATGAAGCAGCGACTTGGCTTGGCGGCCGTGCTGCTGTTGCCTCGCCGGCTCGTGGTGCTCGACGAGCCCACCAACGGTCTCGATCCGGCTGGTACTCGCGACGTCCGACAGGTCATCAGTGACCTGCATGGCGATGGTGCCACCGTGCTGGTGTCCTCACACCTGCTCGCCGAAGTGGAGGCGACTTGCACGCACGTTGCCGTGCTGCACAAGGGTTCCGTTGTGGCGCAGGGTGCGCTGGAGGATTTGCTCGAGGCTAGCGAACCCGCGCTCACCGTGTCCACACCAGACGTCGAGGATGCTTTGAACTCCCTGCATAGCAGTGGGATTGCCGCTCGGACCGACAAGGACGGCCTGTTCGTCCAGCTTGCTGGGACGACCGCACCGGAGGTGGTGCGGACACTCGTGCTGTCCGGCGTCGCCGTGCATGAAGTGCACCGAAGGCGGACGGGGTTGGAAGAGTTGTTCGCCCAGCTGACCGAGGCCGAAGATACTGGAGCGCCGCGATGACCCTCGTCGCAGAGAATTCGCCGCCGACCCGTGCGGTGCGTGCCCCGCTGGGGCGGCTGTTGGCCGCCGAGATGCGCTGGGCACTGCGCCGGCCGAGGACTCTCATCGCGATAGCACTGCTCGCGCTGGTGCCAGTGTTGATCGGGGTCGGTGCGCTGGTCGCGGGCAACAGCGAAAGGGGCGGCCCCGACGGGCTGTTCGCCGCGCTGGCCGGGAACGGTTTTCTGCTTCCCGTGTTGGCGCTGACACTCTTGTTGACGATGCTGCTGCCACTGCTGGGCGCTATGTCGGCCGCGGACGCCCTTGCCGGCGAGTCCGCGCACGGCACGCTGCGCGGACTGTTGATCGCGCCGGTAGGCCGAGGGCGTCTGCTCGCGGTGAAGGCGTTCGGTGTCGCAACGGTGGTGTTGACCGGCGTGGTCGCCGTCGCTGTTGTCGGTTTGGTCACCGGATTGTTCATCGGCGGCACCGACGGGTTGGTGACTCTCTCCGGCAGCACGGTGTCGGTCGGCTCCGCGCTGGCGCGGGTGGGCCTCGCGGTGTCGTGGGTGGCGTTCCAGGTGTTCGCCGTCGCCGCGGTCGCGCTCGCCGTGTCGGCATGCACCGATCACCCACTCGTCGTGATGGCGGCCACGCTGGCCGGCGCGCTGGTGTTCGGCATACTGACGGTCATTCCGCAGTTGGACTGGCTGCAACCGTATCTCTTGACGACCGGCTGGACCTCGATCACCGATGTAGTGCGTGATCCGATTCCGCTGGACGGTTTGGTCAACAGCACCCTGAAGGCCACCTGCTATCTGGTGATCGGGCTGTCCCTGGCATACGCAAGACTATCCACAAAGGACGGATAGCGCTTCAGTCGAACGACGCTGTCTACATCCCCCACCCGTCCCAGGGGGGCGACCCCGAGTCCAGTCTACCGCTGGCGACCGCCCGCAGGCCGCGGAAATCGTTGGATGTGGACAACTCAGGTGCCTGTGGACAACCTGTCACCGCGGGGTCCGACGAGTGCCACTCCATTCGGGTCGAGAGCGAGACGGATCCAATCACCGGGCCCTGGCGCGCCGGCTACCGGGCTGATCGCCTCGACCAGCGCCGGCTGCCCGTCGATCCGAACGAGCAGCCTGGCATGGTCACGGCGGTGCAGGCGCTGCACCACCTCACCTGTCACCGATCCGTTCGGATCCAGTCGAAGGGCGTTGGCGCGCAGACCGAGTAGCACCTCACCGTCGACGGCATCCGCAATGGCCACGTCGCCGAGCGCGCTCGACGCCATCCCACTGTCCACCGTTGCGGGCACGAACGTGGTACAGCCGAGAAAACCTGCGACTTGGTCGTCCGCGGGACGGCGCCACACCTCATCGGGTGGCCCGACCTGGTGGACCCGCCCAGTCCTCATCACGGCCACTCGATCGGCAAGCGTGAACGCTTCGTCGTGGTCGTGCGTGACGACAAGGGCGGTGGTTCCCGTCTCACGCAACAACGCGGCGAGGTCCACCGCGAGTTGCTCACGCATCGTCCGGTCCAGCGCGGACAACGGTTCGTCCAACAACAGGAGACGGGGCCTCGGCGCCAGTGCCCTGGCAAGGGCGACCCGCTGCTGTTCACCGCCGGACAGTTCCGTGACACTGCGCTTCTGATAGCCGGCAAGGCCAACCAGGCGCAGCAACTGGTCGACACGGCGGGACCTGCTCGCTCGGGCCGTGCCGTTCATCCGCAACCCGAACGCGACGTTGGCCTCGACGGTCCGGTGCGGGAACAGCTGGCCGTCCTGGAAAACAAGACCGAATCCACGCCGGTGGACCGATACGCCGGCGAGATCGGTGTCATCCCAACAGACCGCGCCCGACGCCGGTCGTTCCAAGCCAGCGACCGCACGCAACAACGTCGACTTGCCACATCCAGAGGGCCCAAGAAGGGCGACGACCTCACCATCCGCCACTGAGAGATCCACATCGGACACGGCAGCTTCCGAGCCGTAGTGGACGGAAAGCTTCCGCAGCACGAGAGCCATCAGAACTCCCCGACCGAGGAGGCGCGGAAGCCCTCGATAGCGGCAACCGCCGCCACGGTGACCAGCATCAGCACCACACAGGCTGCGTAGGCCATGTCGTTGTTCAACTCACCCGGCCTGGCGATCAACGTGGCGATCACGACCGGCAATGTTGGTGCGTCCGGACGGGCGAGGAAGCTGGTCGCCCCGAACTCCCCGAGAGCAACCACGTACCCGAATCCCGCGGCTGCGACCAGCGCTCTGCCGGCCAGTCCCAAATCGATCTCCCGCCACACTCTCAACCGACCCGCACCAAGTGTGCCGGCGGCCTGTCGCAGCCGCTCGTCGACGGCACGCAACACAGGCAGCACCGTGCGCACCACCAACGGCGTTATCACAAGTGCCTGCGCGAACGGAACGAGCAAGGGTGATGCGCGAAGGTCAAGGGGCAGACTTCCAAGCGCGACCAGATAACCGAAGCCGAGGGTGACCGCCGAGACCCCGAGCGGCAGCATCAACGCGAGGTCGAACACCTCCCCGATCAGCGCTCCGCTTCTGCTCAGCTGAGACAGTACGACGGCGGAGAGCACACCGAGCAGCATCGCGAGGACTGTCGCATCGCTCGCCGCGCGAACCGAGTTCCACACAGCGTCCAATCCGGACACCTGAAGCGTGGCCTGGTCGCCGTGACCGGCGAGGGCTACGTATCCGGCAAAGCCGTTGGACAGCGACCTTGCGACAAGACTGACAACGGGGACTGTCAACGCCACCACGACCGCGGACGCCACACCGACGACGACCCATTCGCCGCCGACAGGCCGCCGGGCGATCTCTCTGTGCCGTCTCATTCCGAGCGCGGTCTCCTTGCGCCGCCGGGTCACGGCACCGATGATCAGCACAGCAACGACCGTGGTGACCTGAAGCATCGAGAGTGCCGCCGCGCCGGGCAGGTCGAACAGCTCGACCGTACGCAAGTAGATCTCGGTCTCCAGCGTCCTGTACTGGCCCCCACCGAGCATCAGGACCACCCCGAAACTGGTGGCACAGAACAGGAAGGCCACGGCCGCGGCGGACAGGATGGCGGGAGCGATGGCGGGCAGGACAACCGAGACGAACGCGCGCCACCGTGACGCGCCGAGCGCGCGGGCTGCCTCCTCACCGCGCCGGTCCGTATGTGCCCACAGCCCGCCGACAGTCCTGGCTACTACTGCGATGTTGAAGAAGGCATTGGCCAGCACGATGGGAGCGACCCCGCCGGCTGGCATCAGCACACGGAACGCCAGCCCGACAACCACCGTGGGCAGCACGAACGGCACAACAACGGCCACCCGCAGCAGACCGATGCCAGGGAGTTTGCAGCGTGCCAGCACGAAGGCCAGCGGCATGCCGGCCAACACGGCGATCACGGTGGCCGCCGCCGCCTGCCCAAGAGTGAAGCCGACCAGGCGCAATGTCTCGGAGTCGGTCAGCACGTCGAGCACGGCACTGCCGGGCCGCGATGTCGAGGTGAGCCCGAGGCCCACGATCGAGGCCACCGGCCAGGCGAAGAACAGCCCGAGGAACACCAACGGCAGCAAGCCGACCAGTGCCAGCGGGCTCACCCGGTGAACAGCGTGCGCCACTGCCCCACCCATTGGTCGCGGTTGGCCTGTACCTGGTCGGGCGCCAGCCGTGCGGCGTCCGGCGGCAGTGGCGCGGCGGAGGACCAGGCGCCCGGAAGCGGCACATCCGCACGCGCCGGGTAGACGTACATCTGACCAGGAAGCTGCTCCTGGAACTTCGTCGACATCAGGAAGTCGAGCACCTTCTTGGCGTCATCGGGATTCCTGGCGCCGGCGAGCACGCCGGCGTACTCGACCTGCCGGTAGCAGGTGTCCAACAACGCTCTGGTGCGCGGCTTGCCGTCCTTGTCGATCTCGGCGGCCGGGGACGAGGCATAGGACACCACGACGGGCCGAGGCCCCTTGCCGGCGGAACCTGAGAAGTCCTGGCTGTACGCCTCGTTCCAGCCCGCGTCGACCTTGACGTCGTTGGCCTTCAGTCTCGTCCAGTAGTCAAGCCAGCCCGAGCCGCCGAACGCCGACATGGTGCCGAGCAGGAACGCCAGCCCTGGCGAGGAGGTTGCCGGATTCTCGACGACGAGCAGGCCCTTGTAACGCGGATCCGCGAGGTCGGCGAACGTGGTCGGCACGGCAAGCCCTTTCTCCGCGAACCATCCGGTGTCGACGTTGACACACACGTCACCGACGTCGATCGCGGTGAGCCGCCGAGTGTCGTCCAGCTGGTACCGCTGCGAACCCTTGTCGGCATTCTGGCTCCGGTAGGGAACGAAGACGCCTTCGGCCAGCGCACGCGAGGCGAAGGTGCTGTCGACGCCATAGGCGAGGTCACCGATCGGGTCGGTCTTGGTCAGCACCAACTTGGTGGCCAGCGCGCCCGCGTCGCCGTTCTCACTGACCGTGATGGTGATTCCGGAGGTCTTCTGGAAGTCGGCCAACAGCGCTTTGTCGACCGCCCACGAATTGTGGGTGACCAGCGTCACCGCGTGCGGGGACCCACCGCGCGTCTGACTCCCGATCAAGGAGCACGCGCAGGTCAGGCCGACAACGAGCAGCGCGGCCAGTAATCGCGTCACCGCGGTCATGTCTCCTCCAGGTGACCTCGTCGCGCGCGCGGAGCGTCACCCGTGTGCCTCCCATACCGGCATGACCCGGATCAGGTCGTACGGTCGAGAGCTCGCGCGCTCTCCTCTCAGCCCGGCGAATGTTCGGACTCCCGTGGCTGGTACGGAGCTTACGCGTGCGTCACGGCCCAGGTGGGTCCACCATAAGGTGCATGGCCGAACTGCTCAGTGACGATCAGGTGAACGAAGCGCTCGGCGCACTTGCCGGCTGGCGGCAGGACGGCTCCGCCCTGACCAGGACCGTCGAGCTGGCGAGCTTCGCCGAGGCAATCGCGGTGGTCAACCGGGTCGCCGAGATCGCCGAGAACGACAACCACCATCCCGATATCGACATCCGCTGGCGGACGCTGACCTTCCGGTGCTCGACGCACTCGGCCGGCGGCGTCACCACGCTCGACGTGACGCTGGCCGGCGAGATCGATGGGGTTGTCGGGATGTTCGGTCAGGCCAGCGAGTAGAGCAGATCCCGGCCGGCCTCGGCGTTACGTGGCTGGCACAGCACGTCGTACCGGCGTGCCACCAGCTCGCTGCGCGAGGCGAAATCCCTGCGTCCGCGCGTGGAAGCGTAGCCGATCGTCGCGGTGATCATGCTGGCGGTGACACCGCCGACCAGACCAACCGCGATCGGCAGCATCCCGGCGTCGACGGTGAACAGGGACAGCAGCAGTCCGACGAACATTCCGAGCCAGGCCCCGGACGCGGCGGCGGCACCGAGGACCCGGCCCCAGGTCAGCCGGCCGGAGACGCGCTCGACCAGCATCGGCTCGACCCCGACGATCGTGATGTCCTCGACCGGGAAGCTCTTGCTCGCCAGGAAGTCCACGACCCGCTGGGCCTGCTCGTAGGTGTCGCAGGAGCTGATCGGCCACCCCGTGGGTGGGGTGGGCAGGCTGGAAGCCGAGAAGGGTGTGGCGAATGCGGTGTTCATGGCGTACGTCTCCTTAGTCGGCCGTGCACTCACTACAACGACGGTGCGCTTCACCGAGTGCCGGACCGCCGAAGTCCACAGCAGACTCTCAGGATGTGATCTACGCCGCCCGGGCAACCTCCCGGCGGTCGCGTACGTCTTCCTTGTGAAGCCACACAAGGGAATCGCCATGATCAAATTTTGTCGCGCCGCGATCGCCGGACTCGTAGCACTTGCCGTCACCGCGCTGTTCGCCGCCCAGGCCCAGGCCGTACCGACAGATCGGAGCGCGGCCGTGCCGCGACAGGGTCCCGGGGACCTGGTCTTCGCGGGAATCGTCGGCCTGCTCTTTCTCGGCGCCGCGGTTGGGGTGATCGTCTACGTGGCCCGGCACCGCAACGTCGGCGGTTGACCAAGGGTGAAGCGAAGCCTCGACCGCGGCCAGCAGGTATGCTTGCGACCATGGCGGCCATACCGGACTGGATGCGGCCCCCTCGTGCCGAGGGTTGGCTCGCCGACGACCTGGACCGCCTGCCCGAGGCGCCCCGACACACCGAACTGATCGACGGAGCGCTCGTTTTCATGATGACCCCGCAGCGGTCCTGGCACATTCGCATGATCCATGCACTCACCAGCAGTCTCGCCGGTCAAGCACCAGACGGGGTAGAGGTGGAACCGACGATGACCGTCCGGCTGGACGACCATAACCGTCCAGAGCCGGACATCGTGGTGGCTGCTGCCCCCTATGAGCCCAACCGCACGTGGTTTGCCGCCGGCGAAGTACTGCTCGCGGTGGAGGTCGTCTCCCCCGAGTCCGCACACCGCGACCGCACGGTCAAGCTGCGCAAGTACGCCGAGGCCGGTATTGGCCACTACTGGCTGATCGAAGAGGAAGACACCAGACCGGTCGTGCACGTGTACGAACTGGACGCGCCGACCAGGTCGTATGTGCCAGTCGGGATCGCACGCGGCAGGCTGGAGCGTCCCGTTCCGTTTCCCGTCACCGTGGACCTGGACGGCCTGCTTCCCGCCAAGTAAGCCTCAACCGGCCTGGTCAGGAACGGCGTCTGACCCAGCACGCGGCGGCGTCACGGTCATGGGCCGGTACGACCTCGACATGGGACGGCAATGCGCGCAACCGGTGCACGACGGCGAACGCGGCGCCTCGGTCATGGTCGACGAGCCGACCGGGGAACGGTGCCTTCTCCCGGAGACGCCGGACCTGCAACCGGTGCCAGACGGCGTCGCCCGCGAGCAGGACCCGACGGCCGCCTTCAACGCCGAGCAGGACACCGACGCTGCCAGGGGTGTGACCGGCGAGGTCGACGATCACGACCGAGCCGTCCCCGAAGAGATCGTGGCTGCGGTCGAACGTGAGCACCGGCGGTCCGTCGAGTTCGACGGCTTCGAGCCGACGGCCGCGCAAGGGGCTCGACGCGACTCCCAAGGGTGGCCGTCTGGCGTTCAGCGCGAACGCCCATTCGGTGGGGGTCGCCCGCACGGGCACCTCGGACGGCAACTCGAGCAGCCCGGAGACGTGATCCCAGTGAAGGTGGGTCGGCAGCGCGAAGTCGACGTCGTCGACTGCCAGGTCGACTCTGTCCAGCGCCTCGGCGAGACCGGTCACCGGGCGGTCGGGTGCGACGAACTTGCGCAGCGGGGCAGGCAGTTGCGGAAGCACCGTGCGGTGGACGTCGACGCAGAGGGACGGGTCAACCAGGAATCTGGCCGCCGGATGTTCCACGAGGAAGCTGGTCATGCCGAGCCGGAGGTACGCGGGGCGGATGACTCCTTCGGCGACGACCGCCGCGGGGGCGGTTTGGGTGCCCTGCGGCAGGGCGGTGAGACGGATGTGCTTCCGCGCGGGCGGCTGGCCGGCGTCCCGCAGAGCCGAGAGAACCCGTACATCCGGGCGGCGCGGCCACAGCAGCCGACGAGGCGTTGCCAGAAGGGCCCCACAGCATGCGGCGAGGACCGGCAGGGACGCGGCCGGACGGACTCGATCCTCATGCATGGGCGATCTCCTCGGCGGGGCCTGCACAAACGATCACACCGCAGCACCGCCAATGTTAGCCCCACCTCACTACTTGAACGACGGTTGAGTAGATGTGTACGATTCAACCCATGACTGGAGAGCAGCACGAACCCGAGGACATGATCCGTGACGCCGACCATATCGACAGGACGATCCGACGCCGTGCCAAGTGGTGGCCCGCGTTCCTCCTGGTCTTCGGACTGTGCTGGCCGGCAATGATGGCATTGATCCCGCTGATGAACGGTGGCCACGGGTGGGCAGGACTGGGGTTCGCCGTGCTGATCCCCTTGTTCGTGCTGGGCATGCGGCGCTGGGATAACCGGCAGACGGTGATGGCACCCGGTGACCGTGCAGTCAGAAACCAGGTCATGGGTTGGGGCGCGGTGTCGTACCTGGCTGTCTACTTCATCATCGGACCGCACTACTTCGGCGACAGTCCAGCGCTGTGGGCGCTGGGCGGAGTCTTCGTGGCCCTGCCGTGTTTCGTGCACGCGGTGCTGGCATACCGAAGACTCGCGCAGTGACAGACTGGCGCGGTGACCCACCCACGGCACCGGTTGGACGACCTGATCCACGTCCCCGTCCGTTTCTCCATCATGGCCGCCCTCGTTCCGGTGGACAGGGTGGAGTTCAAGACACTTCGGGACGTCATCGAGGTCAGCGACTCCCTGCTGTCCAAGCACATGACGGTCCTGGCCGAGGCCGGCTACCTCACCATCACCAAGGGCTCGGTCGGCCGCAGACCGCGGACTTGGCTGTCCGCGACCGACAAGGGCAGGAAGGCCTTTGCCGACCACTACACGACTCTGGGGGAGATCATGAACTCACCACGCGTCGACCAGGACGCGACGTGACCCGACGGCTCGGCGCTATCCTCAGCCTGACCGCGGCACTGGTCAGCGCCGCCCCGGCCCTCGCGGCGGCCGCGGACGACACGCCGTTACAACACCTCGCCTGGCATCCGTGCTACGACCACTTCCAGTGCACCACCGCCGAGGTTCCGCTCGACTACCGTGATCCGGCCGGGCGGCACATCTCACTTGCGTTCATCCGAATGCCCGCCTCCGATCCGGCGCATCGGGTCGGCACCGTGTTCACCGACCCCGGCGGCCCCGGCATGTCCGGCGTGGACGACGTTCGGTACAGCGGTTCGGCCCTGCCGGAAGGCATACGACAGCGGTTCGACGTCGTCAGCTTCGACCCGCGCGGAGTCGGCGGCAGCGCACCGGTGAGTTGCTTCGCCACGTCAGCCGACAAACAGCGGTTCGTCGCCGGCTTGCCGCCGTTCCCGGACGGGCCGACCGACGAGACCGCCTACCGCGACGCGCAGGCGGAGTTCGCGCGCGGATGCGCCGACCACAGCGGCGAGCTGCTCTCCCACCTGTCGACCGCCAACGTGGCACGCGACATGGACGTGCTGCGCCGGGCGATCGGTGCGCCGGCGATGAACTACATCGGCTACTCGTACGGCACCTATCTCGGCCAGACCTATGCCAACCTGTTTCCTCACACGGTGCGGACGATGGTGTTGGACGGCAACGTCGACCCCGTCCAGTATTCGACAGGGGTCGGCGATGGCCTGCTGACTCCCGCGTTCGTCCGCAACAACGGCCCGAGCGGCACGTGGGAGACCCTTCGCGCCTTCGCCGACCTGTGTTCCCGGACGGACCAGCAGCACTGTGCGCTCGCCGGTGACAAGGCACCCCCACTGAAGAAAATCACCACGGCACTGGACAAGCTCCGCGGACATCCCGTTCCTGTCACCATCCCGACAGGTTCAGGTGTCCTCAGCTACGCCGACGTCGTGTACACGTTGCGGAAGTTGCTCGTCTCCGCCAATCCACAGGTCTGGTCCGTGCTGTCCATAGGACTGCAGAACCTCTGGACATCGGACTATCGCGTGATGTTCGCGCTGTCCCAGGCAGCACTCCATCCGCAGGCGCCCCCCAGCTCACTGGACAACTCACTGGAGGCGGCCCGGGCCATCGAGTGCGTTGACACCGACAACCCGCGCCTGCCAACGGCGTGGCCCGCGATCGCACGCCTGGCCGACCTGCGTGCCCCGTATTTCGGTTCCGACTGGGCCTATGTGACGCTGCCCTGCGCCACCTGGCACGCCGCCGACAGCGCTCGCTACACCGGCCCGTGGAACCGGATCACGCCGAATCCGATCCTCGTCGTGGGCAACAGCTACGACCCGGCCACGCCGTACCGCAACTCCGTTGCGGTGTCACGTGAACTCGGCAACGCTCGGTTGCTGACCCTACGCGGCTGGGGACACGAAGCACGGGGGCGCAGCTCCTGCGTCGACGGGCATGAAACGCAGTACATGCTGACTGGGACACCGCCGCCCGCCGGCACCACCTGCGCGCCGGACACCGCGCCGTTCCCGACCACCTGACCGAATCCTGCAGAGCACGACGGCTCAGCGTTCGACGGCGAGCCGCACTCCCAGTCCAATGAAGATGCCACCGGTGGCGATGTCGAGTCGACGACGCGCGCGCCGCCGGCGGCGCAGCCACTCCCCGATCCGGCCCGCGAGGACGCCGACCGCGCCGTCGACAAGGAACTCCAACCCGACGAGGATCGCACCGAGAATCGCGAACTGCACCCAGACCTGGCCCAGCCTTGGATCCACGAACTGGGGAAGGAAGGCGATCGTGAAGGTGACCATCTTGGGATTCAACAGGTTGGTCAACAACCCGCGCAGATACGCCTTACGGCCCGACAGCTCTCCCCCACCAAACGATTGCGCGTCCTGGTCGTGACCGCGGTGGCGAATGGACTGGATCCCCAACCAGATCAAGTAGATGGCTCCGACGATTCGCACGGCGGTAAAGGTGATCGGGACCGCCGCGAAGAAAGCCGAGAGGCCGGCAGCCGCCACAACCACGTGCACGGCCTCACTCGTCGCCACCCCCGCCGTGGCGAGCAGCCCGCCACGCGGTCCTCCGCGCATCCCGCACCCGAGGATGAACAGCATGTCCGGGCCAGGGCTGATCATGGCGACGATCGTGGTCACGAGAAACAGCGTGAGCAGGTGCGGGTCGATCGGCATGACACGATGGTGTCACGTCGGGGGCGGACCGCACAGGGCCTGACCGCTACCCGCTCAAACCGAACTCCGCCGGGTTCCGAGGCGGAGCGGGGGTGCCGTGCGGTGGATTCCAGCAGCACGGCCGCCTTGTCATGCAGGGTCGGATACACATCCTGTCCCATCAGGCAAGAGCGTGGACGGTGTGCCGCCGAATCGAGCAGCCCCAGGTCCCGAACATGGGGAACGCCCAAGTCTGATGCGAGGGCGAGCAGGTCCTCAAGGGTGAGGTATTCGACGGTCACCGCGCGAGGCGCTCGAGCCGAAGCGTCATGGCCATGGAACGGTGATACCAGTCTGGTAGCAGATTCACTCCGCTACCCGCTGAAGCGGAACTCCACCACGTCACCGTCGGCCATGACGTAGTCCTTGCCTTCCATGCGGGCCTTGCCGGCCGCCCGTGCCGCGGCCACCGAGCCGGCCTCCACCAGGTCCTCGTACGAGACGATCTCGGCCTTGATGAATCCGCGCTCGAAGTCGGTGTGGATCACCCCGGCCGCCCGCGGCGCCGTCCACCCGCGCTGGATGGTCCAGGCCCTGGCCTCCTTGGGACCCGCGGTGAGATAGGTCTGTAGACCGAGCGTGTGGAACCCGGCACGGGCCAGCGCGTCGAGGCCGGGTTCCGGCTGTCCGATCGACTCCAGCAGCTCGCGGGCCGACTCGGCGTCCAGTTCGATCAACTCGGACTCGACCTTCGCGTCGAGGAAGACCGCGTCCGCCGGAGCGACCAGCTCGCGCAGCTCCTTGACCCGCGCCTGATCGGTGAGCACGCTCTCGTCGGCGTTGAACACGTACAGGAACGGCTTGGTCGTGAGCAGGCTCAGTTCGCGCAGCACGTCAAGGTCGACCTCGGACTGGGCCTGGAACAGCGTGCGGCCGCCATCGAGAACGTCCTTGGCTGTCTTGGCCGCCTCCAGCGCGGGCCTACGTTCCTTGTGGGTACGGCCTTCCTTCTCCAGCCGCGGCAGCGCCTTGTCCAGCGTCTGCAGGTCGGCGAGGATCAGTTCGGTGTTGATCGTCTCGATGTCCGACGATGGGTCGACATGTCCGTCGACGTGCACCACATCCGGATCGTCGAAGACCCGGATGACCTGGCAGATCGCGTTCGCCTCACGGATGTTGGCCAGGAACTTGTTGCCGAGCCCGGCCCCCTCGGAGGCCCCCTTGACGATGCCGGCGATGTCGACGAAGGACACCGTGGCCGGCACGATCCGTGCTGAGCCGAACAACTCCGCGAGCTTGTCCAGCCGGGGGTCGGGCAGCGGGACAACACCGACGTTCGGCTCGATCGTGGCGAACGGATAGTTGGCGGCAAGCACGTTATTGCGGGTCAACGCGTTGAACAGGGTCGACTTGCCCACGTTGGGCAGTCCGACGATGCCGAGGGTGAGACTCACGGTCGACCAGCTTACGCGGCGCGACGGCCATGTCTGATTTCCGCCAGCCAACTGCCGTCCGCGCTGGCAGGATCGATGGTGTGCTCATCGATTCGGAACGCGCCTACCGGGCGGTCGCCTCCCGCGACTCCCGGTTCGACGGCCACTTCATCACCGCGGTGCGCACCACCGGCATCTACTGCCGGCCGTCCTGTCCCGCGGTGCGCCCCAAACGGGAGAACGTCGACTTCTACCCGACGGCGGCGGCCGCCCAGTCCGCCGGATACCGCGCCTGCCGCCGCTGCCTTCCCGACGCGGTGCCCGGCTCACCGGAATGGAATCTCAGGGCGGACCTCGCGGCGCGCTCGATGCGGCTGATCAATGACGGGGTGATCGAGCGGGACGGCGTTTCCGGGCTGGCAGCGCGACTCGGATACTCGGAACGGCACCTGTCCAGAGTGCTGACCGCCGAACTCGGTGCCGCGCCACTCGCGCTCGCCAGGGCGCACCGCGCGCATTCGGCCCGACTGCTGATCGAGAGCACCGACCTGAGCTTCTCCGACATCGCCTTCGCATCTGGCTTCGCCAGTATCCGGCAGTTCAACGACACGGTGCGCGCGGTGTTCGCGACAACCCCGTCCCAGCTGCGAGTGGAAGCCAACCGGCAGCATCGCCCGGTGCGCACGCCGGGCCGGGTCACACTGCGACTGCCGTTCCGCGCGCCGATGGACGTCGACGGACTGTTCGGCTTCCTCGCCGCACGGGCCGTAGCCGGCATCGAGCAGACGACCGACGACGGCTACGCGAGGACGCTCCGGCTCTCCCACGGCACGGCGACCGTACGACTGGCGCCGGCCGAAGGGCACATCGAGTGCTCGCTGCGGCTGTCGGATCTCCGGGATCTCGCGAGCGCGGTCAGCAGAGTGCGCCGCCTGCTCGACCTCGACGCCGATCCCGTCGCGGTCGACGAGTTGATCGGTGCCGATCCGGTGTTGGCCGCACGCGTCGCGGCACGACCGGGGATCCGGGTTCCGGGCGCCGTGGACGGCCCCGAAATCCTGCTGCGCGCCATGCTCGGCCAGCAGGTGTCGGTCGCCGCCGCTCGTACGTCCATCGGGGCCCTGGTGACAGCGCTCGGCGAACCACTTGAAACACCCGACTGCACGCTGACCAAGGTGTTCCCCACCCCGGCGGCGATCGCCGCGGGCGGTGCCGCGGTGCTCACCGGCCCGCAGCGGCGTGTCGACGCGGTGCTCGCGGTCAGCGAGGCCATGGCGGATGGTTCCCTCGTCGTGGACGTCGGACGCGACCCCGACGACTTGCGTGCCGAGCTCGAGGCGTTTCCCGGAGTGGGCGCGTGGACGGCCGGGTACGTGGTGATGCGCGTACTGGGAGCGCCGGATGTGTTGCTCGCCAACGACCTCGCGTTGCGCAAGGGTGCGGCAGCACTAGGGCTACCGTCTGATGTGGACAATTTGAACGCACGAGCGCGAGCGTGGCGGCCGTGGCGTTCGTACGCCGGCATGCATCTGTGGCACGCCAGCGCCGAGACAGCGAGGAGAACAGCGTGAGCATCGGTTATTCATCCACCGTGGACACACCAACTGGACCGTTCACCACTGTTGTCACCGCTGATGATGTGGTGATCGCCAGCGGCTGGACGGCGAAACTCGCCGACCTGATGCCGCAGGTGTCCGCGACAGTGCGGCCGTCGGAGATTAGACCTCGCCCGGACCTGGGACGGATCACCGCCGCCGTGCGTGGCTACCACGACGGCGACCTTGCCGCGGTGGACGAAGTCGAGGTGGCCCAACGGTCCGGCGAGTTCATGGAGCACGCCTGGCGGGTACTGCGCACCGTACCGGCGGGCAAACCGGTCAGCTATGCCGACTACGCCATGCTTACCGGAAGGGCGGCCGCGGTGCGTGCCGCCGCCTCTGCATGCGCACGCAACGCGGCCGCCCTTTTCGTTCCGTGTCACCGAGTCATTCGCACGGATGGTTCACTCGGCGGATTCCGGTGGGGCCTGGCCGTCAAGCGCTGGCTGCTCGCCCACGAGGAAGCGGCGATCAGTTGTTGAAGCAGCGCTCGTCGTTGCTGGCCAGGTACAGCGAGATGATCCGTCCACTGTCCCCGGCCCGGCGACCGATTCCGTAGTAGGCGCGGGAATTCCCCGGAACCGGCGCGCCGTCGTTGGTATACGGTGAGCCGTCGTGGTATCCGGGGAAGGCGGCCTTGGCTTCGGCTACGGTGGAACCGAGCCCGATGCCCTCC
>JAFAZC010000204.1 GCA_019239965.1 Kutzneria sp. | reverse complement strand
CGTGGTGGCCTCCGACGTCGGGGGCATTCCCGAGGTGGTCGCGGACGGGGAAACGGGCTTGCTGGTGCACTACGACGATCGGGACATCCAGTCCTATCGGGACGGGTTGGCCGCGGCGATCTCGCGGCTGCTCGCGGACCCGGGTCTGGCTGCCATGATGGGAACGGCGGCCAGAAAGCGGGCCGTCACCGAGTTCGCGTGGACCGGGGTCGCGGCGAGGACCGTGGACGTGTACCGCGCCCTCGGCTGACGGCGCGCATCCCGGATCGTCAGGTTCGTCTGGACCGACCGGTCAGACATAGTCGGCGGCCAGCCGCACAAGCGTCCGTGCGGCAAATCCGGTTCCGCCGGGAACGACCTCGTCGTAGGTCGCCTCCGACCGGGCCGGGCCGGCGATGTCCAGATGTGCCCACGGCCGGTCCCCGGTGAACTCGCGGAGGAACAGCGCGGCGGCGATGGCGCCCGGGCCGCCGGGACACTGCCGCACGTCGGCGATCTGGCTGCGCACGTCTTCGGCGTTGTCCGCGAGCAGCGGCATCCGCCACCAGGCCTCGCCCACCCGTTCACCGGCCACGCCGATGCGTGCGGCCAAGCTGTCACAGGAGGCGAAGAGGCCACCGATCCGCAGTCCGAGACTGATCTTCATCGCGCCGGTCAGGGTCGCGACATCGACCATCGCGTCCGGGGTGTGCCGTTGCGCGGCGTAGGCGAGCGCGTCGGCGAGCAACATCCGCCCTTCCGCGTCGGTGTTGGTGACCTCTGTCGTGCGGCCACCGAAGTGACGCACCACGTCCCCCGGCCGGTAGGCGGAGCCGGAAAGGTGGTTTTCCGCGCAGGGAACAAGACCCGTGACGCGCAGCGGCAGCTTCATCGCCGCGATGGCGAGCAAGGCCGCGATGACCGCGGCACCGCCGGACATGTCGGTGCGCATCTGGTGCATGCCGTCCGCGGGCTTGATGGAGATTCCACCGGTGTCGAAGGTGACGCCCTTGCCGATGAAAACCAGGTGTGGTGCCCTCGATCCGCCCCGGGGCCGCCAGGTCAGCTCCACCAGCCGGGGTGGCGTCGCCGATCCTCCGCCGACCGCGAGCACACCGCCGAATCCATGCTCGACCAGCCAGGCCTCATCGCGCACCACAGTGGCCAGTCCGGGGATTCCACTCGACAGTCGTGCGGCGGTGCCGGCGAGCCACACCGGATCCTTGACATTTGACGGCATGTTGGCCAAGTCGCGTGCCAGCGCGGTGGCGCCGGCCATCGTCACGGCGTCCCGCACGCCGGCGGCGATCCGCTCAGGTTCGTCGACGACCAACAGAACCGAGGAGGTGCGCGGCGCGGATCGCGTTCCGGTGACGCGGAACCGGTAGCCGCCAAGGACGAGGCCGACGGCGAGGGCGGCGGCCCGGTCGGCGTTGTCCGCGGGAGGCATCATGACCTGAAGCGAGCGGGACACGGTCCGGCCGGCGTCGTGATCGGCGGCGGCGTTCGCGTCGACCGCGCGCACCAGCGCCGCGCCGGCCCGCCGCCAGTCACGCGGTTCACCGTCGCCGATCCCCACCAGCCAACGGTTTCCCGGAAGTTGGCGGACTTCGCCCGCCTTGCCGGTCGCCCGCGCCGCCTCCACGGCGTCCGGATCGAGTCGGTCGGCTCCGGGTCCCAGCTCCGCATCGCCGCTGCGGTCAACAGGCATGACAACCACCGCGACCGGCGTGTTCCTGCGTGCCTTGGCGGTGACGTCGACGGTGGGAAAGGGGGTGGGCACGGTGGGGACCGGCGTAGACAAGTCAGACCTCCGGGCGGAGACGAACACTGGCCCCGGTTTCACTGCTGGGAGAAACCGGGGCTTGGCCAGGACGGAGTGTGACCTCAGCTCACGACGACCTTCAGGGCGTCGCCCAGTTCGTTGGCCTCCTCCGCCGACATCTCGACGACAAGGCGCCCACCGCCTTCGAGTGGGACGCGCATCACGATTCCGCGTCCTTCTTTGGTGACCTCGAGGGGACCGTCTCCGGTCCTGGGCTTCATGGCCGCCATAGCGTGCTCCCTCCGTCCGTCCAGCTCGGCCCGACACGCCTCCCAGCTTGCCGGGTCGACACCATTGTCCCTCATCCGCATTCGGCAGTGAAACCGAACCGATCTTTTGGGCACTCTCGGTGGGTCCAGCGCCTCAGTGGCGGCGTCGAACACGTGAACCGTCCACTTGGGAAGAGCGGGCACATACGGCGGGGCATGCTCGCCGCGACCATTCGGCTACGAATTGTCGCGTCCCGCGATGGAGGGCCCGGCGCGCCAGCAGTCCGCGAGGTGATCGTCGACCATGCCGGTGGCCTGCATCAGCGCGTAGCACGTTGTCGGCCCGACGAAGGCGAATCCGTGCTTGCGCAGTGACTTCGCCATCGCCGTCGACTCCTCGGTGACCGACGGAACCTCCCGCATCGTCCTCGGACGTCGACGTGCCTTCGCGGGTGCGAACGACCAGAGCAATTCGTCGAGTGGCCGACCGAGTTCAGCGGTGGCGCGCGCGTTGCGGATCGTGGCCAGAATCTTGGCGCGGTTACGTATGATCGCGGTATTGGC
The DNA here is from genome assembly GCA_019239965.1 of Kutzneria sp. GTDB lineage: Bacteria > Actinomycetota > Actinomycetes > Mycobacteriales > Pseudonocardiaceae > Kutzneria. Next base: position 7,788 of record JAFAZC010000204.1, on the reverse strand, counting down.
CATCAGCCGCTCGACGTCGGATTCATCGAACTCGGCGACAACAGCTGGGTCGAATCCAGCGAAAGCGTCCCGGAAAGCTTCCCGTTTGCGCAGAATTGTCAGCCATGAAAGGCCGGACTGGAAGCCTTCCAGCGACACCCGTTCGTAGAGCTGGCGGTCGCCGTGTAGTTCGACGCCCCATTCCTCGTCGTGATAGCGCCGGTATTCCTCGGTGGCCGTACTCCACGGGCAGCGGACGAGTTCGGTCATGGTTCCCGCCGTGCGTCGGCCAGCCGACGCTCGAGTTCGGCGATCCTGGTGCGCAGTCCGTCCACCTCGCGGCCGACCCGCTCGAGCGCCCAGTCCACCTCGGACATCTTGTACCCTCGCAGGACCTGTTGGAAGCGCAGTTTTCGAACATCATCCTCGGTGACACCCTCGGCGGGCAGCCTGGTCGGCGAGGCGCCAGGAGGCAGCGGTGCGAGCTCCTCGCCCCTGCCGAACACCACGGACGCGATCAAGAACACCACGCCCGCCACCAAGATCATGACAAGCAGGTAGATCAGCACAGTGGTCACGGCGTCGATGGTGGCATGCCATGATGACGGGTGCGTACCCGGCCGGCGACCGCGACCGGGATGAGGCGCCGTCGACTACTGCGGTAAGCGGTTGCCACGACGCTTCGGCCTTGTGTGGCCCTCATTGCGACACCGCGTGCCGGCGACGTCCTCGTACCATCGGCGGGATGGCCCGCGCCGTACGGTTTCCGTTGCCCCGCAGCGGTTCCATGAACGCTAGGCCAGCGCCCGCAGCACGGCTGCGGGCGGGCGGGTACCGGCGATGCTCGCGACCATCTCCACCACCGTCTTGGTCCGGCCGACCTGGTGGGTGCGGAACACCCTGGCGCCACCCCACGCGGCCACGGCCGTCGCGGCCAGTGTGCCGTCGACCCGGTCGGCAAGCCCGACCCCCAGGGTCTCACCGATGAAGTCCTTGTTGGACAACGCCATCAGCACCGGCCATCCGGTGTCGACAAGTTCACCGACCCTGCGCAGCAACTCGAGCCCGTGCCAGGTGTTCTTGCCGAAATCGTGTGTCGGATCGATCAGCACTCCCTCGGCGGGAACGCCGAGCGACACCATCCGCTCCGCCCTCGCCACCAGTTCGGCCGCGACCTCGGCGACGACGTCGACATACCGCGCGCGGTAGGCGTCGGTACGTGGCGGCAGCCCGCCGGTGTGCGAGCACACGATGCCGACCCCCTGCTCGGCGGCGACCTCGGCGAGCGCGGGGTCGGCGCCAGCCCAGGCGTCGTTGATCAGGTCGGCGCCCTCACGGCAGGCCTGCCGTGCCACCTCATGCCGCCAAGTGTCCACGCTGATCAGGAGGTTCGGATGGCGCTGCCGGACCGCGGCGACGAAGGGCACGACCCGGTTGACTTCCTCAGCGGTGTCGACGGCCTCCGCCTGTTCCCCTGCCGGCACCCCGCCGATGTCGACGATGTCGGCACCTTCAGCGACCGCGGCGTCGACGGCGGCCATCGCCGCGTCATCGGTGAACGTGGCGCCGCGGTCGTAGAAGGAGTCCCTGGTGCGGTTGACGATCGCCATGACGAGGGCTCGGTCCCTCGTGACGTCGCGACTGCCCAGTCTCAGCGGTCTCACGGTGGTGCATCGTGCCATGACAGCCGACGGGCGGCGCCGCCCGAGTCCTCGGCGGCGCCGCCCATCACCTCGTAGCTCAGCCGACGGCGGTGACCAGGGCAGGCACGAACTTCGCCGCGTCGATCGTGCCCCAGCCGCTCACGATGTCGAAGCCAGCGGTGGCCGTGTAGCCCACGACACTGCCGTAGTTGTTGTTGCCGACGGTGACATCGACGATACCCGACGTCGCCGCGGCGGGACCGAGCTTGCCGTACAGGGCGCCGTTGATCTGACCGAGCCTGCCGTGTTTGCTCTGTACCGCCAGGGCGAGCACGCCGGCGAACAACGGCGAGGACTCAGAGGTGCCCTGGATGCCCTCCATGGTGATGTCGGGGAACGAGCGCATCGTGCTCCCGGTGATACCGGAGACGCCGTTCTGCCAGTCCGGCCGCCCGTAGACCTTGGAAAGTCCGCCTCCGGAGTCCTGCCACAGGCTGTCCGGTGACGTGCGAGTGCCCTGTGCGTTGAGGTGCAGCACGGTGCCGCCGAGTGCCGTCACCCGGGAATCGGAAGCCGGCCAGCCCGCCACCCGGAAGCCGTAGGTGCCGGTGCCGTCTTCGGTCGTGCCGCTCGCTCCTTGGTCTCCGGAGGAGGCGACCAGGGTGATGCCCGCAGCGCTCGCGCGGTCGAGCGCGGGGTCCAGTGTCTTGATCTGGTCGAAGGAGTCGAAGGTCTCCTCGGTGGCCCCGAAGCTCATGGAGATCACGTCGACCAGCTTGTTGGTGGTCAGGTAGTCGACGGCCTGCATCATCTCCGGCAGACCGGTGATGCCCTCGGTCTCGGCGACGGGGGTGGCCGCGACGATGATCTTGGCACCCGGCGCCATGGTGTGGATCATCTCGACGTCGAGGTCCGTCTCGCCGCCCCAGGACTCACAGGTGGCGGAGTCGACGCCCGGATCGGTGCACTTGGGCACCTTGCCGGCCCCCTCGACGATCTGCACGTCCGCGGGGGGCAGCCCGTTGCGCTGGTCGTAGGCGTCGATGACCGCCTTGATGTCGGCGTCGCCGAACGACACCAGGGTCGCCACCGTCGCGCCGGCGCCGTCGATCTTGCCGTCCCACAGCGGCTGCACGTCGTACGCCTTGGAGAGGCGGGGCAGCCCGGCGGCGGCGGCCTGCAGCCGTTCGACCTTCTGTTCGACCGTCTTGGCGCCGACGAACGAGGCCGCCGCCTTGCTGAACACGTGATGCCCTGCTGGGTGTCGCGCAGCGACGGGCGCCGCGGTAGCCGGAGTCGCCGCGAACCCGCTCAACGCCAGCGTCACCCCCATCGCCGCGGCTACGCCGGGTCCGACACGTCCAAGGCCCATCTCCGCCTCCCCAATTCCTGTGGCGACTGACAGCTCACACTCGATCTAAGGCCGTGGACACACCGGACCGGCAGGGCCGAAAGTTGGATCCATCGCCCCAATCGGCTTTCCACGGGCCCGGCGACGAGTGCGGCTCGCGCTAGTGGGCCACCTCCCACGCCCGGTAGGCGTCCCGCACGACCTGGACCGCGTCGTTGATGTCGTCAGTGAGGTGCAGCAGATCCATGTCCTTCGGACCGACCTTTCCGCCGTCGAGCACGGAGTCGCGCAGCCAGTCGTACAGCCCCTGCCAGTAAGACCGTCCGAACAGGACCACTGGGAACTTCGTGACCTTCTTGGTTTGCACCAGCGTCAACGCCTCGAACAGTTCGTCGAGGGTGCCGAAGCCGCCGGGAAGGCAGATGAACGCCTGCGCGTACTTGATGAACATGGTCTTGCGGGCGAAGAAGTACCGGAAGTTCACCCCAAGGTCCACCCACGGGTTGAGTCCTTGCTCGAAGGGAAGCTCGATACCGAGACCGACCGACATTCCGCCGGCCTGCGAACAGCCCTTGTTGACCGCCTCCATCGCGCCGGGACCGCCGCCGGTGATCACCGCGAAGCCCGCCGCGGCCAACGCGGCCCCGAGGTCGAGTCCAATTTGATACTCCGGATGGTCCGGCTTTGTCCGTGCCGAGCCGAAGACCGTGACCGCCTTGGGCAGCTCGGCGAGCGCACCGAAGCCTTCGACGAACTCGGCCTGGATGCGCAGCACGCGCCACGGATCGGTGTGCACCCAGTCAGACGGGCCCCGGGAGTCCAACAGGCGCTGGTCCGTCGTGGTCGGTTCGCTGGTGCGCTCGCGACGCAGCACGACGGGTCCGCGTTGCTTCTCTCGTGGACGGTCGTGGTGGTTCACACTCATTGGCGCACCTTAGCGGGGAGCTCGAGTGGTGCTGCCTGCCGCTTCGGCTGGGCCAGTGCTGATGCCGCCTCGGCGGGTCAAGACGACAGGAACCGGCCGAGCACGTCCGCGCAACGGGTAATCTGCGCCGCTGGAACGTGTTCCTCTTTGGTATGGGCCAAGGTGGGGTCGCCAGGACCGAAGTTCACCGCGGGCATGCCGAGCGCGGCGAAGCGGGCGACATCGGTCCACCCCAGTTTGGCCACTGCCGTGCCACCGGCCGCGGCGAGCAGTTCCGTGGCGGCGGGGGCGTCCAGCCCCGGAAGCGCGCCGGCCGCCGAGTCGACAAGAGCGATCTGGTAGCCGGCGAAGACGTCGCGCAGATGCGCAAGCGCCTGCTCCACCGTGCGATCCGGGGCGAACCGGTGGTTGACCGACAGCACGCACTCGTCGGGAACCACGTTCCCGGCAACGCCGCCGGTGATCTTCACGGCCTGCAGGCCCTCGCGGTACCGGCAGCCATCGATGTCGACCTCGCGCGCCTGGTAGGTGTGCAGTGTGCGCAGGGCATCGCCGACCGCGTGGATCGCGTTGACCCCCATCCAGCCACGCGCGGTGTGTGCGCGCCGGCCAGCCGCACGCACTTCGATCCGCAGGGTGCCCTGGCAGCCGGCTTCGATCGCCGAGTTGGACGGTTCGCACACGATCGCGAGATCCCCGGCAAGCCAGTCGGGCAGCTCCCGCTCGATCCTTCCCAGCCCGTTGCGGGCGGCGTCGACCTCTTCACAGTCGTAGAAGACGAAGGTCACGTCGTGCCGAGGCTGCCGCAGCGTGGCCGCCAGGTGCAGCATGACCGCGTCGCCGCCTTTCATGTCGACCGTCCCGCAGCCGTGCAGCACCAGTTCGTCACCGCCGCCAGTCCAGTGCGGCGGCAGGTTGCCGTTGATCGGCACGGTGTCGAGGTGGCCTGCCAGCACGACCCGGGTGGGCCGGCCGAGGTCGGTCCTGGCGAGTACGGCGTTGCCAGAGCGCGTGAGCTCGAGGTGCGGCGTCTGATCGCGCAATGCCCCGAACACGGCGGATGCGAGCACATCCTCGTCGCCGGACACACTGGGCACCGCGACCAGCGCCGCGGTCAGATCGACAGGGTCCGCGCTCAGGTCCAACGTCACGCTCACGATTGGCAGGTTACCGCTGTTGGCCGTGACCGCGGTTGCCGCCAACCCTGGCGCTTTCCAAAAAAGCCCCTATTATGGAAAGTGTTGATGGGAGGTGGCCGCTGTGGCGACGACAACTCGGGCTGACGAGCGGCGCGAGGTGCTGGATATCTTCGAGGCGATCGAGGAAATCGGGACAGCGCATGGCCGGGTGACTGACTTCGGCGCCGGTCTCGTCGATCACGCCGTCCTCCAGGACGAGGCTCCTGAGTCACTGATGGTCGCCTACGACGAGATCAGGGACGGGACGCTGGCCGGCCGGTTGAGCAGGGTGACGCAGAAGATGCTCGGCCTGCTGCCCCCGATCCCCGTCGCGGTCGCGGCCGAGTTGCTGCGGTTGAGCGCGCCGACAGTGCGCCGGTGGACCGAGGAAGGCGTGCTGGTCGAAGTCGACGGCGACCGGCCTGTCATGCAGCTGGACCCGCACCGGGTGTACGAGGTGTGGCAGCTGGTTCGGGACCTGCGGCTGCAGGGCGCCAAGCCCGGGCACCTGATGGAGCAGGTGTGGTGGCGCTTGGCGGACAAGGCCCTGCTCTCCCGCGACGACCTTCGGGACAGCCTGGAACAGATGCGTCGCGGTGAGGTCGTCGAGGCATAGCCACCATCGCTGTGTCGGGCGCACTGATCACGTGTCGGGTCCTCGTGACACCCTCGGTGGATGGCCGTGACGGTGTACCTGACCAGATGCGCGGCAGGCCAGCGGGACGACCTGCGCAGCAAGCAGCGCGCCTGTTACGAGGAGTGGCTCGCGCGCCTCAGAGGTGATGGGTGTGAGGCGATGGACTATCGCCTCACCGGAGAGGTCGTCGACCACCTGTGCGTGTCCCACCTGCGTGACACACTGCGAGTCGTTGTCGCCTTCCAGACCGCGGCCAGGGCGACGGTTCTGCTGATCGGCCCTCACCTCGGTGACGAACCAGACGTCAATGTGTATGACCAGCTCTACGAGCTCGCCGGTATACCGAGGCCGACGACCAAGCGCGCCAAGCCGAGCTGCTGTGACCCCGGCGGCCTGCCCCCCGACTGGACGCCCGAGCTGGAGGACCTCGTCATCCGGGCTGAGAAGCTCGCACGACCGCGGCGGGGCCGCCGCTCAGGGCCGACGCCGACCGTGCGGCCGGCAAGCTACGGTTGGAATCCGTGAGCACAGCAGCCGTGAACCCCGAGACGACCGGCGCGTACGGCGTCGGGCTGGCCACCATCGCCGCTGACGGCACCGTGCTGGACACCTGGTATCCAGCGCCGAAACTGGGGCGTGCCGACGAGCCGGCCGGTCGGATCACCGCCGAGGACGCCGGCGCCGAGCTCGGCGCCGATCCGTCGCTCGGCGTGGATGAGACGCGCGGCGTCGAGGTCGTCGCGGTGCGGACCGTGATCGAACGGCTTTCCGACGCGCCGTCTGACGCCCACGACGTCTACCTGCGTCTGCACCTGCTGTCCAGTCGGCTCGTCCGGCCGCACGGGCAGAACCTCGACGGCGTGTTCGGTCTGCTGACCAACGTGGCGTGGACCAACCACGGTCCGTGTGCTGTCGCCGACTTCGAGCGGACCAGAATGCGCCTGCGTCAGCGCGGGCCGGTGACCGTGTACGGGATCGACAAGTTCCCGAGGATGGTCGACTACGTGATGCCGTCCGGTGTCCGGATAGGCGACGCGGATCGGGTGCGGCTTGGTGCCCACCTCGCGGCGGGCACGACCGTGATGCACGAAGGTTTCGTGAATTTCAACGCGGGCACGTTGGGCACCTCCATGGTCGAGGGCAGGATCTCGGCCGGCGTCGTTGTCGGGGAGGGTTCCGACGTCGGCGGCGGCGCATCGATCATGGGCACGCTCTCCGGCGGCGGCACTCAGGTCGTCTCGATTGGCAGGCGGTGCCTTGTCGGCGCGAACGCGGGGATCGGCGTCTCACTCGGCGACGACTGCGTCGTCGAGGCGGGGCTGTACGTGACCGCCGGCACCAAGGTGCGGCTGCCGGACGGTTCGGTGGTCAAGGCGCGCGAGGTGTCCGGCCGTTCTGGCCTGCTGTTCTTCCGAAACTCGATCACTGGTGCCGTCGAGGTCCGCCCGCGCACCGATCAGGGAATTGAGCTGAACTCCGACCTGCACGCCAACTGAACCGGTAGGACCTCAGGGCCGTCCTCACTGACCGATGTCCTCGAACCACAGCTGTGGTTCGGCCTCGACGAACTGGGTCATCATGGCAACACAGTCGGGATCGTCGAGCAGGACCACCTCGACGCCGTGTTCGGCGAGCCAGTCGTGGCCGCCGTGGAAGGTGCGTGCCTCGCCGATGACGACCTTCGGGATGCCGAACTGGCGGACGAGACCACTGCAGTACCAGCACGGTGACAGCGTGGTGACCATGATCGTGTCGCGGTACCCGGGCCGTCTTCCCGCGTCGCGGAACGCCGAGGTCTCCGCGTGCATGGACGGGTCGCCGTCCTGCACGCGACGGTTGTGACCACGTCCGAGCAGTGTGCCATCGGAGCTGAAGAGGGCCGCTCCGATCGGGATGCCACCCTCGGCGAGTCCGGCTCTCGCCTCCTCGACCGCCACCGCGAGCAGCTCGCTGTGCATCGTCACTCCCAGAACCTCATGTCAGGCGGGCCGCCGCGGCGGCGACCCGCTCGTCGGTGCCGGTGAGGGCGACTCGGACGTGCCGGTCACCGGTCGGACCGTAGAACGTTCCCGGTG
>JAFAZC010000157.1 GCA_019239965.1 Kutzneria sp. | reverse complement strand
AAGGGCCTTGAGCAGCATCAGCGCGATGGGCAGCAACACCGTGAACAGGGTGGCGGCAAAGCTCGGCCGCCGGCGGCCGTCGGAGCCCCGTTCCTCGGATCCACCCGACGCGATCAGGTTCTCCGGCGGGGCGACGTCGACCCACCGGGCCGCGACCGAGGAGAACAGCGGACCGGCAACGACCACCGTGGGAATCGCGACCAGCAGCCCGAAGCCCAGTGTCAGTCCGAGGTTGGCCTTGAGGACGCCGACTGCGGCGAGCGGCCCCGGATGCGGCGGGACGAGGCCGTGCAGCACGGAAAGGCCGGCGAGCGCCGGAATGCCGATGCGCACCAGCGACTGGTTGCCGCGCCGTGCGACTAGCAGGACCACCGGGATCAGCAGGACGAGGCCGATCTCGAAGAACATCGGCAGACCGACCAGAACGGCGACCATGGCCATCAGCCACGGCAGCGCGCGGCCCGCGGAGCGGCCGAGTATCACCTCGACGATCTGGTCGATGCCGCCGGAGTCGGCGAGCAGCCGGCCGAGCATGGCGCCGAGCACGATCAGGGAACCGACGCTCGCCGTCGTGCTGCCGAGACCCGCGCTGAAGCTGGTGACGAACTTGTCCAGGGGCATTCCGGCGGCGACGCCGAGCACGGCCGAGCCGAGGATCAGCGCGAGAAACGGATGCACCTTCAGCCAGGTGATCAACAGGACGATGACCGCGATGCCCGCCAATGCGGCGAGAAGCAGTTGCGAATCGTGTCCAGCCACGCGGTACCCCCTCGACTGCCCCGATGACACCGCAACGGCCCCCAGACGCCGACACGGTGTCCGGGGGCCGTTGGCCGATTGTGTCAGTGGTTGGCGTAGGGCGCCGGAGCCTGCTGGGCCGCGTACACCAGAGCCGGCATCATCTTGGGCCAGAAGAAGCTGTCCTGGCAAGAATGAGGAGGCAGGAAGCCGCCGCAGCCGCCGTTGGTCTCGTCACCGACCTCGATGGTGAAGCTGGCGACGCCCAGCTTGTCGTAGGACCAGTCGTCCGTGGTGCCGGAGGCGTCGTAGAGCACGGCGCCGGGCTGGCCGTAGTCGTAGTGCGTGATGGTGCCCATCTGCTTGGCCATGGCCCGCAAGGAGGCGTCGTTGCCGGTGTGCACGGTGGAGTCGTAACCCCACGGGTACAGCACGAGGCTGGCGTCACTGTGCAGCGTCATCATGACGCCTCGGGTGTCGGCCGGCGCCGGGTCGCCGACCCCGGTTCCGCGCCGCGCCGGCCACAGCTGGGTGAACAGCTTCTGCAACGCCGTGTCCTCGACCTCGGAGTCCTGGCTCGGACCCCGGTAGACCTCGTTGCACACACCGGTCGAGGTGCTCGCGCCGCCCCAGTGCGAGCCGTTGTTGCGGTTGAGGTCGACACCGAGCTGGCCACCGGAAACCGTACACCGTGCCGGGTCACCGTCGGCGTTCTTGCGTTGCAGCTTGGGCGAGTTCCCGCCCTGCTGGACGATGTCGACACCATCCGGGTTGACCACGGGCACCACCCACAGTTCGGTGGAGTCGAGCAAGGCCTTCACCGTGTTGTCCGTGCCATAGCCGTTGACCAGGTAGTCGACCCAGTGCCACGACACGTCGCCAGTGGTGATCTCACGTGCGTGGATCTGGCTCATCAGGAAGAACCTCGGCTTGGCCGAGTTGGGGTTGAGCTGGCAGTCACCGGCCTGCTTCTTGGTGATGCAGATGGCACGGAGGTCGTAGCCCCCGCGTCCTTGCGACTTCAGCCATGACTGCCCGTAGGTGACCGTGGTGGCCAGGTCAGGGTGCTGCGCCGCGGCCTGGTCGAGGTGCGCGTACTGGGCATTGACGGTGTGGTAACCGCCGTAGTACGTCTCGCCAACGTCGGCCGGACTGAGGTGGTCATTGGAAAGGCGCGGCTTCGGCGGCGTCCACGACGCGGCTGGCCTCGCGCTCTCGACCGTGGCGCTGAAGCCGGCTTTGGCGAGCCGAGGACCGTCAGCGGCGGTACCGAGTACGAAGAGGTCGTTGCCGTCGCGCCGTTCCATCACGTCGAAGTCGCCGCTGACCAACTTGTCGGCACTCGCGACCGCGTTGGCGACGCGATAGACGTATTCGTAGTCCGGCTGTGCCGTCGGGTTGGCGCCGGGGGCGGGGGCCGCGACAGCGCTGCGGGTCGCGGCCTGGGGAAGCAGCAGGATCGCGACGGCCGCGACCACCGTCAGCACACCGCTGAGGGGGATGACGCGGCGTCGTACCATTTCGGATCGTCCGGGCATTGCTCGCTCCAGCAGGGTAAGGGGGCTTAAACGGACGCTAGACGACGGAACCCGGTTGCAGAACCCGTCAAACGACTCTCCTCCTTCAACTGTGAACGACCTGACCGGTGGTGAACAAAGGGCCCGCCATTGTGCAATTCTCCTTCTGCAAACCTCTGTCGCGCACGACGGGGAGGACCATAGGATGTTCGCGTGCAGTCACGAACGACGCACGCTGTGTCCGCCCTTGGCTGGGACGGCATCGTCGTGCGAGCGGTGGCCGTGCTCGGTCAACGGGTGTCGGCCGTTGTTCGGCTGCGCGCCGATGTGCACCGGTGGCGTACTCAGAACGGCTGGCCGCCCATGGTGGACCAGTCCTGGTTCCGCTCCTGGTTCACGCCGGCCTGCCATGAGACTCTTCCGATCGCGGCGGTCGACCTGGTCGGACTCCTCATCGACGCGCCAACGCCGGAACTGGCCCTCGACTCGTGCGGCACGCTGATGACGTTGGCGCCCTGCGCCGTCCTCGTGCCGGAACTCGGTGAGGATCCGGTCGACGGTGGTCCTCCCGGGGCAGCCCCGGAACAGAGCCCCGATCCGCTTTCCCTGATCGAACTGGACTACTACGGAGTCGGCCTGCTGACCTGCGCCGGGGACGACGCGGTCACCGTGTGGGTTGCCCCGGAGAACCGGACCGGGGAGTTCGGGGCGTCCCCGTTCAGTCGTTGGCTGCTCGAAGTGCTCTACGACCGGCTCGTCGACCAACGCCGGCCTCGGGTGGACTCCGCAGTCCCCGACCTGCACGGCCCGGGACTGCTAGCCCCGCGGAACGGAGCGGATCAGCTCCCGTAGCCCCTCTTCGTCGAGCAGGTCGGCGGGGTGAACCGTGTGGTTGTGCCGCACGTAGTGGAACACCGCTCGAACCCGATCCAGCCGGGCCCCCGACAACGCCGCCCAGGCCAACCGGTACGCGCCGAGCTGGACCGCGAGGGCGGGCAACCGGTCCTCGTCCGGCACCGCCCCCGTCTTCCAGTCGACCACGGTCCAGCCGCCGTCGCCGTCGGCGAACACGGCATCCATCCGACCCCGCACCGCCACCCCGTCGATCTCAGTCTCGAACGGCACCTCGACGTCGTGCGGCACGCGGTCCGCCCACCGGCTGGCCAGGAACGCGGCACACAGCCGCTGCAGGTCGGCATCATCGGACGCGGAATCATCGGCCGCGCCAGGCAGTTCGTCGAGCTCGAACAGTCTGGTGGCACCGAACCGCCGCTCGAGCCAGGCGTGGAACGCCGTGCCCCGGCGTGCCGTGGAGTTCGGCTGGAACGGCAGCGGCCGTCGCAGCCGGTTCGCCAGCGCGTCCGGATCCGCCGCGAGCTCGACCAGTTGGCTTACCGTCAACTGGTCCGGCAACACGACGCGCTCGCGGCGGTCCCGGGCCGCCTGCCGCTCGGCGAGAAGCACCTCGACGTCGGCCGCCCAGCCTTGGGGATCGTCGTCGAACTCGGTGGGCGACAGCCCAGAAGGCGTTGCCCTAGAAGGCACTGGCCCGGCCGGCCCCGATCCAGCGGGCGTCCCCTCGGTCCACGCCGACAGCGCCGAAACGACCATCGCGGCGCCCTCCGCGACCGCCTCGCGTCGCGTTCCAAGCGGATCGACTGGCCAGCGCGCACTTCTGGTGGCAGCGGTCAGCGGGTTGCTCTCGTCCGGGCCGGGAGGGGGTTCCCAGTGGTCGATCACCCCGACCGGCGTCGCCACACCCGTCGCGGCGTCCTCGCCGGTCACGGCGAGCCTGATCTCCTCGAGGAACGTCGACGGACCGCGTGGACGGCCTCCGGTCTCGCCCCACCAGTGTCCCGACACAAGCAGCACTCGCTCGGCCCGCGTCAGCGCGACGTAACACAGTCGCCGCTCCTCGATGAGGCGGCGCTCCTCGAACTCCTCGGCGTGGATCTCCAGCGCCCGCTCGACCTCTTTCCGGTTGGCCGCGCCCACCAGGTTCAGTTCAGGCAGGTCCATGGCGTCACCGCGCAGCTCGACGGGCAACTCGGTGACAGAGGCGAGCCACGAGGAGGACTTGCGTCGGCCCGGAAACACCTCCCGGACCAGATGCGGCACGGCGACGATCTCCCACTCCAGCCCCTTGGCCGCGTGCACCGTGAGCACCTGCACGCGGTCCTCAGCGACCTCCACCTCACCCGGCTCCAACCCGCGCTCAGCCTGCTCGGCCATGCTCAGATAGTCCACAAGGGACGACAGGGTCGCCGCCGGGCTCACCTCCGCGTAGTCCGCGACGACGTCGGCGAACGCGTCGAGATGCGCCCGCCCGACCCGCCCTGGTCGGGTCATCTTCTCGATGTCCAGCAGCAGTGTCCGCTCCACGTCCGCGACCAGTTCGGTCAACGGCTGGTCAAGGCGCCGGCGCAGCGCGGCCAGTTCGCCACCGAGACGCCGGATCCGCCGCCAGCCCTCGGCCGAGTAGTTCGACTTGTCGCCGGGATCGTCCAGCGCCTCGACGAGTCCAGCCTGCTCGGTGTGCTCTCCCGGCACGGAATCGGCGATGGCGGCGAGCGGATCGTCCGGCGCCGTGGTCCGTCCGCTGCCGGCGAGCTCCCCCGCCCGCCGCCACAGTGCGGCGATGTCCGCGGCTCCGAGTCGCCATCGAGCACCCATCAGCAGGCGTGCCGCGGCCGTACCGGCGAGCGGGTCGACGAGCACCCGCAGCGCGCTGATCAGGTCGCGCACCTCTGGCTCGTCGACAAGGCCGCCGAGGCCGACCACCTCGACCGGAAGGCCCCGCCCCCGCAATGCCGAGGCGACGGCAGCCATGTCGGCCCTGCGGCGCACCAACACGGCGGCGGTTGGCGGTCCGCCCGACACCGCCGACGGCGACCTCCACCGGGCGGCCACCGTGTCGGCCAACCAGTCAAGCTCGGCCCGGACGTCGGCGAACAGCGCGCAGCGGACGTCGCCGGCACCGGCATCCGGGCGTGCCCGCAGTTCCTCGACGGCAACGCCGGCTGCCCGCAGCGGCCCCGACAGCGCGTTGGCCACGGCGAGCACCTCGGGCGGATTGCGGAAACTGGTGAGCAGCCCGTACCTGGCCGCCGGCCTGCCATCGGCGGCGGGAAAGTCGGTGGTGAACCGGGGCAGATTCGCCGCGCTGGCCCCACGCCAGCCATAGATCGCCTGAGCCGGGTCACCGACGGCGGTCACGGGAAGTGGCCGGCCCGTTCCGAACAGCGCGCGCAGCAGTACCCGCTGCGCATGTCCGGTGTCCTGGTACTCGTCGAGCAGCACCGCTCCGTAGCGATCCCGCTCGCCCTCGGCGACCTCTGGATGCTCGGTCGCCAGCCTGGCGGCCAACGCCATCTGGTCACCGAAGTCGAGCGCGCCGTCCTTGCGTTTGCGGTGCACGTATTCCGCGAGCAGCGGCAGGAGGGCGACTCGAAGCCGTTGCGTGTCAATGATTTCCCGCAACGCCACGGGCAGGTCCGCACGCTGGCGAGGAGCACGCGGCGCCGATTCGATCGCGTCCTGGAGCCGCTTGGCGTGCTCGGCCAGCCGGTCGGGATCCACGAGATGCTCGGCGAGTTCGCCGGCGAGACGAAGCAGATATCCGGTGACCGTCGCCGGCACCCGGTCGGTGTCCAGGTCTTCGGTCCAGGAGGACACCACCCGGTGGGCGAGCTGCCACGAGGCGGTCTCGGTGAGCAGCAGGGCGCCGGGCTCGACGGGCAGCCGCAACCCGTGCTCGCCGACGAGCCGCGCGGCGTAGGCGTGATAGGTCAACACCGTAGGCTCGGTAGCGAGCACCGCGGCGAGCGCGTCACCCCCGGCGCCATCCTGGTACTCGAGCCGGTCGAGCAGCCCGGAACCGGCCAGCCTGCGCAGCCTTGCCCGCACCCGGTCGGACAGCTGTCGTGCCGCCTTGCGGGTGAACGTCAGCCCCAGCACCCGGTCCGGGGTCACGAGCCCATTGGCGACGAGCCACACGACTCTCGCGGCCATCGTCTCGGTCTTGCCGGCTCCCGCCCCGGCGACGACGAGCGCCGGCTCCGCCGGTGCGGCGATCACCGCGGCCTGCTCCTCGGTCGGCCGCGGCAGGCCAAGCGCGGCCGCCACCTGCTCAGGGCTGACCAGTTCCACATCCACCACGGTAGAGCCTGTGCGGCTATCGGACATCGAGCCGGCCGCCGGACACGACGTCTTTGACTGATCGGGTGCGACTACTCGTTCACCTTGGCAATGGCACGCGCGGCCTTGACGAACCGCCGCACGGCGGCTGACTGATCGCTGCGGCGCCACACCACCTGCAGAGAGATCATCGGTGCCGAACCGGCAAGGGGCAGGAAGCTCACTCCGACCATCCGAAGGTTCGCGTAGTACATGGGCTGTAGTGACACGCCCATGCCGCTGGCCACGAGTCCGAGCTGTGTCTCGATGTCGGCGCCTTCCGCGACGACGCGCGGGCTGAATCCGTGATCCCGGCAGTAGCTGATGACGATGTCGAAGAAATCCGGGCCGAGGGGGCGCGGCCACATGACGAACGGTTCCTCCGCGAGGTCCTCGAGTCGAATGTGGTGCCGCCCGGCGAGCGGGTGGTCTCCTGGCAGCACCGCGACAAGGGGTTCGGACACCAGCTGCTCGAGGCGCAGCGACGGATGCGGGCTGGCCTCTCGAACGAGGCCGACGTCCAGCCGGCGATCGGCGACAGCCATCAGCTGGGCTGCCGTGTCCATCTGCGTGACCTCCAGCCGCAGGTCCGGGAACTCCAGTCGGATCGCACGCATGATCTGCGGCGCGATGCTGGTCAGGGCCGTGCGGACCGCGCCGATCATCAGCACGCCCGATATCCCGTCTGCCGCCTGCCGTACCCGCTCGGTGGCCCGATCGGCCTCGAACAGCACGCGCGGTGCCGCCTCGAGCAGCGCCTCGCCGGCCGGAGTCAACTCGACCATCCGGCTGGTCCGGGAGAACAACACCGCGCCGATGTTGTCCTCCAGCGTCCTGATCTGCTGGCTCAGGGCGGACTGGCTGACGTGGAGCCGCTCAGCGGCGCGGCTGAAGTGCAGTTCCGTCGCGACGACGATGAACGATCTCAGTGGACGCAGCTCCAGTGCCATAAGGGCACCCTTATGCAAGCAACGGACTTGCGCAACGCCATGCCGGATCCACCGCCGCGTTCGTGCCACACAATGAGTTGATGCCGGCGTGATCCGCCCTTCGGACTTGTCGTCAGGGAGCGCGCATGAACGCATCGGAGGACACAATCATCAGCGACGTCAGCGATTCGTACCGCGCGGGTCATTCCCTGCCGCGGATCGCTCTTGTCGACGACGCCGTGTTCGCACGGGACATCGAC
>JAFAZC010000153.1 GCA_019239965.1 Kutzneria sp. | reverse complement strand
GCGCCAACCCGACCAACTCCTCGGGCCAGGTGTCCCACGCGGCACGGGCCGCCTCGATCAGCGGGCTGAGGTGCTCGGTGTTCCACTGCGCTTCCGCGGCGTCCCTGCCCACCTCCGTCGCCGGGTGTTCGTCTTCCGCGCGCCACCCACATGAGCATGCGGCGACGAAGCCCTGCAGCGAACTGGTCTCCTCGGTCCACTGCGTGCTGACCGTGCCATCGGCGAGCTTGCGCGCGGCATACCCCTCGTGGTCGTCAACTTGCTGCGCGTACGGACCGGTGTAACGGATGCCCATGGTGGTCCCCTCGTAGGTTGGCCTGCCCGTTCGAGTTCGGCAGGTGATCCTGCCATCACGGCCTATCCTCCACCCGATGTCACAGGTGGAGGTCAGCTCCCGGCTGAGGATGCGCATGACCAGGTGATTCGATGGGCGAAACCGACATGGAGTACCGGAAGAAGCGGACCGCCACCGAGGGCTGGCTGATCGGGATCGAATGCGTGGGCCACACCGTGCGCTATCTTCACGACAAACGCGCCGATGCGCTGCGGCCACTGGCCTCACCCTGCGGTTCACGGACGAGCGTGAAGCGTCCAGCTACTCGTGACCGCGCGGTCGAGCTCGATGTCGGGCCCGATCCCGCCTAAGCCGTCGAGTATGAGGGCCGGGTGCTCGGGCCGCGGACGGTGACCGAGCACCTTCTCGCCCACCGCCGCGGAGAGCCGCACGGCCGTGAACCCGTAGTCGCGCATCTGCTCCTCGTACGGGCCGATGCCCTCCACCACCGGTCTGTCGCCACCGGCCGCGGCGAGCAGTTCGTGACCGAGGACGTGCACGTCGCGGAGCGCGGTGTTGGCGACGATACCCAGGGCCGAACTCATCGCGTGGATCGCATCGCCCAGCACCGACACGGTGGACGGTTCCACACCCCCCACGGACACACAGCTGCTCAGGTCCATCGCCTGCGCAGTGGCGACATCTCACAGCCGCACCGGGTCCACCAGCGCGGGACGCCACGCGGCCAGCCGCATCACCACGTAGTCGCGCAGCTGAGGCCTGGCCGTGACCAGTTCCGCGTCGGGCAACATGTGCTCGCCCATCGAGTTGAAGATGGTCAGCGCGAAGTTCTCCCGGGCCTTGGCCTGGAAATCGTCGTCCTGCTCCGTGATCATGAGGTGAATCCGGGTTGCTGCGCTCCAGCGGCCCGAACGTCAGCCGGTGTGGTGGGCGTAGTAGGCCAACGAGACGTGGTGAGCAGTTGGGCGGGAATCAGGGCCCGTGCCTGGTCGGTCGGCGGGACTTCGCCACGATATGCCGGCGTCGAGGTCGATGACTCGAACGTGCGACAGCTGCTGCGCCCGCACGGCCGAGTTGATGCCATCCGCGGCGATCGGCACGTCCGCTTCGACAGACTGGCCGTCGTCGAGCAACACGGTCATCGTCGAGTCCGGATTGGACCGATAGCCAACGACCGATCGTAACCGTGCAGCGTGCCCTCGGCGGTGGCCTCGTGGTATCCGGCGAGCTGGCGCGTAGTAATCCAGTGTTGGACAGGCCAGTGTTGGACAGGGGAGTCACCGCGAGATGGACGGTGAATGTCGTGGCGGGCGGGCCGGGCCTGGACACAGTGATGTGTCCAGGCGCGACGATGTGGTCAGCGTGTCACAGAACGCGGACCGCGATGGCCTGTGGGCCCTTATGGCCCTCGGTGATCTCGAACTCGACCGCGAGGTTGTCGGCGAGCCCGTTGAAGTCGTAGTCCTGGATCTCCGAGCGGTGCACGAAGAGGTCCCGTCCGCCGCCGGCGGGAGCGATGAAGCCGAACCCCTTGGCGCCGTTGAACCACTTGACAGTTCCCTGAGTCATACGCGTACTCCTTCTGCCGAGTGGTATGCGCCGGGGGCGCCCCGCTCTGGGTGATACGGGTGCTGATCCCGCACCTGTGTAGGAAGTCCAGGGTCAAGCGTTGGCGCCGTGCCCGGTGTCGGGCCGATCAGCCCGAGCATGGATAGCAATTCCTGGCAGTCGTTCGCGTCGAGGGACCTGCCGGCCACCAGGCGGGCGGCCTGATGACGCTGGACCGCTTCCGCTCGTTCGGCCAACGCTCGCGTGTCGGCGAAGCCTGGTGGTCTGTCTAGTCCTGGTCGCCTCATCCGTGCCACGTTCGCAAACGGACAGGGCCTCGGGGCTGCGGGCGGTGGCTTTCGATGCCGTTGACCACGGCTACGGACGGAATTGGTCCGGCCAGGTGACAGCGCGTGCCGGATGAGGACGATGATGGTGTGAGTGGATGATTCGGGGGCAAGCAGTGCTCCCGTCCCCGTGCGGAGAAACCCGCGCGGTGGGATTGGGTGGGGACCGCGCCGGCTGGATGCCGACGGCTCGTGTCCTCTCGACCGACCCTACCCCATTGAACCCGGACGTGGCGTAGTGGAACACGGAGTCGTCGCCGCGTTCCTGACCGGTTTGGACAGTCCATGGAACGACTGGGACTCGCAATGTGGCATGAGCAGTGAGTCACACTTCCCGGAGAAGCCGTCGTCACAGCGCCGGTGTGCGTGTTCGTAACAGGATCTCGCCGGGCACCGAGTCCGGTGCGACGCGGGCGGGCAGGTCACCCGGTCGCGTCGAGTCGGGAAGTGTCAGTCGTGGTGTCGTGCAGGGTGTGGGAGACGCGTATGCCCGTGGTCGGTGTTGTTCCCGATGGTGTTCGGGCCGCGTGGAGGTGACGGCGAATATGGTCGCAGCGGGCTGTGCCGGTCCGGTTGTACGAATCCTCTGGTGCAGAAGGCACTGCCGCAGGATGGAGGGGTAGGTCACCCTGCGGATGGCTGCGGGGACGATGCTTCGGCAGGCCGCGTCGCCTCATGACACCGTAGAGGCCAAAAAATTCGCTGCGTTTCAGCGGATTCTTCACCGGTGTAGCACAATCCAGCGGTGTCACCGCAGACCCGCCTGCATATCAACATAGGGGCTTGTCAGCAACGGCGTAAGACGTCAGTCGTTCGGCCAGACGCGCACGGCCGCACGGGCTGGTGGGACGGCTGGCTCCTCGACGACCGGCGAGTACCTCGGTCACGAAGCGTGCGACGGTCCGCGGATCGGGCACTGGATCGTCACCGCCGAGGAAGGACAGCAGGATCGGCGGCTCCAGTGGTTCGGTCTCCACCGACACCGCCCATCCATCGTGTTCGCTCCACACCAGCATCAGATCGCGGCCTGGCCGGTCCGACGTGCGGCGGATCAACGCGAGGTAGGCGGTCGCGGTGTCACTGACTTCATACGATGTGCCGTCGACGGGCACGCCGACGGCTCGGGCGACGGCGTGCAGATAGCCGGCGAGTCCACGTGTCAGGGCTGGCGTGCAGTCGGCAGCCGCGTGGTCCTGCGGTTGGCGTGGCATGTGGCCGCGTGTCTGCTGCTCCGGCTCCAGTCCGAGCATGGACGGCAGCGGCGTCCGGCAGTCCTGTGCGTCTGTGGAGTTGTTGGCCACGGTGCGGGCGGCCTTGGTCCGGTGAGCGAGATCCACCACCATGGCGAGACTTCCGGTGCTGGCAAGCCGACCTCGTTTATAACCCGGTCCAGCCGGTCGTACGTGGGTCATGCGGAATCCCTTCGCAGGGGAAGCCGGGTTGGCGGCGGTCACGCCGCCAACCCGGTGTGGAAGGCCAGCTACGAGGAGTCCGGTCGCTCGACGTCTCTCATGATGGGCGCTTACGGCTTCGTCGTTGCGAGAAACGGTCAGCCGCAGCGGCTCGATGGCCATAGGGCCAAGAAGCACATCCGAACAGGCGAGCCGACGTGATGCGGACGCTCCCGTCCCTGGCCGAACGAATCCGGCCAGTGTGGTTGCCGAGCGTGCCACCGGCTCGGGTACCGGCGTGAGAAAGGTCTCGACACTGCCCACCGTACCCCAAAGTGCCGCTGCCGTGGGGTGAAACCTGGGAGTACCGTCGAGGCATGACAGCAGAGGCTGGCGACCCCGTGATCGGCCCGGCGCTGGCCGAGTGGGTCAAGGCCAGGGAGGAGACCCCTGCGTCATCTAATGGCGGGCAATCCACGCGTCGACGAGACATGGGTACAGCACCTGGCGGATCTGTTGACGACCGAACGCTCGTGGCAGGACCAGTACACCGCGCTGATTGCTCTGAGCCGCGCCGGCGGCACGTTTCCCGCCTCGCAGCGTTGACTGGCCGAACATGAGGCAGCGTCAGCCGCAATGAAAATGCACCACGGCACACGGCGTCGTCAGGCGTGGTGTTCATCAGTGGCGCCCGTATGGGGGCGATCACGCCGGGGGGACGAGGCAGAGGGGCGTAGCAGCACGGCGGGAGGGATTGATGGCCCTGCCGGGGGTGGTCCGTGCAAGGGCCCAAGGAACACCAGGCAAGGCCGCAGGAATGAACTGCAGGGGCTGGTCGAGGAGCGTCCGGCAACGAGGCGAGCCAACCGAACGGGCGATCTTCGATTTCCTGGCGTGGAGACCTAGCCGCCGACAGACACACCCGCGCTGGTTCGCGTGGCGCTGAACGCGCAGTTACCACACGTCGAGCACGACGATTGACGCCAGGACAGGGAAGGCTCGTACCGGGGGACAACCCTGGCTAAGAGTTGCTTCCCGTAGTCGACCTCGACCCGATCGAGGCGTGGATTGTGGCCCAGTCGTCTCGGAAAGGTCGTCGAGGTCAACGGCAAGACGCGCTCGCGGGACCGCTGCTCCGCAGCCGTACGGCACCGCTGGCGAAACGTGCCCGTGTCCGTCGATGACGGACACGGGCACGACGACGCCTCAGGACTCAGATCGCGCGCACGCCCTGGGCCTGCGGTCCTCTCTGACCCTGGCCGATCTCGAACTCGACCCGCTGGCCATCGTCGAGGGACTTGAAGCCGCTGCCCTGGATCTCCGAGTAGTGAACGAAGACATCGGGCCCGCCGCCGTCCTGGGCGATGAAGCCGAAGCCCTTCTCACCGTTGAACCACTTCACACTGCCTTGCGCCATGCTGATCTCTCCTACCGGCGTCGTTCCGCCTCACGGTGAGGTCAGCCGACAACCGGCTGAACACACTACATGCTTCGCTCGGCTGGGGCTGGCGCAAGGCAGTTCAGCGCGGTTTGCCGTCCGGGTGTCCAGTTCGAATATCGCCAGCAATCCTTGGCGTGACCGGCGATCGTCCTGGCCGTGTCGGCGGCAAGAACACGTTCGTGTACGCGAGCCTCTCGCGCCCGTTCGATAGTGAGAGGCATCGTCACCGGTCGCTGTTCTGGGGGCTGGACAACGTCGCCGTCCCGGTCTTCTCTATCGGCGTGTCGAAGGAAACTCAAGCCTTCCAGCGCAACCAGTATCGGATTGAGTTGGCGTTGGGAGCCCGGGGATGCCGCGGTCAACAACGCACGCTCGGCGTCGGTTGTGATGCGAATATCTCCAGCGCACAGGCCCGCGCCGGCGCCGTGCGACCAGCACCGAGCGATCATCGTCCGGGCGACGGCCGTGGGTGATCGGGACCACTCGATGTCACCGTGGGGTGTAGTGTTTCGGCGCCGGGAGCATCTCGCGTGTTGGCAACCAGGCCGGTGCCGTCCCTGGCGAACCCCTGTGTCGGTCATGATGTGACCGAGGACAAGGAGACCGGCATGATGCGGGTCCGCTCGTCCGCGAGGTTCAGCGCCCAATCACAGCCAAGCTGGTGAAGTCTATTCCGTCGACGACGACTGGTGGCTGCGGTCGCGGGCGCTGGCCGCCGAACCGACACCGTCGACCGAGCCCTCGGTGTCCGGTCACCTGGGTGCGGACTGTCGGGCTGCGCTCTCCGATGAGGGTCAGCGACGCCGGTCCGCCATCCGGGACGCTCGTGCTGCGGCGTTCGCAGAAGCGCGACCAGCCGGTGAGAATCGTCCACTATAGACAATCGCCGTGCCTGTGCGGTGGAGGGTGGAGGCCGGCCATGACGGAATCGGCGAGCACGACGCGTGGCCCGAATTCGGCTGACACCGAAACGACCCCGGCTGCCTGTCCTGTGTGCCCGCACCCGGCCGATACGCATGACGAGATCGGCGCGAAGTACTGCGCCGCGACGGCCGCCGGGAACTTCGAGCGCGGATGCGTTTGTGTCGCAGGTGAGCCCGCCCGATAGGCTGGCTGTTGCGCCGACAGCAGTCGAATCCGTCGTTCACGATCAGTGTCGAGGAGGATTTCCTGCTGGTGGACTTCGGGACCGGACGCGTCGGGCTTGCCGCCCCCGACATGGAGCGGCTGCTCGTGGACGAGTCGGCGGTCACTTCGGAGTGCATGCGAAACCAGATGGAGGCAGCCACCTCAGTGCGTGCCGGGCTCCGCGAGGTCCGCGTGGGCAGGGAAAGCTCCGCGGCCTGCTCGCCGGTGCGGCCGATCGCGTCGGTCACCTGCTCGCGGCTGGCGCTGTGCTGCCCTTCGACGCCGCGTCCGCCTTGTCGGCGGTCACCGACCCGCCGGGTTTATCGGCAGCTCGTCGACCAGATCCCAGCACCGCTGCCCGATACGGGGACGTACGATCGTCGCGTGCATGTCGGAGTGCAGTCCCCAAGCCGCGACGCGTCAGCGCTGTCGCGGCCTCGATCGTGACTGCCGCCACTGCTGCCGGGCAGGGCCAACTCGCCGTTCGCGCTCGCGCGGGACAGCGGCTGGGAGAGCTTCGAGTCCGGGGGACTGGGCAGGGTCGGCAGCGGGCCCGGCGCGCCGACTTCGCGACGGTGGGTGAGTTCTCGCGGTGCTCGCCGAGGTGACTGCGGGCGTGGCGAGCGCCGCAGCCGCTTGTCGAGGACGATGGGCGGTGATGCGAGGACGACCCCGGAACCCTTTGGCGTTCCGGGACGTTGTCACATGACGGAGTTTGTCGTCGGCCGTCCAGCACGAGCATCGGAACTTTATGACGTCGATCGACCGAGGACAGGCCGCCACGCCACGCTGCACCGACTTCGCGGAGCTGTCCCGCGTGATTAAAGAGCATGGCCTGCTCGACCGTCGGCACCGCAGCTACATAGTGAAGTTCGCGGTCAACGTGGTGCTGCTGACCGCCGGCTGGACGGCGTTCGCCGTGCTAGGCTCGTCGTGGTGGCAACTCGTCACCGCGGTCTTCCTGGCTCTGGTGCACACGCAGCTCGCGTTCATCGGTCACGACGCCGGCCACAAGCAGATCTTCACCAGCAAACGGGGCAACGACGTCGTCGGTTACCTGCACGCCGGCTTGGTCGGCATGAGTTACGGCTGGTGGCTGGGCAAGCACAACCGCCACCACGCCAATCCCAACCACGAGGACGACGACCCGGACATTCAGATTTCGGTGCTGGCCTTCACCAGCGAACAGGCCGCCGCCAAGGAGGGCGTGGTCCGCTGGCTGACGAGGCACCAAGCCGTGCTGTTCTTCCCGCTGCTGGCGCTGGAAGGACTGAGCCTACACATTGCGGGCGTCAAGGCAGTCTGGCGGCGCGAGGTCAAGGCGGTCCGGCTGGAGGGGACGCTGCTCGCGGCACACATCGCCGGCTACCTGGCGGCCGTGTTCTGGGTGCTGCCCCCGCTGCACGCGACGCTGTTCATCGCGGTGCACCAGGGTATGTGGGGCATCTACATGGGGTGTTCGTTCGCCCCCAACCACAAGGGCATGCCCACCGTATCGGCCGGCCAGCGGCTGGACTTCCTGCGTAAGCAGGTTCTGACCTCGCGCAACGTGCGCGGCGGCCGCGTCGTCGACTTCCTACTGGGCGGACTGAACTACCAGATTGAGCACCACCTGTTCCCCAACATGCCGAGGGCGAACTTGCGCCACGCGCAGCCCCTGGTGGAGCGGTTCTGTCTGCGCAACGGCATCGGCTACAGCCAGACCAGCCTCCTGGGCTCCTACCAACAGGTGCTGAGCCACCTGTACACCATCGGCGCGTCACTGCGCCGGACGAGAGGACAACGATCATGACCGAGACGGCGGCAGTCAAGCCGACTACGAGGGACGGCCGCACCGCAGTGCACGCCGTCCAGTTCAGCGACCCGGTGCTGGACGCGCCGAGATACCGCTGGACGGCCGTGCCATCCGTATCCGAGGGAGCGCCTCGGTGTGTGCAGGTGCTGTTCCTCGCGCCCGCAGGCCCGGTCAGCGGCGACCAGCATGAGTTCGCCGAAGGAAACCACCGGCGCCACATTGTCTCGAAGGGACGGTCGTCGCGGCAGTGGTCCCGCTCTGCCGTAACGGGATCGAACGTGCGAGCTCGGGTTGAACACGCAGGATAGTCTCAGGTTGGTGACAGCAAGGCAGCGGTCGGTCGGCGCCGTCGATGCGTGCGTGCGGGATGCGGGAACGAGTGGGCCGAATCGTGTCCGGCCATCAACTCACAACGCAGCGGCGTGGGGACTCGGGTCGCCGGGCCGGCAACGTCGTGACTGCCGCCGACAGGTACGGGGTAGTGATACGAGTAACCCGTCGCTTGGCGTCTCCCACAGTGGGCCGTCGGCGTCGTCGTGCGGAAACGGTCAGCCTGGGTACTTCGACGGTCGCAAAGACGACGGGAAGATCATGCCAGTAGGCGACCTAGCGTCATGTCGGTGCTCCCGTCCCTGGCTGGACGAATCCGGCCAGTCTGGTTGCCGAGGGTGACACCGGCTCGTGTGCCGGCATGCGGAATGGTCGAGGTGACTCCGCGGCACCCCTGATCGGGGCTGGCGTAAACAAAGGTGAGGAGTGCTGTCGGTCTAGGGTCGTCAA